>JAXDGF010000099.1:0-11878 GCA_034665165.1 Solirubrobacteraceae bacterium | reverse complement strand
GCACACGCGCGAGATAACCGGAGTCAGGCCACGCCGGCTGCTGCGCCGCCGGCCGCGCCAGAGCATCCGCGACCGCCGCCGCCAGCGGACTCGGCAACAGCGGCAGCGCGGGACCGGCAGCCACGGGAACGTCGATGGTCCAAGTCATGCCGCGAACGGTAGGCCGTTGCCCGCAACGACGTCGCGCGACGTACCGGGCGGCCAATGGCGAGCGCCCCTGCCACGACTCCTCGCGGCTCGCACCGAGCCTAAGGGCGCGAGCGGTTCAATGTGCATTAGCGAGCCGCGGCCCGTTCCGCTCCCGCGGCCTGCGCTTGTCGATACCGCGGTCTGGACATGGGTCCGAGATCGCCGCTTCCCCGCGCTCGCGGAGTGGTTCAACACCGAGGTTCGGGCCGGCCGGGTGCTCGTCTGTGACCTCGTCAGGTTGGAGTTGGTGCGCTTGATGCCCAACCAAGAGCGCGCGAACGAACTTGCCAGACGCCTCGCGGCGTTCGACGCGGTGCCGTGCCCCAGTCGTTGTGGAGCCGGGCGCGGGAGGTGCAACTCTCAATGGCCGTATCGGGTGACCATCGTCGCGTCCCAGCGCCCGACTTACTCATTGCCGCCGCGGCCGAACTTTCATGAGTAAGCACCTTGTAGAGATCGACGAGGACGCGCTCAAGGCTGCACGCGTGACGCTCGGCACTGGCACCATCAAGGACACCGTTAACGGAGCCCTTCCACGGACCTGGCCCGCGCGCCGGGACCGGCGGACCAGCCGACCACCGGAACGGCTCGCGCGCCGCCGGGACCGGCGCGCCGCACGGGCGCGGGGAACCGCCGCCCCCGGGTGGCGGGGCGGGCCGGTTTGTGCGGAGTGTGCTGCGAATGCATCGGCATACGATGAAAACGCAGCACGGGGTCGCCGCCGGCAGCACGGCTCGCCGCCGGCAGCACGGCTCGCCGCCGGCACCACAGGTCACCGCGGGGGAGGGTGTGCGAGCTCGGATACCACGCATGGGACCCTTTCCCAACATCGCCCCCGGGCTTACTTACCCGGCACGTACCGCCGCACGGTGGGCAGGCGAGTTGACAGTCTTACCGCTCGGGAGTACAACCCTCTTCCCTCTCGAGGACGTAGGGATCCTCTTGAAGGTCTGCTGTAACCACGGCTCCAGCCGCGCAACGAGTACCGATACCGCGGAGCGCACGTCCAGCTATGTACAACTCTTGCACCGGTTTCCGGCAGATTTATGCACTTTGGTGTGCAGTTGGGCAGTCGATGCCTGGTTCGGGGGATGGTGGTTTCCGCCAGCCCAGTCGATACTACGTATTGAGACCGGGGATGAACGATTAATGCGCCTTCTCGACAGAGACTGGTGGGTTAGCTACGGGCCGCGCCAAATGGTGGTGCGATGTGCCGAGGTTGCCTCATCCGATCGCTCAAAGCATGGATCGCTTGGTCGACGTTTACTCCTGTCCCGAATCGGGATCATCGGTGCCAACGTTATGCGCGCGAGGCCCGTGAAGTGATGGTCGGGCAGTTCACCCGCGAGCACTCGGATCGCGCGCTGACGGCGTTATCAGACCGGCCGGAAACGCCAGGTGCTGAGAACGCCCGTGACGGGCTGACGGGCCTTGGCAACCGGGTCCGCCTGGCCCAGACCGGGGAGGCATCACCGAGTTCGGGTTGGGTGCTCGTGGACATCGACTTGGACAACTTCAAGGGCATCAACGACACCTTTGGCCACGCCACCGGCGACCTCGTGCTCCAGGCCGTCGCAGATCTGCTGCGCGGAGTCGCAGGTCCTGACGACGTGCTCCTACGCCTCGGAGACGACGAGTTCGGCGCTCTGTTACGGGACGCCGACGAGGAGGCAGGCCGCAACCTGGCTGACAGGTTCCTCGGCCAGCTCGAAGGCGGGGTGGAGACGAGCGGATACTCGATCTACGTACGTGCGAGCGTGGCCATCGCCGCCGCCGCTCCGGGCGAGCCGCTCGTTTCCGCGCTGCGGCGAGCAGATGCGTCGATGTACCACGCCAAGAGCACCCGCAACGGCGAGAAGGTCTCGGTCTTCGATCCGGAGCGTGACCGTCGCGTCCTTGACGACTTCGCCCTCGGGAGCGAGCTGCACGGGGCGCTCGCGCGCGACGAGTTCCTCCTTCACTACCAGCCAATCATCGAGATCGGCACCCGGCACACGGTGGGGTTCGAGGCGCTCGTACGCTGGCACCGACCCGGAGTCGGCCTGGTCAGCCCGGCCACCTTCATTCCCCTTGCCGAGCGCAGTGGTCTGATGCCCGAGCTCGGGCAATGGATCCTCGAGCGGGCGTGCCGGGAGGCGAACGGGTGGCGCGCCCACCACACGGAGTCTCCCTACGTGAGCGTCAACCTCTCGGTCCACCAGCTCCAGGACCCGGACTTCGCCACCCGCTTCCGGACGGCGCTGGAAGCGGCGGAGCTCCCTCCCGAACACCTGATCGTCGAGGTCACCGAGACGGCCATGGCGAGCGAGTCGAACGCCATCTCGGCGCCGCTCGAGGAGCTGCGCCGGCTCGGCGTGCGAGTCTACGTCGACGACTTCGGCACGGGTTACTCGTCGCTGGGCTATATCCGCGACCTCCCGCTCGACGGAGTCAAGCTCGATCGGGCCTTCACTCGTGATCTGACGACCTCGGCCGACGCCTGGGCCCTGGCGCAGGCCATCGTCGCTCTGTTCCAGGATCTGAAGCTGGCCGTGACGGCAGAGGGGATCGAGTCCGCGGCGCAGCTCGCACAGCTTCGCTCGCTCGGCTGCGTCCACGCGCAAGGCTTCTACCTGGCTCGCCCGGGACCGGCGCACGCGACCTGCCAGCCGCCTCCCGTCGGCTCGTCGTGATGACGATATCCGGTCCGTTGCAGCCCGGCGAGGCGCCCGCGCCCGTCGTCGTGCTGGAAGACGACCGGACCACGGCCGCGCTGATCGGCCGGGTCCTGTCCGCAACCCACATGGTGAACCCGCTCGAGCACTTCGCCAGCGCCGCGGACGCGATCGAATATCTCGAGCGAGCCCCTGCCGCAGGCACCACGCCGGTAATGCTCGTGCTCGACCTCTCGCTTCCCGACGCCTCGGGCCTGGACGTCCTGCGCTGGGTCCGCGCTCGCGCCGAGCTCGAGGGTGTACCCGTGGTGATGTTGAGCGGATCGGGCGATGACGAGGACATCGAGCGCGCCTACGACATCGGCATCGATGCCTACCTCGTCAAGCCGGCCGGGATCCACGGACTGCCCGATGTGATCAGAAATCTGGGCCTGCCCTACATGCTGCGTGCGAGATCGGCATGAGCGATCGCTTCCATAGTCTGTTCATGGCCGGCCCGGTCCCGACTTCGATCACGCGCGAGTCTGACGGGACGATCCTGCACGTGAATTCGGCCTGCCTCGAGATGCTCGGCTACGAGGAGGATGAGTTCGTGGGCAAGACGGTGCATGAGATCGGCCTATGGGCGAGGCCGGAGCGTCGGGGGATCATCTTCGAGCAGCTGGACCGCACGGGGCGCGTCCACGACCTCGAGGAGGAGCTCCGGACCAAGAGCGGCGAGACGCTGAGCGTCCTCTTGTCGATTTCCCGCGTCGAACTCGACGGCGAGCGCTGCGTGCAGGGCGTGTTCTACGACGTCACCGAGCGCCGGCGCTCCGAGGGCCGGTTGCGCGAGAGCGAGCAGCACTTTCGTCAGGTGACGGAGACCGTTCAGCAGGGGTTCATGCTCCGCGACATCGACCCGCCGGTGACGCTCTACGCCAGCCCCGCCGTGGGGCGGATCTTCGGGCTCGATCGCGACGAGGTCTACCGAACTCCCCTCGCCATCGAGGAACTCATCCATCCCGATGACCGCGAGATCGTGCTGGCCAAGCGTGCCGCCATGACCGGCCCCGACGACTTCGAGTTCCGGATCGTGCGTCCCGGCGGGGAGACGAGATGGGTCAGGACCAGAGCCGAGCCCGTCCAGATCGAACACGGAAAGGTCGAGCGGATAGCCGCTGTGATCGACGACGTGACCGAGGAGCGAGCACTGCACGATGCGCTCCGCGAAAGCGAGGAGCGCTTTCGCCTCCTCGTCTCTAGCGTCACTGATTACGCGATCATCGTGCTCGACCCAGAGGGCCGAGTCACAGGCTGGAACCCAGGCGCCGAGCGAATCAAGGGCTACCGCGAAGCCGAGATCATCGGCCGTCACTTCTCGATCTTCTATCCGCCTGAGTTGGTCGAGGCCGGCGACCCGCAACGCGAGCTCGCTGCCGCCCTCGCCGAGGGTCGTTACGAGGAGGAAGGCGAGCGAGTGCGCAAGGACGGGACTCGCTTCTGGGCCGACATCATCCTGACGCCCATCCGCGATGACGCGGGAGGTCTCCGGGGCTACGCCAAGGTGACGCGCGACGTCACCGAGCGCAGGCGGGCCGAGGAAGCGCTACGCGAAAGCGAAGAGCGCTTCCGTCTGCTCGCCGAGAACTCGACCGACGTGATCGATCGCGTTTCCCCGGACGGGACCCTCCTGTACGTCTCGCCCGCCAGCCAGGAGGTGTACGGCTACGATCCGCACGAGCTCATCGGTCGCGCCGCCCGGACCGATGTGCACCCCGAGGACCACGCCGGGCTCCGCGATCTCGTCGACTGGGACGACGCCGACGCCAAAGATGTAACCCTCGAATATCGGCTCCGGCGCAAGGACGGCAGCTACGTCTGGGTCGAGACGAAGACCCACACGCTGCACGATCCCGCCACTGGGGCCGTGCTCGAGTACCAGAGCTCGACTCGCGACATCAGCTCACGCAAGCTGGCCGAAGCCGCCGCGCAGCGCGCGCAGGCGCTGGCCGAGCAGGCCAGCAACGCCAAGAGCGAGTTCCTCTCGCGCACGAGCCACGAGCTGCGCACACCGCTGCACGTGATGCTCGGCTTCGGAGAGCTCCTCGGGCGGGAGGATCTGAGTGCTGGACAACGCGAGAAGCTGGCGCAGCTCACCAGGTCAGCGAGCCACCTGCTCGATCTCATCAACGAGGTGCTCGACATCTCCCGCATCGAGCGTGGCGAGCTCAGGCTCTCGCTCGAGCCGGTCCATCTCGGCGAGGTCATCGGGGAGACGCTCGACTTGGTCCTGCCCCTCGCGGCCGCTCGCTCGCTCACGATCAGCTCGCCGCCCGCCGCTGACCTCGACATCTATGTCCTTGCCGACCGACAGCGACTCAAGCAAGTACTCCTCAACCTCCTCTCGAACGCCGTCAAGTACAACCGCACGGAGGGAGCTATCAGCCTGGGGTATACGCGCACCGGGCCTCGAGCCCGCGTCGTGGTCGCCGACACCGGGGTCGGGATCGCCGCCGAGGCGCTGCCGCGCGTCTTCGAGCCTTTCGACCGGCTCGGCGCTGAGGCGACCGACGTGGAGGGCACGGGCCTCGGCCTCGCGCTCAGCAAACGCCTGATGGAGGCGATGGAGGGCGAGCTCGGGATCGACAGTGTCCTCGGGGTCGGGACGACATCCTGGTTCGAGCTTCCCGTCGTTACGGCGCCGCGGGCGCCGCGCGAGCGCTTGGAGGCGGGGCCGATCGCGGCCGGCGGGATCCCGACGCGTCCGCTGACCGTCCTCTACGTCGAAGACAACCCATCCAACATCAAGCTCGTAGAGACCATCCTCGCGGCGCGCCCGCAGGTGACTTTGATCGTCGCGACGCAGGGAGGCCTGGCCATCGAGCTCGCGCGCGAGCATCGGTCGGGGCTGATCCTCCTCGACATCAACCTTCCCGACATGTCGGGCGAGGAGGTGCTGCGCCGGATTCGCGGCGACTCACGGACGGCCGACATCCGCGTGGTGATCACGAGCGCCGACGCCACCCCGGGTCAGATCGAGCGCATGCGGCAAGCCGGTGCCGACGATTACCTGACCAAGCCCTTCGGCGTCGAGCGCTTGCTCACCGTCGTCGACGAGGCCGCGGCCGCGGCCGATCTCCAGGAGCCACGCCCGAACTTGGCGCCGACGGTCACTCTGGAACTCGGTGCCATACAGGCTCTGCACGAGCTGGCGAGGAAGCCGGGGGTCGGAGCTCCGGCGATCAGAGAGCTCGTCGACACCTACCTCTGCGACGCACGCGATCGGTGTGCCGGGATCGAGGCGGCAATTCAGGAGGGGGACCTCGATGAGGTCAGGCGTCAGTCGCATGCTCTCGGCGGAGCGAGCGGGTGGGCTGGCGCCACCGAGGTCCTACGCCGGTGCCGGGACCTCGAGACGAGCGCGAAGGCCGGCGATGCCGACCGCGTGACTTTGGTTGCGGCCGGCCTCGGGGGCGCTCTCGCCCGGGCGCGCACCGCCCTCGAGCTCGAGTTCGGCCACGAAAACGGCGGCTGAGCGGCCGCTCAACCGGTCGCGACGCTCTCGCCCACAAGCTGCTCGAGCAGGGCCATCATGCGCTCAAGCACCTCGGCCCGATCGCTCATCTCGTAATCCATCGCCAGCTCGGTGGGGGGTCGGTAGCCCACCACCGTCTCGCCCCCCGCATCCCACACCAACACTCGCAGCGGCAGCTCGTATCCCACCTCCGAGTCGCTCTGCATGAGCAGCGTCCCGACACGGGGGTCGCCGAAGATGACGACCTCTTCGTCGGGGAGCTCGAGTCCCGCCGCTCGTGCTCCCGCCGCGTGATCGACCCGGGCGAAGACTTGGATTCCGCGGCCTTCGAGCGCCCCGAGGAGGCGGTCGACCGTCACGCTGACACTATGCGGGCTGCGGGCGGTTAGGAGCGACATCGGTCAGCCCGCGGCTGTGACGGCTTGCGATTCAGAGACCACTCAGGACCTCGATCCGTCCGGCCTCGGCGGCGCTACGAAGCGCCTCGTAATCGCGCTCGTTCTGGTCCGCGTAGCGCTCGGCGAAGGACGACATGGCGCGGTCGAAAACGTCACCGGAGCCGAGGTAGGCGGCCATCGCGATCGGGTCGCCGGAGCGAGCGTGGGCCCGGGCCAGCACCCACCCGCAAAGCTCGCCGTAGCTGGCGAGCGTCCGGTCGTCCATGACGTCGACGGGCGCGGAGCCCTTTCCGTCCCACAGCTGGCGGACGTAGAAGTCACGGTCGACGCCGTCGATCCACTTGGTGGTGTGAACCCAGCCGAGCATGATGTCGCTCGTGGCCTGCATCAGGCGCTGGCCCTCCACGACGCGGCGCCCGTGATTGCTGTAGGCGCTCCGCTTCAGATACGGCTCGAGCACTGAGCGCTGCGCCTCCTTCATCTGCAGGAAGAGCGGATCGCTGTCGTCGCGACCGAGGAGGAGGATGATCCACGCCCGCGTGCCCACGCTCCCCACGCCCACGACCTTGCGCGCCGCGTCCACGTAGCGATAGCGCTCGAGCAGCCGGCGGCGATCGGCCGGGAGCGTGCTGCGATAGGAGCGGACGATCTCGTGGATCGCCGCGTCCAGGTGCTCGGCCTCCTCAGCCCCGGTCAGCTCCTCGATGGGGACGATGAGGGGTGGATCCTCGATGATGCGCGGCCGGCCGTCGACCACTTGGGTGAGCTTGGCGAGCGCGCGCACGCTGTCCTTGGCGCGCGCCTTGGCGAGGTCGCGCTCGAAGCGCTTGAGCTCCTCGGGGCTGAGACGGGCCTCCCACTCGGCGATGATCGTCTCGAGGTCGCGGTCGATCTCGAGGTACCAGAGCTCGAGCGCGCGCATCTCAGCCATGCTCCGGATCGCCTCCCGGTAGGAGCGCGCGACGGTGAGGTTGACCGACTCGCGCTGGGCGGCGTCGAACCCGCGGTCGCGTCCGGCCACCGCGAAGCTGGCCACGAGGCGTTTCACGTCCCATTCGAAGGGGCCGGGCAGGGTCTCGTCGAAGTCGTTGACGCTGAACACGAGCCGGCGGTCCGGTCCGGCGTAGGTGCCGAAGTTCGACAGGTGCGCGTCGCCGCAGAGCTGGACCTCGAGTCCGGTGCGGGGCTCGGTGTTGAGGTCTGACGCCATCACGTAAGCGGCGCCGCGAAAGAAGGTGAAGGGCGAGACGAGCATGCGGCCGTAGCGGATCGGGATCAGCTCGGGGACCCTCTCCGCGGCCTGCTCCTCGAGCAGGTCGACGGGATCGGGCCGGTTGGCTGCGGGCTCCCACCCGCCGTGCGCGGACCGCGGCGCATGATTGCGGGCGGCCCGACCGCGCGCGGCGCGTTCCGCCAGGCTTGCGTCCTCGATCGCCCTAGTGGCCACCGGACCACGGCGGTTGGGGGGTCACGCGCGCTTGGGCACTCCCTCGCAGTCTGCGCTCAGCTTACGCATCGCCGCGCTTTCGGCCCTCACGCGGCGGCCCCGACGAGATCGGGGCTCGCTTCGTCGGCCGGGGGGGCCTCGCGCCAGCGCACGACCGGCTCCTCGCCCTCAGCGTCGACGATAATCGCCGCTCCCTCGCCGATGTCGCCGGCGATCAGGGCGCGACCGATCCTCGTCTCGATCTCGCGTTGGATGTAGCGGCGCAGCGGGCGGGCGCCGTAGACGGGGTCATATCCCAGCCTGGCGATGAGCTCGCGGGCGGCCTCGGTCACTTCGAGCCGCACCCGGCGTCCGGCCAGGCGCCGGCGGACGTCCTCGAACTGGAGGTCGACGATGCGCTCGATCTCGGGGAGCGTGAGCGGCTTGAACATGATGATCTCGTCCACCCGGTTGAGGAACTCGGGACGGAAGTGCTCGCGGAGATCGGCCATCACGCGGTCGCGCGCGTCCTCGTGAATCTCCCCGTCGGGGGTGACGCCGTCGAGCAGGTAGATCGAGCCGATATTCGAGGTCATGATGATCACGGTATTCCGGAAGTTGACGGTGCGGCCCTGGGCGTCGGTGAGGCGGCCGTCGTCGAGGATCTGGAGCAGGGCGTTGAAGACGTCGGGGTGCGCCTTCTCGATCTCGTCGAAGAGCACGACCGAATACGGCTTGCGCCGCACCGCCTCGGTGAGCTGACCGCCCTCCTCGTAGCCCACGTACCCGGGGGGCGCTCCCATCAGGCGGCTGACGGTGTGGCGCTCCTGATACTCGGACATGTCGAGGCGGATCATGTTGTCCTCGGAGTCGAACAGGGCCTCCGCGAGCGCGCGCGAGAGCTCGGTCTTGCCCACACCGGTGGGCCCGAGGAAGATGAAGGAGCCGATCGGGCGCTTGGGATCCTTGATCCCGGCGCGGGCACGGATCACGGCGTCGGCCACCAGACGCACCGCTTCGTCCTGGCCGATGACCCGTTCGTGGAGGACCTCGTCGAGGCGCAGGAGCTTCTCGCGCTCACCCTCGAGGAGCCGCGAAACGGGGATCCCCGTCCAGCGCGCGACGACCTCGGCGATCTCGTCCTCGGTGACCTCCTCGCGCAGCAGCCGCATACGGCCCTGCTTCTGGTTCAGCCGCTCCTCCTCGGCCTGGAGGCGACGCTCCAGCTCGGGCAGGCGCCCGTGCTGGAGCTCGGCGGCGCGACCCAGGTCGTAGTTGCGTTGGGCGTCCTCGATCTCGCGCCGGACCTGCTCGAGCTCCTCGCGCAGGGCCTGGAGCTTGCGGATGGCCTGGCGCTCGGCCTCCCATTGGGCCGTCATCGCGTCGGCCTCGGCGCGCAGGTCGGCGAGCTCCCGGCGGAGGGCCTCGAGGCGCTCCTTGCTCGCCTTGTCCTTCTCCTTCCCCAGCGCCGCCTCCTCGATCTCGAGCTGCATCACGCGGCGGGTGATGGCGTCGAGCTCCTGTGGCATCGAGTCGATCTCGGTCCGGATCACCGCGCACGCCTCGTCGACGAGGTCGATGGCCTTATCGGGCAGGAAGCGGTCGGTGATGTAGCGGTCAGCGAGCGTGGCCGCGGCCACGGCGGCGGCGTCCTGGATCCGGACCCCGTGGTAGACCTCGAAGCGCTCGCGCAGGCCGCGCAGGATCGAGATCGTGTCCTCGACCGTGGGCTCGTCGACCATCACGGGCTGGAAGCGCCGCTCGAGCGCGGCGTCCTTCTCGATATGGCGGCGATACTCGTCGAGGGTGGTCGCGCCGATGCAGTGGAGCTCGCCGCGAGCGAGCATGGGCTTGAGCATATTCCCGGCGTCCATCGCGCCCTCGGTCGCGCCCGCCCCGACGACGGTGTGAATCTCGTCGATGAAGACGAGGATCCGCCCCTCGGCCGCCTTGACCTCCTGGAGCACCGCTTGCAGGCGCTCCTCGAATTCACCTCGGTACTTGGCGCCCGCGAGCAGGGAACCCATGTCGAGCGAGAAGATCGTCTTGTCCTTGAGCCCCTCGGGAATGTCTCCGCGCACGATGCGCTGAGCCAGCCCCTCGACGATCGCCGTCTTGCCCACGCCCGGATCGCCGACGAGGACGGGATTGTTCTTGGTCTTCCGGGACAGGATCTGGATCACGCGGCGGATCTCGGCGTCACGCCCGATCACGGGGTCGAGCTTGCCCGTGCGGGCGGCGACGACGAGGTCGATGCCATATTTCTCGAGCGCCTCATAGGCCGACTCGGGCGTAGCGCTGGTGACGCGCTGGCTGCCACGGACCGAGGTGAGGATCTCGAGGAAGCGCTCTCGGGTCACCACGTGCTCGCGGAGGATCCGCCCGACCGAGGTCCGCGTTCCGCTCGCGATCATGGCCAGGAGGATGTGCTCGACCGAGACGTACTCGTCCTTGAGGCGTTTGGCCTCCTTCTCGGCGTCGTCGAGGACCGAGCTCAGCGCGCGGGAGACGTAGACCTGGCCCGCCCCGGCGCCTGAGCCGGTGACCCGGGGCAGGGCCTCGATCGCTCGCTCGACCGCGGCGTGGAGCGCGTCGAAGTCGACCTCGCCGCGCATCAGCAGGCGAGGTATGAGCCCATCGGGCTGTTCGAGGAGCGCCAGTAGCAGGTGCTCGGGCTCGACCTCGGTCTGCCCGTAGCGCAGCGCCTTCGTCTGGGCGTCGTGCAGGGCCTCCTGGGACTTCTGGGTCAGACGATTCGGGTCCACGTGATCACCTCAGCGTGTGGTCGTTGCGAAGGCGGCTCGCGGCGCTCGCCGCGCGGGGGCGGCGGCGGCTCAGAGCGGCGCAACCGGTCCTCCAAGTCATCGATCCGGGCCAGCAGCTCGCCGGCGAGGATGGCGCCCGCGTAGTTGAGGCCCAGGTCCCGGCGCAGGCGCAGAGCCCGCGCGAGACGGGAAGCGGTGGCGGCATCGAAGCGTGGCGCCGCCGCGCTTCCCCCCGCCGTCTCGACAAGGCCGAGGCGCACGAGCCGGCGCACGAGCTCGGGGTGCAGGCCCGTCTCCCGCGCCAGCGCCTCCACCCCGATCAGCGTCGGGGTCCGGCGCACCAGGGCGGCGCTCACGCGCGTCGTCGGCGTGCTTGCCATCACCGCTGTTTCCTGGGGTCGAACTTCGAGGTCTTCTGTAGCTTCTCGAAGAGCTCGCGCTCGGCCTTGGTCAGCTTCGCCGGCACTTTGATCTGAATCACCGCGTAGAGGTTGCCCGCGGTCCCGCCGTCGGGGGCGGGGAGGCCCTGGCCTCGCAGGCGCAGGCGCCGCCCGCCCGAGGAGCCGCCGGGAACCGTGACCTTGGCCTCGCCGTCGAGGGTGGGGACGGGCACCGTGGCGCCGAGCGCGGCCTCCCAGGGGGAGACGGGAAGGTCGACGTAGAGGTCCCGGCCCTCGACGCGAAAGCGCGGGTGGGGGCGCAGGCGGATCCGGAGGAGCAGGTCGCCGCTGGCGCCGCCACCCATCCCGTCGCTCCCCTGTCCGGCCAGGCGGACGACCTGGCCGTCACGCACTCCGCGTGGGATCTCGACCTCGAAGCTGCGCCCGTCCCCGAATGACAGCTGGCGCCGCCCGCCGCGGGCCGCCTCCTCGAGCGAGAGCTCGAGCACGGCCTCCTGGTCGGAGCCGCGCATCGAGAAACCGCCGAAG
>JAXDGF010000098.1:0-6231 GCA_034665165.1 Solirubrobacteraceae bacterium | reverse complement strand
GGGGAGGAGTCGGGGGCCGAGATCTGCGAGCAGCTCAGGGCCACGGTCCCCACCACCCGCGTCCTCCTGTTCTCGGGCGCGGGAGCGATCTCGGCTCAAGCGGCCCGCGCCGCTGGGGCGTCGGGGTTTGCCTTCAAGGACTGGCCCGCGCGCCGCATCGCCACCGCCATCCTCACCGTCGGGCGCGGCAAGACCGTGTTCGAGCCCCAGGACCGCACCGGTGTGCTCAAGCTCTCGGACCGCGAGCGGACCGTGCTCGAGCTCATGGCCTCAGGCGCCACCAACCCCGAGATCGCCGAGAAGCTCCACCTCTCGCGCCACACGGTCAAGGAGCACACGAGCGCCGTGTACCGCAAGCTCGAGGTGCGCAACCGGACCGAGGCGGTCCAGCGCGCGCAGCGGCTCGGGCTCGTGGGTTAGGGTTCGCGTCGAGCCCTTAGTCCTGGGCGGGCGAGCGCGGTATGGCTTCGGTCTCGGCTGACGCGTCGCCGTTCGGGCTGGCGAGCTCGTTCGGCCCGGCGCTGAGCTCGTGCCCGTCACCGCGCTCGATGGCGGGGGCGCCGGCGGCGGGCGCGGCGGTCGGGAGCGCCGCGAGGAACGGCTTGATCAGGTCGAGAGGCAGCGGGAAGACGACGGTCGAGTTCTGATCGGCGCCGATCTCGCGCAGCGTCTGCAGGTAGCGGAGCTGGAGCGTGACCGGGTTGACCGCGATGATGTCGGCGGCCTCGGCGAGCCGAGTGGCGGCTTGGGCTTCGCCTTCGGCGTTGATGATCTTGGCCCGGCGCTCGCGTTCGGCCTCCGCCTGGCGGGCGATAGCGTGCTGCATGCGCTCGGGGATCTCGACGTCCTTGATCTCGACGGCGGTGACCTTGATGCCCCAGGGCTCGGTGTGGGCGTCGATGATGTGCTGGAGGTTCTCATTCAAGCTGTCGCGCTCGGCCAGGAGGGTGTCGAGGTCGGCGCCGCCGAGGACGGAGCGCAGCGTCGTCTGCGCCACCTGGAGCGTCGCCTCGCCGAAGTTCTGGACCTCGACCACGGCCCGGTTGGGATCGACGACCCGGTAGTAGGCGACCGCCGTCACCCGCGCGGGCACGTTGTCGCGGGTGATGATCTCCTGGGGCGGCACCTTGAGGGTGATCGTGCGCAGGCTGATCCTGACCATCCGGTCGATCCCCGGGGCAAGCATGACGAGGCCGGGGCCCTTCTGGTCCATCAGGCGCCCGAGGCGGAAGACGACCCCACGCTCGTACTCGCGCAGCACGCGGACCGCGGATCCGGCGACCGTGGAGGCCAGCACGAGGAGGACGATGAGGACGACGATGATGGCGGTGATCACGGGGCCAGCTCCCATTCTTCGGCGCGGCGGACCGCGAGGGTCAAGCCGCTCAGACGCTCGACGACAACCGGGTCACCGGCGTGGAGATCCAGCCCCTCCTCGTCGCCCCACGAACGCCGGGCTTGCCACAGCGCTCCATCGAGCTTCACCCTTCCCGTTGGATCGCGCCAGCTCTGCACGACGCCGACGCGCCCGACCAGGCCCTCGGGCCCGGCCCGGACCCGGCGGTGGCGCGAGCTCTTGCCCGCGCGGATGGCGGCGCCGGCGACGGCGAGGCTCCCGGCGGCCAGCAGGACGGCCAGGGTGAGGGCGACGACGAGACCCCCGCCGAGGCCGCTGATCGCGAGTACGGCACCGACGCCGAGCGCCAGCGCTCCCGGCCCCGCGAGCATCCCCAGCGAGGCGACATGGGTCTCGATCGCCACCAACGTAGCTCCGATAAGCAATAAGGCGATACCGAGAGCAGTCATGTTCTATGAATCGTACGCCCACCGGGCGTTTTACCCCCCGGATGTCTGGTTCGCGTCCCTCAACGCTCGCTTCCGGCGTCCAGTTCCTCGACCGTCTCTGTCATGGCAACGACCCTGAGTCCCCGCGAGACGTTCGAATCCGTCACCGCCCCGACCGCCCCGCTGCGCGGAGCGGCGATCGCGTCGGTCGGCGTCAGCCTTCCCGAGCGCGTTGTTTCCAACGCCGAGATCGCCGAGCGCCTCGGGGTCGGGACCGAGTGGATCGAGCGCCGCACCGGCATCCAGGCGCGTCACCGCGCCGAGCCCGGAGAGCGGCTCGACGCTCACGCCATCCGCGCCGCGCGCGGGGCACTCGAGCGGGCCGGTGTAACGCCCGCGGAGGTCGATCTCGTGCTCGTGGCGACGACCACCGCGGACGAGGTCCTTCCGAACGCGGCACCGCTCGTGGCTTATGGGCTGGGAGCTAAGTACGCCGGCGCCTTCGACATCGGCGCCGCCTGCACCGGGTTCCTGTCGGCGATGGCCGTCGGTAGCGCGCAGATCGAGGCCGGTCGCGCGAGCTGCGTCGTCGTCGTCGGGGCCGACTTCATGTCGCGCATCATCGATCCCGACGACCGTATGACGGCGCCCGTCTTCGGCGACGGCGCCGGAGCGGTCGTGCTGACCGCGATCGACGAGTCGAGTCGCATCGGTCCCATCGTGCTCGGCTCCAATGGCGCCGGCGCCGAGCTCATCTTCGTCGAGCGTGTCGAGGGGCTCGTCCACATGGCCGGTCACGAGACGTTCCGCGAGGCCGTGACCTGGCTTTCTGAAAGCACGCTCCGGGCCGCCGACGCCGCGGGCGTCGAGCTCCACGAGATCGATCGCTTCGTCTATCACCAGGCCAACGGCCGCATCTTGCGCGCCGTCGGCGAGAAGCTCGGCCTACCGGCCGATCGCGTCGTCGACTGCATCGCCCAGTACGGCAACACCTCGGCGGCTACGCTGCCCATGGCGCTCGCCTTCAGCGAGGCCGAGGGCGGCCTGCGCCACGGGGACCGCGTCCTCATCGCGGCCTTCGGGGCAGGGTTCACATGGGGAGCAACCGTGGTGGAATGGGGAGCAGCGTGAGCCGTCGCGTCGTCATCACCGGAGTCGGAGCGGTCACGCCCCTGGGCGTGGGCGCACGCACGCTGCACGACGGCTGGGTCGCCCGCCGCTCGGGCATCGAAGACGGCACCGGAGCGTGCCGCGACTTCGACCCGACCGCATTCATGTCGACCAAAGAGGTCCGGCGCAGCGACCGTTTCGCCCAGCTCGCGATCGCCGCGGGCGCCGAGGCCATCGCCGACGCCGGCTGGGATGCGACCGAGCCGCCGTGCGAGTCCGACATGGTCGGCTGCGTCATCGGCAGCGGGATCGGTGGCATGGGCTCGTTCGAGACGTCCTGCGACGTACTGCGCGACCGCGGACCGGAGCGCGTGTCGCCACTCGCCATCCCGCTGATCATGGGCAACGCCGCCTCCGGCCTGCTGGCCATGCGCCACGGCCTCCGCGGACCCGTGTTCGGGGTCATGTCGGCGTGCGCGTCGGGCAGCCACGCCATCGGCGCCGCCCTGCGCATGATCCAGGTCGGCGACGCCGACGCCGTGATCGCCGGCGGTAGCGAGGCTTCGCTCACCCCGCTGGCGCGGGCCGCCTTCGGAGCCATGGACGCGACCTCGCCCTCGGGCGTATCGCGGCCCTTCGACGCGCGCCGCGACGGCTTCGTGATGGGCGAGGGCGCCGGCGTGCTCGTGCTCGAGTCCGCCGAGATGGCGCAGGCGCGCGGAGCGCGGATCCTGGGCGAGGTCCTCGGCTACGCGGCCACGGCCGACGCCCACCACCTCACCGCGCCCGACCCCGCCGGCACCAGCGCCGCCCGCGCGATCACCCGCGCCATCGCCGACGCCGGCGTCGCGCCGGATGAGCTCGACTACGTCAACGCCCACGGAACTTCGACGCCGCTCAACGACCGCTCCGAGACGGGCGCGCTCAAGCTCGCGCTCGGCGAGTACGCCATGCGCGTCCCCGTCTCCTCGACGAAGTCGGCGATCGGCCACTCGCTCGGTGCCGCCGGTGCCGTCGAGGCGATCGCCACCATCCTCGCGCTCGCTGCCGGCGTGGCGCCCCCGACGCTCGGCTACGAGGAGCAGGAAGAGGGCCTCGACCTCGACTACGTCGCCGACGGCCCCCGGCCCCTGCGCGTGCGACAGAACGGGAACGGCCCCAAGCAGTCGGTCGCGATCTCGAACTCGTTCGGGTTCGGCGGCCACAACGCCGTGGTCTGCCTCGGCGGCGTGCCCGTCTGAGACGCGTCCTCGCGCCGCTGCTCCTCGCCGCCTCGCTCGGACTGAGCTCGTGCGGCTCGACCGCGCCCACGATCCCTCTGACCGGGCCCGTCTCGACGCTCGCGCATCACGCCGTCCTCCCGCCCGGACCGCGGTTGCGGTCGCTGGGCGCCGCCGTGCCGGTCGCGCTGAGCGGCACCACTCTGGTCGTAGCCGTCAGGAAGGTGATCAACCCGCTCGTCGGCTCGGGAGCGAGGGTGCCCTCGGGAATGGTCCCCGTCGGCGTCCTCGTCTCGGCCCGCAATGCCGGCCCGCAGAGCTACGACAGCTCCGCCACCAGCGACTTCGAGCTGCTTACGCCCAAGGGCCCGGCGATGGCCGTGTTCGCGCCCGCCGGCGTGTGCCAGACGACCGTCCAGGACTTCATGAACCAGCTCGGCGCGCGCGTGTCGCGCACCGGGTGCATCGCTTACCTGGTCCCGCACGGGCAGGCCCCGACCGCGGTGCGCTTCGCGCCCGACGGCGGCCGCGAGGGTCACGCGGTGTCTTGGGCGGTCGGCTTCGGCTAGGCGTTAGGGCTCGCGTCGGACGCGAGCCCTCAGGACGCCGCGCGGTCGAAGGCGGCGGCGAGGAGCTCTTCATAGGTGCAGAGCTTCCGGCGCGGGCGATCGTGGGGCTCGCCGGCCGCGCGCTCCGCGCGATCGATCGCCTGCCACCCTTCATGGGTGACGTGGTCGGGACGGCGCTCGGCGAGGAGCACGGCGACGGCCACGGCGCTCGGATCGGACGGCTCGAGCAGCGCATCCCGGTCGAAGTCCGCGAGGAGGCTGTCGACGGTCTCGTGGGCGTCCTTCTTGTTGGTGCCGATCACGCCGCTCGGTCCGCGCTTGATCCACCCGACCGTGTACTCGCCCGGGATCGGGGCATCGGTAGCGGGATCGATGACCCGGCCTTCCGCGTGGGGAATGGTGCCGCGGCGCTCGTCGAAGGGTACGCCGGGGAGCGCGACCCCGCGATAGCCGATCGAGCGCAGCACGATGCCCGCCTCGAGCGTCTCACGGCGCTCGGTGGCGATGGCACGGAGGACTCCGTGCTTGTCGTAGCCGATCTCGTTGTGTACGAGCTCTACTGCCTCGACGCGGTCCTCGCCGGTGATGGCTACGGGCGAAACGAGGAAGCGCAGGACGATCCGCCGGCGCTTGCCCACGGGCGTGCGCTCGGAATACTCGGTGAGGATCTCGACGTTCCTGCGCGCCGTGAGGTCGCCCGCGCTCTCGATCGAGCTGGCGCTGTGCTCGTCGAGCTCGACGTCGCCGGGGTCGACGATCACGTCGGCGTCGAGCATCTCGCCGAGCTCGCGCAGCTCGGGGTTGGTGAACGCCGCCTGCGCCGGGCCGCGGCGTCCCAATACCACGATCTCCTCGATGGCGTGGTCCCTGAGCACGTCGAGGGCGTGGTCGGCGACGTCGGTGCGCTCGAGCTCATCCGAGGTGATGGCGAGCATCCTCGCCACGTCCATGGCCACGTTCCCATTGCCGACCACGACCGCGCGCCCGCACGTGAGATCGAAGTCCCGGTCGCGGTAGTCGGGGTGGCCGTTGTACCAGGCCACAAACTCCGTGGCCGCGACGCTCCCGGGTAGATCCTCTCCCGGAATGCCCATCCGCTTGTCGGTCTCGGCCCCGACGGCGTAAATGACGGCGTGGTAGCGCGCGACGAGGTCGTCGTGCGAGATGTCGCGCCCCATCTCGACGTTCCCGAAGAAGCGAAAGCCCGGCCGCGCTGCGGTCTTCTCGAACACCCGCGAGACGGCCTTGATGTTCGGATGATCGGGCGCCACCCCGCCCCGCACGAGCCCCCACGGAGTCGGGAGCCGGTCGAACATGTCGACCTCGACGACGAGGTCCGGGCGCCCCTTCGGGGCCATCAGGTGGCCGGCGGCATAGAAGCCCGAGGGGCCGGCGCCGACGATGGCGACTCGGAGGGGATCGGTGGGGGTGCCGAGGGGGGGCATGGCCTGGTTTCAGCGTAGCGATCGGGGCGGGGGGGGGCGGGGGGGCGGGGGGCGTGGCCGGCCGGGGGGGCGGGGCGGGCGGGGGCGCCGCGCATATGCCGG
>JAXDGF010000097.1:0-5571 GCA_034665165.1 Solirubrobacteraceae bacterium | reverse complement strand
TCCTCGCAGGTATGAACGGCGATTCAACGGGGCGGGTCGGGGGCACGCGGGCGTTCGGCGGGCGCGGCGAGGGGGCGTGCTGCGAATTCATTGATATACGGTCAAAACGCAGCACGGGGTTGGGGCCGCCGCCGCGGCCGCCCGTCAACCCGCCGCCGCCGCGGCCGCCCGTCAACCCGCCGCCCACGCGGCCGCCCGTCAACCCCCCGCCCCGGAGCCAGGGTCCCGGCGCCCCGCGCGGCCCGCCACACCACCCCGAGTATCCTCGCGCCCGATGCGACCCCCGGAGCTCTCGGCTCCCGAGCAGCGCGTGCTTGGGTGCCTGATCGAGAAGCGGCGAACGACGCCGGACACCTATCCGCTGTCGATCAATGCCCTGCGGCTCGCCTGCAACCAGTCGACGAACCGCGACCCGGTCCTCGACTACGACGAGCACACCGTGCGCGAGGCGGCCCAACGCCTGAGCCGGCGCGGCTTGGCCCGGCTCGCGAGCGGCGCCGGGAGTCGGGCGATCAAGTACCGCCACCTGGCCGAAGAGGGGCTGGGGCTTGGGGACGCCGAGCTGGGCGTCCTCTGCGTCCTGCTCCTGCGCGGGCCTCAGACTCCGGGCGAGCTCAAGGCCCGGACCGAACGCCTGGCGCACATCGAATCGCTGGCCGAGGTCGAGCGCCTGCTCGAGGCGCTCATGGACCGGGGCTATGTGAGCCGGCTGCCGCGGCGCCCCGGCCTCAAGGAGGACCGCTTCCTCCACCTGCTGCGGCCGTTGGAGGACGACGACTCCGACGATGCTCCTGCCGTCGCGCTCTCCCGCCCCGAGGCGCCGGACCTGCCACCCGGCCACGTCGCTCCGTTACCGCGGGCGGTCCCGGCTCCGAGCCAGCGCGAGGACGAGCGCCGCGACGGACTCGCGGACCGGGTTGACTCGCTCGAGACCGAGGTGCGCGCGCTCCGCGACGACCTGCGCGCGCTCCGCGAGGCGCTCGGGGAATAACGCCCAGCCACTCGTCAAATTCCGCCACTAATTCTGAAGCGAACCCTCAGGGGCAGCGGCATCCACGGCGGTCGGGCTCACCACGATGTCGATCGCCGGCCGGGCGGGCGCCCGGCCTCGCGCCGGACGGGCACGACGTGCAGGGCGCGGGAGCCGGGGGTTGAAGCGCCGGTGCCAGAGCCCGACGAGCCCGAGGCGCCAGGCGACGTAGCCGGTCCAGCCCGGGAAGATCGAGAAGTCCATCCGCCGGAAATGGGCGAGCGCGCGCCGCCCGAGGTACAGCGTCCGCAGGACGAGGCCGAGCCGGGGGTACACCCGCTGGGGCTCGGTGCTGGCTCGCACCCCGCGCAGGAGGAGCTTCCACAGCCAGGCGGGTGGTTTCCAGAGACACAACACATACAGGAGCAGATTCCCCACCCGCGGCGGGATCACGAAGAAGCTCGAGTCGATCTTGTCGACCTCCACCCCGCGTTCCTTGATCAGGCGCTCGAGCTCGGTGTTGGGAATCACCTTGAGCGAGTAGATGAAGAGGGTGTAGGGACGGGGCATGTCGTAGATCAACTGGAGGGTGTCGATCACGTCGTGGCGCGTCTCGATCGGGTTGTCGACGATGAGGTCGAAGGCCGGCGGCAGGTGATAGCGGTTCCGGCCCCCCGCGAACGAGCCGATGACCTCGCCCGCGGCGCGGATCTTCGCGGGCGGAGAAGGACGCTTGTAGAACTCGAGGATGTGCTCGCTTCCGGACTGGATCCCCATCCGAATCCGGTTCATCCCCGCCCAGGTGAGGAGCTCGAACTTGTCCTGCTTGACGTAGTTGGGGATCACGCCGTAAACGGCGAAGGGGATGTCGAGCTCGGCCTTCCACAGCTCGGCGAACTCCTCGAGTTGGTCGTAGCCGATGGCCATGAAGCTGTCGTCGTGGAAGCTGACCTGGCTGAGGTGAGGGAAGCGCCGTCGGGCGTCCTTGATCTGCTCGACGATGTAACAAGCGCTGGGGTGGCGAATGCGCTTGTACTTGGCGTCGTTGGCGATGAACTTGGTGTTCCCGCAATAGGTGCAATGGAAGGGACAGCCGATCGACCACAGGGTGGTGTAGCTGAGGCCGTCGTTGGCCACATAATCGCCGAGCCTGATGTCGTCGAATCCCTTGCCGGGTCGGTAGATCTTCTCCTTCTCGCGGTAGAGCGGGAACGGCAGCGTCTCCATCTCCTGCTCGGTCATGAGGGGCAGGAAGTGATTACGGATCACTTCGTCGCCGCGCTTGAACCAGAAGTTCTTCACAGAAGTGTCAAGGTGTCCGCGCTGGAGGCCGTCGAAGAGCTCCTGGAAGGCAAACTCGCCCTCGCCGGTGCAGATAGCGTCGACGTCGGCGGTGATCGCATCCTCGGGGTTGATGATCGGATGGATCCCGCCCCAGATCATGTACACGGCTGGGTTCAGCTCGCGCACGCGTCTGACGATCCGGTGCGTGAGATCGGCGTAGCCGGTCATCGACGAGAACCCGATGAGGTCGGCTCCGCATAGCCCGTGGGCGATCTCGTCGACCTCGTCGTCGTCGAGCCCACCGCCCGAGCCGAGTCCGCCGAAGAGGGCATTGCGTATCCCCCGGTACCGGTTGGTCGTCACGTAGCACGCCTGCGTGTCGGCGTTGAGGCCGGCCACGAACGCGGCCATCTTGCGAAATCCGCACGAGGTGATGCCATCCTCGAGGGACACCATGCGGACTTGCATCGCCGCTTTACCTACCGCGCCCCGTCGTCCGCGGCGGCGGAGCGCGCGGGCTCCTGTGCCACTGAGGCGACGGGCTGATCGGGGACGAGAGTGAGGACGGGGCGGGCCGGCGCGCGCCGGCGTGCCGGCGGCTCGGGTTTGGGCAGGTGCGGATTGAAGCGGCGGTGCCAGAGCCCGACCAGGCCGAGGCGCCAGGACCAGTACCCAACCCAGCCGGGCGTGATCGAGAAATCGAGGCGCTTGACGTGAGGGATCACCCTGCGCACGAGGTAGAGCAGGCGCAGGAACATGCCCATCCGCGGGTATAACTTCTGCTCCTCGGCGCTCGCCCGCGCCAGCTTCAGCAGCCGTTGCCACAGCCACCGCGGCGGCTTGACGACGCACAGCAGGTAGAGAAGCAGGTTCGCGGCCCGGGGCGGGATGACCAGGTAACTAGAGTCGATCTGCTCGAGCTCGACACCGCGTTCCTTCATCGCGCGCTCGAGCTCGGTGTTGGGGATCACCTTGAGCGAGTAGATGAGGAGGGTGAACGGGCGCGGCATGTCGTAGAGCAGCTCCAGCGTCTCGACGACGTTCTCCCGCGTCTCGATCGGGTTGTCCATGATGATGTCGTAGACCGGGGGGAGGTGATACGTAGGTGCGAAGGAGCCGATCACCTCACCGGCGGCAAGGATCTTGTCGGGCGGGGACGGGCGCTTGTAGAAGTCGAGGATCTCCTGACTCCCGGACTGGATCCCCATCCGCACCCGGTTCATACCCGCCCAGGTGAGGATCGCGAACTTGTCCTTCTTGACGTAGTTGGGAATGACGCCGTAAACGGCGAAGGGAATGTCGAGCTCGGCCTTCCACAGCTCGGCGAACTCCTCGAGCTGCGGGTAGGGGATGGCCATAAAGCTGTCGTCCTGGAAGTTGACATGGGAGATCTGAGGCGAGCGCCGCCGGACGTCCTTGATCTGCTCGACCATGTAGCGCGCGCTCGGGTGGCGGATTCGCTTGTACTTGAGGTCGTTGGCGATGAACTTTGTGTTGCCACAGTAGGTGCAGTGAAACGGGCACCCGATCGACCAGATCGCCGTATAGCTGAGACCATCGTTGAGTACGTAGTCCGCGAGCTTGGTGGGCCCGAAGCCCTCGCCCGGCCGGAAGATCTTCTCCTTCTCACGGTAGAGCGGGAAGGGGAGCGTCTCCATCTCCTCGGCGGTCATGAGCGGGAGGAACTGATTGCGCGTCACCTCCTCACCGCGCTTGAACCAGAAGTTCTTGAGCGCGGTGGGGTCGCGTCCCTCGCGCAGGGCATCGAGGAGCTCGTGAAAGGCAAACTCACCCTCACCGGTGCAGATGGCGTCGACGTCGGCGGTGATGGCGTCCTCGGGGTGGATGATGGGGTGGATTCCGCCCCAGACCATGTAGACGGACCGGTCGAGCTCCCTGACGCGCTTGACCACCCGTCGCGTCAGCCCGGCATATCCGGTCATCGACGAGAAGCCGAGCATGTCGGCTCCGAGGAGCCCGTGCGCGACCTCGTCGACCTCGTCGTCGCTCAGGTCACTGCCGCTGCCGCGGCCACCCGTTATTCCGTTGCGGATCGTCTTGTAACGGGCCGTCGTGACGTAGAAGGCGTTGGTGTCCGGGTTGACGCGCGCCGCGTAGGCGGCCATCTTGCGGAAGCCGCAAGAGGTGATGCCATCCTCGAGGGACACCATACGGATGTGCACTGCGTCTCCAACTCCCCCTGGACTTGAGTGAGCGCCTCGGTTCTGAAGGCGGTTAACCGCCCCCGAACCAGGGAGCCTGGGTCTGGCTGCGCAGCTTACATCGTCTCCCCGGTGGTACACGGCCCCCGGCGCGCCGTCCACTCCCCCATAATCACGCCAAATGACGATGCGCATCTGGCTCTGCGGACGCCTTCGCGTCAATGCGGACGGGGAATCGGTGGAGCATCGCCTCGAGCGTCGCCAGGCGCGGGTGCTCGCCGGACTCCTCGTCTTACGTCGTGAGCGCCCGATGCGGCGCGAGGAGCTGATCGAGGCGATCTGGCCCGATACGGCGTGGGGACAGCACGAAGGAGCCCTGCGCGTGCTCCTCACCGCGGTCCGGAGAGTGTTCGGCTCGGATGCGCTCACGGGACGGGTCGAGCTGCGGCTCGAGCTTCCGAGCGACGTCTGGATCGACGTCGAGCAGGCGGCCGCCGATGTCGCCATCGCCGAGCGCGCGCTGCGCGAGGGTCGCGTCGCCGACGCTGCGGCCGCGGCCCACGCTGCCGCGAGCACGCTGGCGGAGCCCTTCCTCGCGGGTGAGACCGCGGCGTGGATCGACGACGCCCGGCGCGAGCTCGGCGATCTGGCCGTGACCGCGCTCGAGCTCGAGGCCGGCGCCGAGCTGAAGCGCGGCAACCCGCGTGAGGCGGCGCGCGCGGCGCGGGAGCTCGTCACCCGAGCCCCCTACCGCGAGGGTGGTCACGCGCTGCTCATGGAGGCCCTCGCGGCCGAGGGGAACACGGCCGAGGCCCTGCTCGCGTACGAGCGCCTGCGCCTGCTCCTCCGTGACGAGCTCGGCACCACGCCGTCACACGCGGTCAGCGACCTCCACGCTCGCCTCCTGGCCGGGCCCGAGCCCGGACGCGCGCCGCCGGTCGCTCGAGCGACCGAACCCGCGACCGAACCCGCGGTGGCCGAGGCTCCACGCTTGCCCCTCCCGGTTGCCCTCGCGCCCGTCGAGGGGGTGGCCTTCGTCGGCCGCGAACCCGAGCTCCAGGCGCTGACCGGAGCTTGGCGCCGCGCGCGCGCGGGGGCCCGCCGCGTGACCCTGATCGCTGGGGAGCCGGGGATCGGGAAGACGAGCCTGGTCGG
>JAXDGF010000096.1:0-8846 GCA_034665165.1 Solirubrobacteraceae bacterium | reverse complement strand
CCGCGCCGCGGGGCGCGGCTTGCGCGTCTGGGGCTGGGGCTGGGCGTGGGGCCGCCCGGCCGCGCGGGGGGCCACCGCCGCGGGACGACCGCGGCGGGGCGCCCGCTTGCGTGCGTCGCGCCAGATGAAGAAGGAGATGCCGATCAGGAGGGCGGCCGCGCCCGCCGCCACGGCGATGGCGTCCGTGCTCGAGAAGCCCCCGCCGGGCGACGCCGTCGTGTTCGTGGGCACGATCGAAGGCGTGCTCACGGTTGGCGTCGGGGCCGAGATCGGCGGCAGGGTGGGGTTGAGCGGGTTCGGAGTCGTCAACGCCGCCACGGCCGCCGCCGGCGCGATCACCCAAGCGAGGACCGCGATCGGAACGAGGGCAGCGAGGCGGCGCGACACACGGCCCTCGCTACCGCTCGGAGGCGAGCGGCTGCTCCATCGCCGGCGTCTCGGGCGCTTCCCGGTAGGGCTGCTCGTCGGCTACGTCTTCCTCGTGATAGACGCTCTCGGCGTTGACGGCCCAGATGTCGTGCTTGGTCCCGAGGAGGATGTTGTCGACCGCGCGCATGGCGGTGAGCATCGAGTGATCGGAGTTGTTGTAGCGGTGCAGGCCGTTGCGTCCGACCTGAGTCAGGTTGGTGATCCCCTCGAGCCAGCCGCGGATCGTGGCCACGCGCTCGGGGTACTCGACGTCGTACATCGGGTACGCCTTGTGGACGCGGACGGCGAAGCCGAACTTGATGTCCTGCGCGCGCGCGAGCCCGAGTTGCTCGATCTCGCGCGAGGCCATGGCCACGAGCTCGTCGTCGGACATGCTCCACGTCTCGTCGCCCTCGAAGCAGAAGTACTCCATTCCGAGGGAGCTGTCCGTGTCGTTGGGGACCAAGGCGGGGCTCCAGGAGCGGAAGTTCTGGATCCGGAGAACCTGGACGCCCGGCTGGTGGATGTAGATCCAGTTGTCGTCCCACGACACGGGGCTGTTGATCACGAGCGCGACGGTGAGGAAGTCCCGGTAGCGCAGCCCGCGCGCGGCGTCGCGCACGTCGACGGGCGCCTCGGGCTCGGCGATCCCCACCGTCGTGCGCAGCGGCAGTGACGAGATCACGTGCGAGGGGGTCAGCGTCTCCCCGCCGGCGACGAGCTCGACGACCCGCCCGCCTTCCATCCGCAGCCGGGTCACCGGCGCGTTCAGCCGCACCTCGCCGCCGTGGGCGCGGATGTCCTCGGTCATCTGCTCCCACATCTGTCCCGGGCCGAAGCGGGGATAGTTGAACTCGGAGATCAGCGACTTGATCTTGTTGCCCTTGTTGCCGAAGAACGCCGACTTGGCGGCGGCGAAGAACGACAGGCCCTTGATGCGCTGGGCCGCGAACTCGGAGCGGATCTCGGTGCACGGCACGCCCCACAGCTTCTCCGAGTAGGTCTTGAAGAAGTGCTGGTAGAGGCGCTTGCCGAAGCGGTTCGAGACCCACGCCTCAAACGTGTCCTCCCGGCCCTTGGGCTTGACCGCCGCCCAGGCGTAGGACAGGCCGCAGCGCGCGAGCTCGATCGGCCCGAGCTTCTTGATCACGTCCATCCCGTCGAGCGGATACTCGAGGAACTTGTTGTTCCAGTAGATCCGCGACTTGCGGGGACGCTTGAGGAACTCCTCCTTCATGATCTCGTGCCAGAGGTCGTCGACCTCCTTGACCTTGGTGAAGAAGCGGTGGCCGCCGAGGTCGAAGCGGTAGCCGTCGCGGACCTCGGTGCGGGCGATGCCGCCGACCTGGTCCGTCGATTCGAGCACGACCACGGGGTGGCCCTGCTTGGCGAGCAGGTAGCCGGCGGTCAGGCCGGCCGGACCCCCGCCGATGACGACCACCGGTCGCTCGGGCGTGATCCCGGCCACGGGCGGGCGGGCGGGCGCGGCCTCCTCGTCGGGGGCGATGGGCTGTTCATCAGTCATATTGGCTAGGAAACCTTCTTGTAGAGCACGGCGCTGTCGCCGAGAACGGTGGCGCCCGGATAGGCATGCGGAGCGTAGCTCTCCGGTACGAGCTGCTTGTCGTCGGCGAAGAGCTGTCCCCACTGCGCCGAGACCCGGCTCACGAGCGAGGTCCACGGCGCTTTCCAGTTGTCTGCGCCTTCGGTGAGCGGTCGCACGAAGAGGACCTGCTGGCCGGGGCGCACGGTGGCGACGAGTCGCGTGAAGGTAGCGGTCGGATCGGCCTTCTGCAGGCGCGGGAGGGCGTCGACCCAGTTCATGTAGCGCGGGTCGGACACCGGGCCGATGGTGCTCGCCCATCGCAGGCCCCCGGGTAGGTAGTACCAGGTGGCGGCGATCTGATCGGGCTGGCCGCTGATGACGAGATCGCCGGGACGCAGGAGCGGCGCCATCTCACCGCCGACGTCGCGCAGGTCGCTCTTGTACTTGGGCACGTAGGAGGCCGGATTGACGAGGAAGAGCACCGACAGGCCGATCGCGAGCAGGCCGGCGATGCCGGCTCGCGCCATCCCGAGGGCGGCGACGAGGAGGATCGGGCCGAGAATGGGCGCGAAGTACCTCGACACCCACGCCGGGGTGACCTGGGAGGCAAACCACGCCAGCGCGAGCGTCGCCACCGGCATCGCCAGCAGGGCGAAGGTCGCCGTCGCCTCCGGCGTTCGCCGGTACTTCTTGGTGAAGAAGGCGGCCAGGCCGATGCCGGCGCCGAGCACGAGGACGGAGGTGATCCGGTCGCCGCCGAGGAGGTCGCGCGAGAGCTGAACCGGGGCGCCGAAGCGCGGCGCCGAATCCCAGGGCGCGCCCGTGTGGGCCGCCTGGTAGAGGAAATTGGGCAGCCACGGCAGGAACAGCACCCCGGCGCCGATGAAGGCGATCGCCGCGTCGCGCACGAGCCCCCGGCGGTCATCGCTCGCGGACCACACGGGCACGAGCGCGATCATCGCGCCGGCCCAGAAGAACAGCCCCCAGGCGTGCGTGTAGAGCATCAAGGCCAGCGAGACGGCGAAGAGGACGAGGTATTTGCGCCGGTGATATATGAAGGCGTGGACGAACCCAGCCGCGGCCAGGACGCCGAGCAGGGCCATCAGCGAGTACATCCGGGTCTCCTGGCCGTGGTAGGTCAGGAAGGCGCTGGTGCCGAAGAGGACTGCGGCGAAGAGGCCGGCGCGGCGCCCGAACAGGCTCCATCCCGCCCACAGCCCAGCCGGGACGGCCAGCATCGAGAAGAGGTCCGAGAGCGCGTGCGTCTCGATCCCGCTCGATCCGAAGATCCGCATCCAGACGTGGAGCGCCATGTAGTAGAGCGGCGGCGAGCCGTCGTGGCGCAGGACGCCGGGGATGGCCGAGAGCGAGTGCGAGGCGATGCCGACGCTCAGCCCCTCGTCGTCCCAGAACTGGCCGCCGATGTACTTCGTGCGCAGGAAGAGCGAGAGGGCGGTCAGGGCCACGAGCCCGATCCCGATGCCGAGCCACGACGGAATCCGCTGCAGCCTTGCGGGCAGCCGGATCTCGGGGATCGGACCGGGCGGCCCGGGGCGGGGCGGAGCAGGGGGGCTGGGTGCGGTGACGGCGGCCATCGGCGCGAGGGAAGGTTACTTGCAGTGCTCGTAGAGCCGGAACGTGCGCTGCCTGATCAGGGTGTAGCGCACGTTCTTGGGGATCGCGGGCTGGAGCCGCGCCGTTCCCGTGTCGCGGGCCTGCAGGATCACGTTCGGATTCCCCGACACCGTCTCACCGGCGATCTCGTCGGGCGACGCGCCGGGGGTCTTGACCGAGGGGACGTCGAGGTACCAGGCCACCATCTGCTTCTGGAATTTCTCGGTCTCGATCTCCCCGCACGCCACGAGCTTCTTCGCCCCCCCGGCCCGGTTGATGACTGCGGGCAGGTCCTGGCGGAGCTCGGCCTGGTAGCGGAGCGCGTGATCGAGCTTATGGCCCGGGAAGTGCGAGCCGACCCAGTCGGGAAGCACGAGAAAGACCGCCGCGGCGGCGGCCGTCGCGATCGCGGTTCCAGGCGCCTGGCGCACGAGACGGCCGATGAGCTCGCCGGCCTTCCACGCCGCGAC
Source organism: Solirubrobacteraceae bacterium (assembly GCA_034665165.1). Lineage (GTDB taxonomy): Bacteria > Actinomycetota > Thermoleophilia > Solirubrobacterales > Solirubrobacteraceae > Palsa-465. Next base: position 4,808 of record JAXDGF010000096.1, on the reverse strand, counting down.
TCCCCAGCCGACGCCGCCGAGCACGACCACGAGCGCCCCGCCGATGATGAGGTAGCGCTGGTTGCCCGAGAAGCCCGCCTGGGTCATGGCCGAGATCTCGAGGAACCAGACGATCGCCATCACACCCATGACCACGAGGACGAGCTCGGGCCGGCCTTGAGCCCGGCTCCGGCTCCGCAGCGCCGGCACGAGGGCGATCGCCGCCCCCAGCGCCGTCACCGCCCCGACGACCTTCACGCGGGTGAGCGTGAGGTGCCATGCGCCCCTGAGCTCGGTGCAGAACGGGCAGTTGGCGAACGTGGCCGCGTTCTGGCGCGGATGGAGGGCACGGGTGACGCCCCGGAAGAAGTGGCCCGAGCCCCAGTACTCGGGTCCGAACCAGAGGATCGGGATCAGCGCGAACAGAGCCGCGACGAGCTTCCGCGCGCCCGGATCACGAAACCACAGATACACGCCGTAGAGGCCCCAGAAGGCCCAGATCTCGGGGCGGTCGAGGGCGGGGAAGAAGCCGATGACGAAGGTCTGGCGCGGCTTGCCGTCGAGATGGCGGTCGATCGCGAGCAGGACCAGCCCCGCGCCCAGGCACTCCGAGTACCCCAGCGCCGCGTCGCGCACATACTGGGCGGCGATGAGCAAGCTGAGCGCGGCCACCGCCCCGGACAGGAGAGCCGGGCCGTAAGCGACCACGCGCGAGACGCCCTGGCGCCCGTCGGGGCTGGCCCCCAGCCAGAGCGTGAGGCGCGCGGCGAGCTTGAAGGCCATCAAGACGGCGAAGATGGCGCCCGCGCGCGCGAGCGCGAGCCACAGGTCGGGCTGAGCCTTGCCGAACAGCGCGAACGGCAGCGTGAAGAGCACGGGGAAGGGCTTGAACGTGTTGGCGCCCACCGTGTTGAGGTCCAGATGGAGGATCTCCCGGCCCCACAGGAGCCAGCCCCAGGGGTCGTAGCTCGGAGTCGACGGATACAGCAGCGAGACCGAGCCGAGCACGAGCGAGCCGAGCACGAGGGCCGCGTACACGCGCAAAGAGGTCGGGCGGAGCGCAGTGCCGGCCGAGCGGCGCCCGGCGCCCGCGGGCGCGGACGCGGTCAGCTGGACGGTCGAAGCCGACACGGAGCCAGGTTACCTGCAGTGCTCGAAGAGCAGGAACGACCGCTGCGTTATCTCGGTGTAGTGCACGCCCGTCGGGATCAGGGGTCGCAGCGGCGCCGTGCCCGTGACGCGGGTCTGGAAGATCACGTTGGCGACGTGCGCGGCGATCTGGGGTGGGATCTCGTCGGAGACGTGCACCGACTGGACGCCGAGGTGCCACGCCACCATCGGCACCTGGAAGTTCTCGGTCTCGACCTTTCCACACGCGAGCACCTGCTTGGCCCCGCCCGCACGCCGGATCACGGTCCCGACATCCTGCCGGAGCTCGGCCTGGTAGCGGAGCGCGTGATCGAGCTGCCGGGCATGGAAACCGGCGGCGGCCCAGCTCGGGACGAAGAGGAACGCCGCGCCGGCGGCCAGGAGCCCGACCGCGGCGCCGGGCACGGGGCGGAGCACGCGTCCGAGGAGAGCGCCGAGCTTCCACGCCACGAGGCCGACGGCCACTCCGCCGACGACCATGACCGGCGCCCCACCGATGATCATGTAGCGCTGGTTCCCCGAGAATCCGTACTGGGTCATGATCGAGATCTCCAGGAACCACGCGAGCGCGAGCACGGCCAGGCCGAGCACGATCCCCGCCGGCTGGTGGGCCTGCTCACGGAGCGCCGGGCCGAGCTCCGACGTGCGCCGGCGCAGCGCGCGCCTGATGGCGATCGCGGCCCCGAGCGCGAGCACGGCGGCGATCACGGTCGTGCGCAGGAGCGAGATGTAGACGGCGTTCTTCATCTCGGTGCAGAAGGGACACTTCGTGTACGCGGGCGCGCCCGCCGTTGGGTGCAAGTCGTGCTGGACGCCGCGGAAGAGGTGACCCGAGCCCCAGTACTCGGGGGCGAACCAGAGGATGGGCACGAGCGCGAAGAGCGCGACGATGAGCTTCCGGGCGGCGGGATCGCGGCGCCACAGGTACAGGCCGTAGAGCCCCCAGAAAGGCCAGATCTCGGGACGATCGAGGGCGGGAAAGAAGCCGATGATGAACGTCTGGCGCGGTTTGTCGTCCAGATGGCGGTCGATCGCGAGCAGGACCAGCCCGGCGCCCAGGCACTCCGAGTACCCAAGCGCCCCGTTGCGGACGTACTGGGGAGAGATGAGTACGGTCAACGCCGCCACCCCGCCCGCGAGCACCGCCGGGCTGTACGCGAGCAGGCGCGAGAGGCCATGTCGTCCCGCCGGGCTCGCGCCGAACCAGACCGTGATCCGCGCCGCGAGCCTGAACGCCATCGCCACGGCGAACACCATCCCGCCGCGCGCCACCACCAGCCACAGGTCGGGCTGAGCCTTGCCGAGCAGCGCGAAGGGCAGGGTGAAGAGGACCGGGAGCGGCTTGAAGGTGTTGGAGCCGATCGTGTTGAGGTTGAGGTGGAGGATCTCGCGCCCCCACAGGAGCCACCCCCAGGGGTCATAGCTCGGCGTCGAGGGATAGAGCAGGGAGAGGGCGCCGAAGGCAAGCGAGCCGAGCGCGAGCGCGAGGTACACGCGCCCCGAGGTCGCCCGGATCCCACCGGCCTCGCCGTTCGCTGCGCGGCGGGGATCGGGGGGCGCGGACGCGGTCGCCGGGACCGTGGAGGCGGACACCTCCGTGGTCACGCTACCCGGCCACGCCCCGACGGAGGCAGGCCTCGAGCGTCGACAGCTCGGGGCCGGGAGCCCCGTGCACGTAGAGCAGAGCGGCGCCGATGACCTCGGCCCCTGGCGCCTTGTTCTCGATCTGCAGCGCCTCGGCGGCGTTGGGGTCGGGAGCGAAGACGATCGTCGGCCCGGCGGGCAGAGCTCCGACCTGGATCGTGGTCAGGCCCGTCCTTACCGCGGGGAGCCCCGCGGCCTGCATGCACTGGGCGTGGGGGCGGGGAGCGACGTCGACGACGCCGTAGCCGAGCGGCTTCGCGGTGGCGGCGGGGACGTCGGTGCCCGCCACAGACTTGAAGGAGCCACCGCAGCCCGCCAGCGCCGCCACGGCAAGGCTCGAGAGCACCAGCGCCCGAGCGAGTCTTGTCAACTTCATCGACACGCGCGGACAGCGTAGAGGATGGCGTCATCTACACTGGCCGCCGCCGATGCTCGCGTTCGCCGCGCTTACGGGACCGCTGCCCAAGATCGGCGTGGTGGTTGTCGCGGTCCTGGCGGCCTCCGCGCTGCTCCTCCAGGACCCGCGCGCGCGAGCTCGCGCCGTCGCCGGCGCGATCGTCCTCGCGCCCGTCCTGCTTGTGGCCGAGATCTGGAACTCGCCCCAGCTGGCCTTCGTCCATCGGCACACGCTGTTCGCGCTCGTGGGAGCGATCGTCGCGCTGGCCGTTCTCGCGGGCGTGGCCGTGGTCATCGGGCGCCGTCCCAGCCTCCTGGCCGTGCTCGCGATCACGGCCCTCCCGTTCCGGGTCCCGATCTCGATCTCGGCCACGACCTCGAACCTGCTCGTCCCCCTGTACCTCGTCGTGGCGGCGGGCGCGATCTCGCTGATCTGGCAGGCGCGCCACGCGCCGCGGCCCGAGCGGCCGCGCGACGTCTCGATTCCCGAGAGCACGCTCGTTCCGAGCACGGCGCGCGCCCGCGCGGCCCTGCTCGGGGTCGGGAAGACGCGCGCCGCCCGGCCCGCGGCCGCCGGCTGGCTCGAGCGCCTGCTCGCCCTCTACATCGTCCTCTACGCCGTGCAGGCCGTCTACTCGCCGAGCTTCGAGGCGGCGCTCAGGAGCATGGTCTTCTTCTACGTCCCGTTCACCCTGCTCTACGTCCTCCTCGCTCGCCTCGAGTGGAAGCCGGGCCTGATCCGCCTGTGCTTCACGGTGATCGTGGGCCTGGCCGTGATCTTCGCCGGGATCGGGTTCGTCGAGTACGCGACCAAGACGATCTTCCTCAATCCGAAGCTCATCGTCGCCAACGGCCTCCACACCTACTTCACGGTCAACTCGGTCTTCTTCGATCCCGACATCTTCGGCCGCTTCCTGATGCTGGTCATGATCGGCCTCGCCACCGTCCTTCTCTTCAACCGCCGGCCGCGCGAGCAGGTCGGCGTGACGGTCTCGCTCGCCGTGCTCTGGGCCGGACTGGTGCTCACGCTCTCGCGCTCGAGCCTCGCCGCTCTCCTCCTCGGACTCGCGATCATCGCCGCCTTCCGCTGGCAGGTGCGCCGCGCCGTCATCGTCGGGGCCGCCGTCGTCGCCGTCGGTGGCGTGGCCGTGCTCGTCTCGCCGACGACGTTCGGCCTCAATCAGGGCCTGAACGGGGCCTCGAGCGGCCGCGCCAACCTCGTCACCCGCGGCCTGCACCTGTTCTCGCGGCGCCCGCTCCAGGGCTACGGCTCGGGCTCGTTCGAGCACGAATACCAGACGCATTACCACCGGAGCGCACAGACCCTGTCCGCCTCGCACACGATCGCGGTCACGATCGCGGCCGAGCAGGGCGTAATCGGCGAGCTCGCCTATCTCGCCCTCGTGATCGTCGCCATCGTCCGCCTCATGCGCGGGGCTCGCTCCAATCCCGCCCGCGTCGCCGTCGCCGCCGCCTTCGTGGCGCTCGTATTCCACACGCTCCTGTACGCGGACTTCCTCGAGGATCCGGTGACCTGGGCCCTGCTCGCGGTCGGCAGCGCGCTCGCGCTCCAGGCCGACGCGGCCGCGCGGACGACCGCCAGCGAGCGGGCGAGGGCCCGCGCCGCCGCGGCCTGACGC
>JAXDGF010000095.1:0-3345 GCA_034665165.1 Solirubrobacteraceae bacterium | reverse complement strand
AGTTCGCCTGGCGGCGAACTCCCGAGCGGCGAACTCCCGAGCGACGAACTCCCGAGCGCGCGGCGGGCCCGCCCGCCCCTGTTCACCCCGGTCCGCCTCCGTGACCTCGAGCTCGAGAACCGGGTCGTCGTCTCGCCTATGGACATGTACTCGTCGGTCGACGGCACCCCGGGCGACTTCCACCTCGTCCACCTCGGCTCGCGCGCGCTGGGCGGCGCGGCGCTCGTGATGACCGAGATGATCTGCGTCTCGCCCGAGGGGCGCATCACCCCTGGCTGCGCCGGCCTCTACGGCGAGGAGCACGTGCGGGCGTGGAAGCGCATCGTGAACTTCGCCCACGAGTACGGGCAGACGCCGATCGGCGCCCAGATCGGCCACTCCGGGCGCAAGGGGTCGACGAAGCTGATGTGGGAAGGGATCGACCAGCCTCTCCCGGAAGGCAACTGGCCCGTGATCGCCCCCTCCGCGATCGCCTACTCGCCGGCCAACCAGGTCCCGCGCGAGATGACGCGCGCCGACATGGACCGCGTGCTGCGCGATTTCCTGTGGGCCACGAGCGGCGCGATGGAGGCGGGGTTCGACCTGTTGGAGCTCCACTGCGCGCACGGCTACCTGCTCTCGAGCTTCCTCTCACCGCTGACCAATCAACGCTCGGACGAGTACGGCGGCTCGCTCGGCAATCGCGCGCGCTTCCCGCTCGAGGTCTTCGACGCCGTCCGCGCCCGATGGCCGGCGGAGAAGCCGATGAGCGTGCGCATCTCGGCCACGGACTGGGTCGAGGGCGGCTTCGACGACGACGAGGCCGTCGAGTTCGCCACCGCGCTCAAGCTCCACGGCTGCGACGTCGTCGACGTCTCGACGGGTCAGGTGTCACCCGAGGAGCGGCCCGCCTTCGGACGCAGCTACCAGACGCCGTTCGCCGACCGGATCCGCAACGTCGTCGGGATCCCGACCATGGCCGTGGGCGCGATCGCGAGCTACGACGACGTCAACACGATCATCCTCGCGGGCCGCGCCGACCTGTGCGCGCTCGCGCGTCCGCACCTCTACGACCCGGCGTGGACGCTCCACGCCGCCGCCGAGCAAGAGTACGCGGGGGTGCGCTGGGCGCCCCAGTACGCCGCCGGCTCGCGCAAGCCGCCGACCGGTAAGGGCGACGCGGTACCCAAGGAGCTCGAGCGACGCTTCGAGGAGCCCGCGGCGACGGTGGAGGATCTCGTGACCGCCGCGCGCCGGCGTCGTGCCGGATAAGGCGCAGCCTCAGGACCTCGTGATCACGCTCCTCGGGAGCTACGTCCGCGGTCGCCACGAGACGGTGTGGTCGGGCGGGCTTGTCGCCCTGCTCGAGGAGCTCGGATTCACGAACGGCGCCGCCCGCGTGGCCCTGACCCGGGTGGTCAACCGGGGCCTGCTCGTCCGCGTGCGCCAGGGGAGGCTCGTCCACTACCGGATAACCGGCCGCGCCGAGCGCGTGCTCGCGGAGGGCGACGGCCGGATCTTCTCGCTCGGCCACCCGCGCGACGACGCGAGCTGCTGGACCTTTCTCTGGCACCGGATCCCCGAGGAGCGCCGCCTCGAGCGTAGCCGCCTCGGCCGGCGCCTGCGCTTCCTCGGGTTCGGCTCGCTCCAGGACAGCGTGTGGGTCTCACCCCACGACCACGAGGCCGAGGTCGTCGAGCTCCTCGACGAGCTCGACGTCGCCGAGCACGCGAGCGTGCTGCTCGCGCCGTCGGCGTCGGCGCGCGGGCTGCGGGCGGTCGCCGAACGCGCGTGGGACCTGAGCGGTCTGGCCGAGCGCTACTCCGCCTTCGAGGCCGAGTTCGGGCGATATGTCGATGGCCCCGGCGTAATGCCCTTGACCGACCGCGAAGCCTTTCTCGTGCGCACACGCCTCGTCCAGCTCTACCGCGTCTTCCCCTTCCTCGACCCCGAGCTCCCCGACGACCTGGCGCCTCTCGCCGCCGAGCGCGAGCGCGCGGTCGCTACCTTCGACGCGCTCTGGGGTGGGCTCGCCGGGGCCGCGAAGCGCCACTTCGACACCGTGATCTCGGCGTATGTCAGTCGCGCCGGCCCAGGCGACGGCGGTTCATGACGAGGGTCGTGACCTGGAAGGCGACGCTCAGGACCATGAAGGCGACCACGAACCAGTTGCCGAGGGCCGCGGCAGCGACCCCGATCCCGGTGCTCAAGGCGATCAAGATCCAGGGGGTGCGGCTGGGGTTCACGCCTGTCACCCCTTCGGTACGAAGGCGAGCACCCGCGACGGGCTGCCCGTCCCGCCCACAAGCTTGAGCGGCGAGACGACGATGAGCGCGCCCGTGATCGGGAGCTTGTCGAGGTTCGCGAGCTGGGTGAGGCCGAGGCGGCCGGCGCCGAGGAGGAGATTGTGGAGGGGGAAGGGTGGGTCCATGCCGCCCGCCGACCCCGCGTCGATCCCGACCGTCTCGACCCCGAAGCCCGAGATCGGGCGCTCGGTGGCGAGCCAGCGTGACGCGTCCACGTCGGGGCCGGGCGAGACGGGCCCGTTCTCGCCGATGTTGAGGAAGGCGGCCTGGTCCTGGGCCTTCGAGCCCCAGCCCGTGCGCATGAGCACCCACGCGCGCTCGGGAATGCGGCCGTGCTCAGCCTCGAGGGCCTCGAGATCATCGACCGTGAGCAGGTAGCCGGGGTCGGCTTCGGTGTCCGCCGTCTTGTCGATGACGACGGCGGGGCCGACGAGGGACTCCGGGGGGATCGAGGCGACGTCGGCGCCGCCCTGGCCCGTGATCCAGTGGATCGGGGCGTCGAGATGGGTGCCGGTGTGCTCGCCGAGCGTGAGCGTGTACCAGGCCCAGGCGGGACCGGCGTCGTTGTATCTGCTGATCTCCGTGCGCGACAGGGGTGGCGAGGGGGCGAACTGGGGTGGGAGCTGGATCACGGGCGTCGACTCGCTGAGCGGCTGGGTAAGGTCGACGACCTCGACCGCGCCCGAGGCGAGATCGTCGATCAGCGAGGCAACTTGGGTGGTGGACATCGGGTGGCTCCTCTTCTTCTGGTGCGGTTCGGGCTCTAGGCGGTTCTTTGGCGGGCGGGCGGGCGGTCAGCCGGCGCGGAACGCCTCCTCGAGCCATTCTGCGCAGATCGTCGGGTTTACCTTGGCGTCGATGACGAGCGGGCGGAAATGGGGCTCGGCGAGCCAGGTGGTGACGGCGTCTTCGAGCTCGGCGGGGTTGCGTACGGTGGCGCCGTGCGCGCCCGAGGCGCGGGCGATGGCGGCGAGGTCGGCGTCGGGGAAGCGGACGGTGCCGACGTCGTGGCCCATGGGCGCGAAGTGGTGGACCTCGGCGCCGTAGGCGGCGTCATCGT
>JAXDGF010000094.1:0-16820 GCA_034665165.1 Solirubrobacteraceae bacterium | reverse complement strand
ACCGGCACTAGCGCCGACGCCGAGCGACGCGGCCATCCCCACCAGCGCAAGCATCGCGACCGGGACGGCGAACGGCCGACCGAGCCCTGTTACCCGACGACCGCACGCAGCCCAAGCGCGGAGGTCCGTTCTCATACCTCGGCTCACCGTAGCGGAAAACGGTGGCGGTGTTGCAAGTTGCGGTGCGGTCGGTAGCGGCTCGGGACGTGGTTGACGTTGACTACCTATGCGGTAGTCAACGTCGATCACCCCCTTTTGCGGCTTAGTGGTCGTTGTCCAAAATATGCGCCGCGGTTGGAGAGTTATCAACTCTGGTGCCGAGGTTGTGGCGGCGATGGAGGGTGTCGCAAACTCGGGTGTCGGCGATCGGGTTCGCTTCTTGGGGCCGGGGCCGGGGCCGGGGCCGGGGCCGGGGCTGGGGCTGGGGCTGGGGGCTGATCGGCTGGTTGCGTGGCGGTTTGTTGGTGTGGCTGGTTTGGAAAAACCCTCCCCCGGCGGTGACCCGTGCTGCCGGCGGCGACCCGTGCTGCGTTTTCATCGTATGTCGATGAATTCGCAGCACACCCCGAACAAACCGCCGCTCCGCCCCGTCCCCCGCGCCGCACCCTCCCCAGGGGGGGCGCGGCGCCCGGGCCGTCAGCCGGTCCCGGGGGCGCGAGCCGTTCCGGTGGTCGGCTGGTCCGCCGGTCCCGGCGCCCGGCCCGAGCCCGCCGCGGCCCTACTTGATGAACAGAATCTCTGAGTACTTCGGGAGGGGCCAGAGGTCGTCGGCGACGACCCTCTCCAGCTTGTCGGCGCTGGTCCGGACGTCGCCCATGGCGGGAAGGACCGTGTCGCGCATGTACTTGGCGTGCGCGAGGAGGTCGTCGTGGGGCTGGTTCTCGGGGAGGTTTGCGTCCTCGAGCGTGTTGATGGTCTCGATGAACTCGTTGACGAGCTCCTCGGACTCGGTCGCGAGGGACGAGACGCCCGCGCCGCGCAGCATCGCCAGGTGGCGGACCGAGGCGGGAAGGAGCATCGTGCGCGCGATCGTGAAGGCTGTCTCCGATTCGATGTTGATCTTGGTCACGTACTGCTCGAGCGAGACCTCGTAACGGGACTCGAGCTCACGACGGGAGAGAACGCCGTAGTTGGAGAACACGGTCACGGTGTCATCGGTGAGGAGATACGGCAACGCGTCGGGGGTGGCCCGCAGGTTGAGCAGTCCGCGCTTCTCGGCCTCCGCGTGCCACTCGTCCGAGTAGTTGTCGCCGCCGAACACGATCCGCTTGTTGGCCGCGTAGCTGCGCTGGATGATCGGGCGCAGCGCGTCCTCGATGCTGGTGCCCGCCTCGAGCGTGTCCTCGAGCTCCTCAGCCAGGTTGTCGATCGCCTCGGCGACGATGGTGTTGAGCACCGTGTTCGGGAGCGAGAGGGACATGCTCGAGCCGAGGGCGCGGAACTCGAACTTGTTCCCCGTGAACGCGAACGGGCTCGTGCGGTTGCGGTCACCGCCGTGCATGGGCAGCGGCGGCAGCACCGGGGTGCCGAGCCCCAGGAACGACTCCGGGGTCGACTCGGCCGCCTCGCCGCGCTCGATGGCGCCGAACACCTTCTCGAGCTCGGAGCCGAGGAAGATCGAGATGATGGCGGGCGGGGCCTCGTTGGCCCCGAGGCGGTGATCCTGGCCGGGCGAGGCGATCGACGCGCGCAGCAGGCCCTGATGCTTGTTCACGGCCTGGATCACGGCGGCGCAGAAGAAGAGGAACTGGAGGTTCTCGTGCGGGGTGTCGCCGGGCTCGAGGAGGTTCTCTCCCGAGTCGGTGCTCATCGACCAGTTGTTGTGCTTGCCCGACCCGTTCACGCCCGCGAAGGGCTTCTCGTGCAACAGGCACACGAGACCGTAGCGGCGCGCGACGTTCTGCATGATCTGCATGGTCAGCTGCTGGTGATCGGAGCCCACGTTCGAGTTCTCGAAGATGGGGGCGAGCTCGTACTGGTTGGGGGCGACCTCGTTGTGGCGGGTCTTGACCGGCACCCCGAGCTTGGCCAGCTCACGCTCGGTCTCGAGCATGTAGGCGAGGACGCGCTCGGGGATCGAGCCGAAGTAGTGGTCGTCGAGCTCGTGACCCTTGGGCGGCTTGGCGCCGAACAGCGTGCGACCGGTGGTGATGAGGTCGGGCCGCTCGAAGTAGTACTGCTCATCGATCAGGAAGTACTCCTGTTCGGGGCCGACGGTGGTGAACACCCGCAGCGCCTCCTCGTTGCCAAAGACCCGGAGGGCCCGCATCGCCGACTTCGAGAGCGCGTCCATCGAGCGCAGGAGGGGGATCTTGTGGTCGAGCGCCTCGCCGGTCCACGACACAAACGCGGTCGGGATGCACAGCAGGGCACCATTGGGGTTCTCGAGGATGAAGGCGGGGCTCGTCGGATCCCAGGCCGTGTAGCCGCGCGCCTCGAACGTGCTCCGGATCCCGCCGGTCGGGAAGGAGGACGCATCGGGCTCGGCCTGGATCAGCTCCTTGCCCGAGAACTCAGCCAGCGCCGTGCCCTCACCCGTGGGGCCGTAGAAGCTGTCGTGCTTCTCCGCCGTCAGTCCCGTCAGGGGCTGGAAGACGTGGCTGTAGTGCGTGGCGCCCTTCTCGAGCGCCCATTCCTTCATTGCAATCGCCACCGCGTCCGCCAGCGAGGTGTCGAGCGCCTCGCCCTTGGCCAGCGTCTGCGAGAGGCGCTTGAAGACGTCCTTGGGGAGTCGCTGGCGCTGGACGGCGGGGCTGAAGACGTTGAGCCCGAAAATCTGATTGTCGGGCGAGGTGAGGTCCGGCGCGCCGAGTGCGCCACCGTTCGAGTTCCACTGCGCGGCGGTGACGTTCTGCTGGCGAATGGGCATGCGGGCGGTCGATCCTTCCTGTCGCGCTCCGGCGGCGGGGGCGCGCTGACGTTGTCCGGGCGAAGACTGAAAAGTAAAGCCTATGGAAGGATGAGAGCCTGGGTCACTATCCAGATGGCCAAATCAGGCCCCGCTCGCTACGCCGGGCGGCGTAGGGATGCTCGGGAGCGTAGCCCGGATCGCCCCGGAGCATTGGCCGGACCGATCTTTCTCCACGTGGCTAAAGACGCGACCCCTCCGCAGGCGCAAACTGATGACACGATGAAGATGGTCATCGCTTACGTCCGGGAGGAAGCCTTCGAGCCGATTCGCTCGGAGCTCCTCGAGCACGGCTTTCCCTGCGTGACGGTGTGCGCCGCGCAGGGCTCGGGTCGCCAGGAGGGCGTGGCATCGGCTGGCGCCGATGCCATTGCGAGTTCGCCTGGCGGCGAACTCGTCGTGGCATCGGCTGGCGCCGAACTCGCGGCCCAGCGCGGGACCTATCTCAACTCGAACGTCAAGATCGAATGCGCCGTCTCCGACGGCGACGCGCCGACGATCGTCGACACAATCTTGCGACACGCCCGCACCGGGTCGATCGGTGACGGCAAGGTGTTCGTCCTGCCGGTCGAGCAGGCGTATCGCATTCGCACGGGTGAGGCGGGAGAGGACACGCTCCAGGCCCATCCGCGCGTTCTGGCGGCGCACTAGGAGCGCACGTCATCGCGGTGGGCGGGCCGCCCGGTTTTTTCCCTCTCCCCGGGCGGCCCGCAACCACCACTCAGCTTCCATCTCCCCCGGCGGCCTGCAACCACCCTAGGGCACGTTGATGACCTGCCCGGCGTCGTTCACGTAGGACTGCCGAGGCTTGGTGGCGATGCTCACGACAAAAGTGCCCGACAGGGGCCGGCCGCCGGCGGCCACGGCCCGCGCTTTCCCGTTCAGGCCCGCGGCGATCTGGTAGTGGATCACGTGGACGCCGGGCCGCACGGCGGTGACGGCCCACTTGAAGGTCGCGCTGTGCCCGGATCTCAGCTTGCCCATCGCCCAGGTGTTCGCGTACGCGGTCACGGCTCCGCCGGGCCCACCGGCCTCGCGCACGCCGCCCGGCCCGACCGGCGCGCACTCTCCGCTCGCGGTGATGTCGGTCGCGTTTGCCGGGCACGGGGCCTGGTCGACGACCCACACCGCCCGCGACGGGTCGGCGACGCCGGCCACGGGGATGTCCTCGGCGAAGGGCTGCGCCGAGCTGCCGTCGTGGGCGTCGGTGATCGTGACCGCGATGTCGGGGATCGCCTTGGAGCCCGCGTTGCGGACGGTGATGACCATGGCCGAGTGCTGGGCGATCGTCTGTTGGGTCGGGAAGGTGGCGGCCGAGACGTCGACGGCGAAGCTGCCGCTCGGCTCGCTCCCCGCCTGAGTCGATCCCCCACCGCAGCCCGCGAGCGCGAGCCCCACGGCCGCGCTGGCGGTTATCGCTCCGCTCGTCACTCTCCACCCGGACACGGCGACCGCAACATACCACGGCCACCGACCGCGACCGGCCGGTTCGCGCGGGGCCCGAACGGCTCCGCGACGGTTCGCGCTTGGCAATCGCGCGCCCAAGCGCATAGGCTGTCGGCGGGCGGTGCCGACACTGGCTTTCCGCCTGCAACGGGGAGGACACAAGCGTTGATCAGAGCAGTCGCCGACAGAGCGTTCTTGCCGACCAAGAACGTCCTGGAAGAGGTCGGGAACATGATGATCCTGCTCGCGCGAACGCTCGTCTCCGCGGTCAGGCCGCCATACCCGTACGGCAGCGAGTTCGTGGGCCAGTTCCTCTTCGGCCTGAAGCTGTGCTGGTTCCCGCTGCTCATCTCGACCGTCGCCTTCGGCTACGGCGCCCCGGGCCTGCAGGCGGCCAACTTCCTCGTCCTCTTCGGCGCCATCGACCGGCTCGGCGGCTTCTTCGTGCTCGCCTCGATCCGCGAGTTCGCGCCCTTCGTCGACGCGATCGTCCTCGCCGGCGTGGCGGGCACGGCCATCACCGCCGACCTTGGCGCACGCAAGATCCGCGAGGAGCTCGACGCCCTCCAGGTTCTCGGCGTCGATCCGATCAAGAACCTCGTCGTCCCCCGGTTCTTGGCCCTGATGCTCCTGACCGGTCTCTTCGACGTCTACGCCCTGCTCTTCGGCATCTTCGGCGGGATCCTGGCCACCCTCGTGAACCACGCCACCCTCGGGCCCTTCTTCGCCACCTTCTTCAACAACGCGTCGACCGTCGACCTGTGGGGTTCGGTGGTGAAGACGACGATCTTCGGGGGGATCATCGCCATCGTTTGCTGTTATAAGGGGATGACCGCTTCGGGCGGGGCCGAGGGGGTGGGGCGCGCCGTCAACCAGGCGGTGGTGATCGCCTTCCTCGGGGTCTTCGCCTTCAACTACGCCTTCACGCAGACGCTGCTGGCCACCCACCCGGCCCTGACCACGATCCCGAAGTGAACGACTGATGGAAGGCCTGCTCGCCGCCCCCCGCGCCTGGATCGAGACGTTCGGCGAGATCTTCGGGTTCTGCGCTCGCGTCGTGCGCGAGGTCTTCGACCTGCGCGTGTTCAAGTTCTTCGGCGAGGTGCTGCGCCAGGCGGGGATCCTGATCGTCTCCTCGACCCTCGTGATCTGGGGGCTGGTCTTCATCATCGGGCTCGAGTGCGGGGTCGAGGGTGCGTACTTCGACAACGCCAACGGCGTGGCCGCTTACGCGGGCGTGTTCGCGGCCTGGTGCGACCTGCGCGAGCTCGTCCCCTACGCCTTCGGCTACATGATGGCGGCCAAGGTCGGCACCGGGATCGTGGCCGAGCTTGGATCGATGCGCATCTCGGACGAGATCGACGCCCTCGAGGTCATGGGCATCAGCGGCGTCACCTTCCTGTGCGCGACGCGTCTCCTCGCCGCCTGGCTCGTGCTCCCGTTCGTCTACATCTGCTCGATCGGAGCGGGTTTCTTCGCTAGCTATCTTGTTGTTGTCCACCAGATAGGAGATGTCTCCTCTGGAGGCTTCTTACAAATCTTCTGGGAATTCCAGAACCCCCCTGACTTGCTGTACAGCGTGATCAAAGCCATGGTCATGGCCACCATAATCGTTCTCGTCGGGTGCTACTACGGCTACAACGCCAGTGGTGGGCCTGTAGGTGTGGGCACCGCGACGGCGAAGTCGATGGTCTTGAACATCGTCTCCGTACACATCGTCGGCATGCTCGGGACCCAGCTGTTCTGGGGAGCGAACCCCAGGGCACCCATCGGAGGCTGACTTTTCATGGAGCGATATAGATTCGTAGGTCCAGACGACGACGGCGGTGGACGCGACCCGGCCCCGCCGCCCTCGCGCGTGTCGGTGGTCGATGAGCAGCCGCCGCGCCCCGCGCCCCCCGAGGGCGCGAACGAGGAGGAATACAAGTGGCACACCTACCGCCAGTACCCGAGCGGTCGGCCCGACGCCGTCGAGTTCATCGACACCTATAAGGCGTTCGGGCGCAACAAGATCCTCCGCGGGCTCAACATGGGCCTTCCCGAGGGCATGGTCTCGATGATCGTGGGCCCGTCCGGGACGGGTAAGTCGGTGTGCATCAAGCACATGGTCGGCCTCCTCTATCCCGACGCCGGCGACGTACTCGTGCACGGCGTGTCGGTACCCAACATGCGCGACGACGACCTCTTCGAGATGCGCAAGAAGTTCGGCCTCCTGTTCCAGGACGGGGCTCTCTTCGGCTCGATGAACCTGTACGACAACGTTGCCTTCCCGCTCCGCCAGCACACCGAGAAGGGGGAGGACGAGGTCGAGCACATCGTCAACCGCCGGCTCGACGAGGTCGGTCTCGGGCACTCGCGCGACAAGTACCCCAACGAGCTCTCGGGCGGCATGCGCAAGCGCGCAGGGTTCGCGCGCGCGCTCGTCCTCGAGCCGAGCATCGTCCTCTTCGACGAGCCCGACTCGGGCCTCGACCCAGTCCGCACCTCACTCCTGGGCGAGCTCATCCAGGAGGTCCATCGCGACATGATGGACGAGGCCAAGAAGGAGAACAAGGAGCACCTCCCGACCTTCTGCGTCATCACCCACAACGTAATGATGGCCCGCCGCGTGGCCGACTACCTCAACGTCCTGTGGAAGGGCCGCATCGTCGAAGCCGGTCCCGCCGAGGACATGCTCAACTCCGAGAACCCGTTCATCCAGCAGTTCCTCGCGGGCGAGTCGCGCGGGCCGCTGACGATGGACTAGTCGAAAGGCCGCAAATGCCGCCCCGGCGCCGTTCCTGGCGCTAGCCTGAGCGGCCGTGACGGTGAGGCATCGACTCGAGCGCGTGGCCCGGGCCGCTGCGGCCCGGCCCGTCCCCGTCGTGGCGGTGGTGGCGGCGCTGGCGCTCGGGGGCGGGGCGCTCGCGCTCGGCCTGAAACCGAGCACGGGAATCGGGACGTTCGTGAGCTCGTCCTCCTCGGGCTACCGCGCCACCCAGGCCTGGCATCGCCACTTCGGCGAGGACTCGATCGTGATCCTCGTGCGCGAGCCGCTCACCGATCTGGTGGAGACCAAGGACCTCGCCCGCCTCACCTTCCTCGAGTCGTGCCTGGCCGGCCAGCAGGCGGTGGCCGATCCGCAGCTGAAGGCCTTCCGGCCCGCGCCGGCCGGCCAGGCGGTGCCGTATGGCGGGCGGAGCAGCCCGTGCGGAAAGCTCATGGCCGGTCGCTACGTGCAGGTGGTGTACGGGCCCGCCACGTTCCTCAACCAGGCCGTGCTTGCCGTCGGTCGCGGGCTGGCCTCGCTCGAGGCGACCGACGCCCGCCAAGTGGCGCTGGCACAGAGCGAAGGGCGGCAGATCGCTCGCGCCGAGCACAAGAGCGTCGCCGCCCAGCGCCAGGCCGCCAAGGCCGCCGGCGAGCTTCAAGCGGCGCAGAACACGGCCGCCCTCGAGCGGCTCGCGCTCACCTCGGGCATCCAGCTCCCGACCACGATCGACAACCCGCAGTTCATCTCCCAGATCGTGTTCGACCCCTCGCGCGGCGTGAACCAACCGAAGGCGCGCTTCGCCTACCTGTTCCCGACCTCGAAATCGGCGCTGATCCAGGTCCGGCTCCGGTCCTCGCTCACCCCGGACCAGCAGCAGCGCGCGATCTCGCTCGTGCGCCAGGCGGTGACGATGCCGACGTTCCACCTCGGTTACGGCGGCACCTACATGGTCACGGGGGCGCCAGTGGTCCTCGACGATCTCGCGGCCAAGGTGACGGCGTCGGTGGGCGTGCTCCTGATCGCGGCCGTTTTCGTCATGGCGGCCGTGCTCCTCATGGTCTTCCGGCGCCGACTTCGGTTGCTTCCACTCGTCATCGCGCTGGCGGCCACCGGCATCACCTTCGGCGCCATGTCCCTGGTCGGGGCCTCGCTGACCATGGCCTCGATCGCGGTGCTCCCGGTCTTGATCGGGCTCGCGGTCGACTACGCGATCCAGTTCCAGTCGCGCATCGAGGAGTCTCGCCGCGACGGGGGCGCGGGCGACGCGCAGGCCGCGGTCCGCCACGCGGCCGCGGCCGGGGCGCCGACCATCGCCATCGCCGCCCTCGCCACGGCGACCGGCTTCCTCGTCCTCCTCCTCTCGCCCGTGCCCATGGTGCAGGGCTTCGGGATCCTCCTCGTGGTCGGTATCGGGGTGGCGTTCGCGTGCGCCCTGACGGCGACTTCCGCCGCCCTCGTGCTCGCGGATCGCGACGGCGGCGCCGCCGGGGCCGCCTTGCGCGGCGCTTCCGACATCCTGCGCGATGCCGTCCGGAGCGCTCGGCGGCTCGTACCCGGGTGGGTGGTGCGGGCGTGGCTTGCCGCCGGGCTCGCGCTCGGCGCGCGGGCGCGCTCGGGGGCGCGGCGGGCGATCGCCGCGAGCACGGCCCGGCCCGAGCGTGTGCTCGCCATCGGCGCCGTGCTGGCCGTGGCGGGGTGGGCCGCCGATACGCAGACCGCGGTCCAATCCGACGTCACCAAGCTCGTGCCTTCGAACATGCCGGCGCTGCGTCACTTGCGTACCCTCGAGCACGTCACGGGCGTCTCCGGGGAGATCGACGTCACCGTCCGCGCCCACGACCTCGCGCAGCCGAGGATCGTGAACTGGATGGTCGCCTACGAGCAGCGCCTGCTCACGCACTTCGGCTATGTGGAGGCGCGCGGGTGCGCTCGGGCGACGTTGTGTCCGGCCCTTTCCCTCCCCGACCTGTTCTCGCAGGGCACGGGGACCACGACTCCGGGATCGAGCTCCGGCGCGCTCACCGAGGGCAAGATCCGCACCCTCCTCTCCGTCCTGCCGTCGTACTTCAAGTCCGCGGTCATCACCTCCAACTACGGCTACGCGACCGTTGCCTTCGGGATCCGGCTCATGCCGCTGTCCAGGCAGGAGCGGGTGATCAGCTACATGCAGTCCCAGCTCCACCCTCCGCGCGGGGTGAGCGCCAACCTCGTCGGGCTCCCCGTGCTCGCCGCGCAGGCCGACGCCGCCTTGTCGTCGGCCTCGCGGCGGCTGTGGACGTTGCTGGCCGGGATCGTGGCCGTCGGGTTGGTGCTCCTGGCCGTGTTCCGCGACGTGCGGCGGGCTGTCGTCCCGCTCGTTCCGATCGCGCTCGCGACGGGATGGTCGGCCCTGATCCTGTTCGCGATCGGCATTCCTCTGAACCCGATGTCGGCGACGCTCGGCGCGCTCGTGATCGCGATCTCCACCGAGTTCAGCGTCCTCCTCGCCGAGCGCTTCCGCCAGGAGCGGGCGGCGGGGCATGCGCTCGGGCCAGCGCTCGCGCGCACGTACCGCTCGACGGGCGCGGCCGTGATCGCCTCGGGCGTGACCGCGATCGCGGGCTTCGGCGTGCTCGTGGTCTCGGACATCAACATGCTGCGTGACTTCGGCCTCGTCACCCTGATCGACCTGACCGTCTCCCTGGGCGGGGTCCTGCTCGTGCTCCCGGCCGTCCTCGCCCTCTCCGAGCGAGCGGACGCGCTGGCGGTGCTGCGCGGCGTCCTCGGGCGTGGGGGCGAGGCCGTGCGCCGGCCTCGGCGCCGGCCGCGGGTGGCGTGAACGGCCTCGATCCCGACCTCGCGGCCGAGACCGCGCGCCGCGCCGCCGGGTCCCCGCCGGCCCGCACGCCCGCGCCCGTGGTCGACCCCCGGCGCTACCGATGGATGATCGGCGTCTTCGGTCTCATCGTCGTCATCGTCATCTCGGTGATCTCATTCCTGGGGCGCGGAGTGGTCACGACGGGCGTTCCCGCCGGCCAGCGGCTGCGTTACTTCGCGGCGCCGCTCGCGCGCTCGAACCTCGGCGGTGTCGCCAACGTCGCGCACCCGACCTGCAGCGTCGCCCGGCATGACCCGCGCGCCCTCAACGTGTGCCTGCTCGTCCACCGCGGGCCGCTCGTCCTCGGCTTCTTCACCGCGGGCGGGACCGCATGCAAGCAGGCCATCGACGCGATGCAGGCCGTCGCCCCCCAATTCCCGACCGTGCAGTTCGCCGCGGTGGCGATCGCCGCCGGCCACTCGGCGGCAGCGCGGGCCGTTCGCGCCCACGGCTGGACGCTCCCGGTCGCCTACGACGCCGACGGCGCCGTCGGATATCAGTACGGAATCGAGGCCTGCCCGCTGCTCGAGCTCGCGTATCGTGGCGGGATCGTGCAGGATCGTCTGATCGGCGAGCACTGGTCGCGCCCCGCGGCCCTCGCCGAGCGGGTGCGCGCGCTCATCGCGTCGGAGCCGCGATGACCGAGGAGGTCGATCTCTGCGCCGCCCCGGGGTGGATAGAGCCGCGGCTCCAGGCCGAGTTCCCGATGCTGGGCCTCGACTGGGTCACGGTGGAGGCGGGTCGCGGCGAGAGCCCGCGCGCGCTCAAGGGACGCTTGCGGGACCTCTCGAATCGCTACCGGGGCCCGACCGTCGTGGCCATCCGGCAACAGCCCCTCGGACACGCTTACCGGGTGTTCTTCCGCGAGATCGGGCTCGATCCCGACGTAACGCGGATTCCGCTCGAGCAGGCGGCCCTGGGCCGCCTGATGCATGGGCACTTCGTCTCCCGCGGCCTGCTCGAGGACGCCCTCCTCGTTGCGCTGGTCGAGACCGGAGTGGGTGTCTGGGCCCTCGACGCCGACCTCGTGGACGTGAGCGGTCTCGGGATCCGGATCACGGCCGACGGCGACCGGCTCGGTCGCATGGACTCAGGAGCCTTCCTCAAGCCGGGCCGACTCGTCGTCGCCGACGCCGAATCGGTGCACGCCGTCCTCTTCCACGACGTTGCGCCCGGGCACGCGCCGACGGCGGACACGCGCCGGGTCACCCTGTTTACGGTGCGCGTCGAAGGCGTCCCGCAGATCCACGTGGAGGAGGCGCTGTGGATCTCCGTGGAGGCGCTAACCGGCGGATAGGCCCTGGAGGATGGCCGTCCGAGTGGTGGTCTCCCGCCGGAATCGGTACGCTGGTCCCATTCCATTCGCCCGCCGCCGGCGGCGCCGTTGTACATACAGGAGGCTTTCGTGGGGACGACCTCTGTCGCTCACGCCGTTCCGGAGGTGCAAGTCGAAGGTCAGGAATCGCAGTGGCGTGACGCGCTCGCGCCCTATGCGCACGCGGACGTCCGCCGGAGCCTGGCGTGCCTGGGGACCTCGGTCGTCCCCTACTTCGCGTTCCTGGTGGGGATGTGGCTGCTGATCCCCGTCTCCGTCCCGCTCGTGCTCCTGCTCTCGATTCCCGCGGCCGGATTCCTCGTGCGGACCTTCATCGTCTTCCACGACTGCTCGCACGGCTCGTTCCTCCCGACCAAGCGCCTGAACACCTGGGTCGGCGTCGTCATGGGCCTGGTCGTCTACTCCCCCTTCCACAGCTGGCGCCACGAGCACGCCCAGCACCACGCCTCCTCGGGCGATCTCGACCGGCGCGGACTCGGCGACGTCGAGACGTGGACGGTCGCCGAATACCGCTCGAAGACGCGGCTGGGCCGCCTCGGTTACCGCCTGCTCCGCAGTCCCTTCGTCATGTTCACGCTCGGACCGATCTGGGCCCTGGCGCTCGAGCCGCGGATCGTGCCGCTCAGCGCCCGGCCGCGGATCCGTCGCAGCCATCTCTATACCGACATCGCCCTGATCGCCATCATCGGCGGCGTCATCCTCCTCATCGGGTGGCGTGACTACCTGATCCTCCAGCTTCCGACCATCGCCCTCGGTGGCGCCGCGGGCGTGTGGCTCTTCTACGTGCAGCACCAGTTCGAGGGGGTCTACTGGGAGCGATCGGACGACTGGAACTACGTCGACGCCGCGCTGGCCGGGAGCTCCTACCTAAAGCTGCCCAAGGTGCTCCAATTCTTCACCGGGAACATCGGGCTCCATCACATCCATCACCTGCTCGCCCGCATCCCCAACTACAACCTTCAGCGTGCCCACGACGAGAACCAGTTCCTGCACCGGGCCCCCACGATCTCGCTGTGGGAGGGGCTGTGCGCAGTGAGGCTGAAGCTCTACGATGAGGACTCGCGGCGCATGGTGACCTTCTCCCAAGCGCGCCGCGCGGGCCTGCAGCCAAGCGCCGCCTGACGCGGGCCCTGAGCGGTCGGGCACCGTCGAAGCACCCGCGATGCGATGGTAGAATCGCGCCGTCCACTAGAGGAGGCTGCAGTGGAGCTGGCTGAGCGGATCACCTTTACGCGGGTGAAACCGCTGCACGATTCGCCCGCTGCGCGCGTCGAGATCGGCGAGCGTGACGCCCGGCGGTCGCTGCGCCGCCAGATTGCCAAGCTTGAGCGCGAGCTGGCCGATGCCTTCGTCACCGCCTTTGCCATGGGTGGCCTCGAGCTCCCTGCCGACGGCTCGCCCGAGCCGCGCCTGCTCGACCTCGAGGACCTCGAGCGCGTACGCGACGACCTCGCCGAGCGCGTGCGCAGGGCCAGGCTCACGATCGCGGAACGGGGCGAGGAGCAGGCGGCGAATCGCGTGCTCCTGGAGCGGATGCTGCTCGAGCCCGGCAAGTATCGCTTCGCCCGGGTCTCCCGTCACGATGTCGGCGAGGCGGGCTGTGGGGTCTGGCACGTCAGACCACGCCTCGGCCTCATCGGCATGCTCATGGGGTGGTGGCAGGTCAAGCTCTCCTCGGGCTGTCCGTTAGCCGGGGGTCGCGGCCTCGCCGCGGCCCGTTTCAGCCTCTGAGGCTCGCCGCCGGCCGCGGATATCCTCAGTAAGTGTGGTGAATGGCAGCAGGCATGCGTGACGCGCTCCGGACCGGTACCGGCGCGGCCCTCGTCCTGCTCATCATGTTCATCGGCAGCCTCGGGCTGTGGATCGGCACGCCGCTCGGCATGCTCTGGGTCGGGTCGAAGATCCAGGGCGCGACGTCGTCGCTCGGAGCCGCGGTGGGCGTCATGTCGATCGGCGTGGTGTGCGCGATCCTCGCCCTCGCCTACGTCCTCGGCCGGCTCAGCAATGCCTACCGAGCCATCTGTCGCTCCCGCGGTCGCCGGGACCCGGGCCATTTCGTGCTCGAGGGCGTGCTCGTCGTCAGCGCCGGCTTGGCCGTGGTGGCCTTCGTCATCTGGTTCCTGCTCTTCGCGGGTGCGACCCCCGTTCCGCTCGGGATGAGCCTCTGAACGTGAGAGCCGCTCCGTCCGCGCGCATCAATCGCGGACGGAGCGGCTCGGGACTCAGGCCACTAACCCGATCGCACGCGGCGAGCATTCGTCTCGCGCCCGCGCGTCGAGGTGGTTGGCCAGCTCTTGGCGCTGGCGCTCAGTGAGCGTTCCGATCTGCTTGCTCTCGGAAATCTCGAGTCCTCTGAGGAACTTCTGGCACCGGGTGCTTCCCCAACGCCGCTGACTCATCAGCAGATCTCCTACCGACCAGCTACTCGCCTCCCAGGGGGAGTCGAGGATGATGCTCGCAGCGGGCACTTCGCCCCCAGCGATCCGGCGCTTCAGATCTGCTCGCGCGAGCCTCACTTGATTGGCCCGCTCCAGGGCACGCAGGCGCTGCGGTTCCTGGCTCATCGTTGCGGTCTCCGTCATTCGTTTTCTCTCTCCCGGCATCCGTGCCCGCCGGGGGGCGGGCACAATTGTGAGCAGATGACCTATGGCTCACCATCCCATTACCGGCGGGGTGCTAGAGGCACGGTCCCTTCTGTACTGCCTCGCCGTCCGGTTTCGCTGATGCCGTGGCTCTCACGAATAGCCGCGCACCCTGCGCCTCGCGGCCCTTCGCTCCGCCCCGCCGACCACCGTCCGACGAGGTGACGACGCTACGTGAGACAGGCGCCCGCGGCAATGCAACGGACGCCAACTCGTACGCTCAGAGCGCCTTTTTCTTGGCTGCCGAAGCTTGTGATTATCTGGACAAGTCCAGATGCCGCCGGTGCGCTACCCGGCCGGCGCCGGCAGCGGCCCGTGCTCGGACTCGAACTTGCGCTTGACGGCGGCGAAGGTCTCGAGCGCCCGGTCGAGCGTGTCGCGGTCATGGGTGGCCATCACGCTCGTGCGTAGGAGCGCGCCCGACGGCGGCACGGCAGGGTGAATCATCACGTTGACGTAGATCCCGGCCTCATAGAGAGACTTCCACAGGAAGACGGCCTTCCAGTCGTCGCCGACGACGACGGGAACGATCGGAGTGATGACCTCGGTGCCATCGGCCAGGCGCGAGGGCTCGACGACCCGGAAGCCCAGCTCACGCAGGCCGTGGTGCAGGTAACCGGCGTTCTCGAGCACCCGGGCGAAGAGCTCGCGACCCTCATCCGAGCGGCAGATGCGGACGGCGGCGAGCGTCGCGCCGATTGCGGCGGGGACGGCCGAGGCGGTGAAGATGAACGGCCGCGACTGGATGCGCAGGAACTCGACCACGTCGGCCGGGCCGGCGATCACGCCGCCACACGAGGCGAGCGACTTCGAGAACGTCGCCATCCGCAGGTCGACGCGGTCCTCGACTCCCAGCAGCTCGGAGGCCCCCGCGCCGCGGGCGCCGAGCACCCCGAGGGCGTGCGCCTCGTCGACCATGAGCCGGGCTCCGAAGCGGCTGCAGAGCTCGGCGATCTCAGGCAGGGGCGCCACCTCTCCCTCGGTCGAGAAGACGCCGTCGACGACGACGAGGATCCCGCCACCGTCGCTCGCGGCCTTCTCGAGCGTGCGCTCGAGGCGGTCGACCCGGTTATGGCGGAAGGCGCGGAGCTTGGCCCGGGAGAGGAGGCAGCCGTCGAGGATCGAGGCGTGGTCGCCCGAGTCGACGACGACGGTGTCGCTCGGGCCGAGGATCGTGCCGATCGCCCCGAGGTTCGCCTGGTGGCCGGTCGTGAACACGAGCGCCGACTCGGTCCCGAGCCAGTCGGCGAGCTCCGTCTCGAGCTCGACGTGGAGGTCGAGGGTGCCGTTCAGGAAGCGCGACCCGGTGATCCCGGTGCCGTAGCGGTTAAGCGCGTCGAGCGCCCCCTGCTTGACCCGCTCGTCCCCCGTGAGGCCGAGGTAGTTGTTCGACCCCAGCATGATCCGCTGCTTGCCCTCCATCTCGACGATGGGCAGGGTCGGCCCTTCGAGCACCCGGAAGTAGGGAAGCGCGTCGATCTCGCGCGCCGCCTTCAGCTGCTCGATGCGCTCGTGCTCACGAGCCTTGGCGAAGACGTCGACCGTGGTGGGCATATAGGTTTCCTTCTTCGAATGGCGCTCGACGTCCGGCCGGTCGCAGGCAAGCGCGACCTCGACACCTTCATCAAGCTTCCCTGGCGGCTGTATCGTAACGAGCGCAACTGGGTCCCCCCGCTCCTGTTCGAACGCAAGCGCTTCTTCGACCGCGAGCGCAACCCATTTTTCGAGCACGCCGAGGCCGAGTACTTCCTCGCCCGGCGCGACGGCCAGGTCGTGGGCCGGATCAGCGCCCACATCGATCGCCACTTCAACGAGTACCAGCAGCACGAGTGGGGGATGTTCGGCTTCTTTGAGTGCGAGAACGACCCCGAGGCCGCTCAGGCCCTGCTCGACACCGCCGAGCGCTGGCTGCGCGAGCGGGGTCGCGACCGCATGGTCGGGCCCATGGATTTCACCACCAACGACGAGTGCGGGATCCTGGTCGAGGGCTACGACATCCTGCCCACCGTCCTCACCAACTGGCATCACCGCTACTACCCGGCCCTGATCGAAGGCGCCGGCCTGACCAAGGCGATGGACCTCTACATGTGGCATCTCGACATCTCCGACCGCGAGCGCGTGCACAAGTCGATCTGGCGCGCCGCCGACGAGGTCGAGAGCAAGTACGGGATCACC
The DNA here is from genome assembly GCA_034665165.1 of Solirubrobacteraceae bacterium. GTDB lineage: Bacteria > Actinomycetota > Thermoleophilia > Solirubrobacterales > Solirubrobacteraceae > Palsa-465. The sequence goes on along the minus strand of JAXDGF010000094.1, from coordinate 704 downwards.
GTTCGCCCCATGCGCAAGAAGGACATCGAAGCCGAGGTCGACCGCTTCCTCGGGGTCTACAACGCCGCCTGGGAGCGCAACTGGGGGTTCGTGCCCCTGACCGAGGCCGAGGTCCGCCATTACGCCAAGGACCTCAAGCCGTTCCTCGACGAGAATTGGGCGTGGGCCGCTGAATTGAACGGGGAGACGATCGGCGCCGCCCTCACCCTGCCCGACTACAACCAGGTTCTCCGCCATCTGGGCGGCCGTCTCCTCCCCTTCGGGTGGGCGAAGGCGCTCTATTACCGGCGCAAGATCGACCGTGTCCGCGTGTTCGCCCTCGGCGTCAAGCGCGAGTACCAGCACACCGGCGTCGCCGCGCGCTTCTACCAGCTGCACTTCGACTCGGCCGCCCGGACGCCCCAGAAGGGCGGCGAGATGGGCTGGATCCTCGAGACCAACAAGTCGATGAATCGCGCCATGGTTGGAATGGGGGGTCACCTCGTCCGCCGCTACCGCGTTTACGAGAAGCTTCTTTGAACATGCCCGCGCGCGCTGTCACCATGCAGGGGCGATGAGGTACGAGCCGACCGAGCCAGGGAGGGGCGAGCCGATCGGCGCAGCCGGGGACGAGTTCGCCGGGCCCGAGGACGAGTTCGGCGTCCCCAGGGCCGAGTTCGGGGTCTCCGGGGCACAGTTCGGGGTCCCCGGGGCCGAGGAGTTCG
>JAXDGF010000093.1:0-13348 GCA_034665165.1 Solirubrobacteraceae bacterium | reverse complement strand
ATCGCGCGAGCCTAGCCAAGAGCATCCCGGCACACGTCCTAGGCCGCCACTACCCTGCCCAGCCGAGTCCACGAGATTTCCGCACGAGCTCGTGCGCGCCGCCAAGCGAGGACGCCGGGCGATCGCGGGGATCGCGACGGCCGGCGTCGTCATCGCGCTCCTCATGGCGGGCTGCGGATCGACGCGCCACCAAGCGGTGACCTCACGCACCACGGCAACCAACGCCACCAAGCCGGGGACCCGGCCCACCCACCCCGGCAACGTCTACGCCGCCGACGTCCCGGGCAACTTCAGCCCGGCGGTGGCCGGGGACCGTGCGCTCGTCTACGTGCCCAACAGCCTCAGCAACACCGTCGACGAGATCAGCCAGCGCACCCTGAAGATCGTCAGGTCGTTCCCGACGGGCGCGTTGCCCCAGCACGTGACGCCCTCGTATGACCTCAAGACGCTGTACGTCGACAACGACCTCGGTAACACCTTGACCCCGATCAATCCGAGGACTGGAGTGCCCGGGCGGCCGATCCCGGTCGAGGATCCCTACAACCTCTACTTCACCCCCGACGGACGCTTCGCCATCGTCGTCGCCGAGCGCCTCCAGAGGCTCGACTTCCGCGACCCGGAGACGATGAAGCTCGTGCGCTCGCTGCCCGTGCCCATGTGCCGCGGCGTCGATCACATGGACTTCTCGGCCCACGGTCACTACGCCTACGCGAGCTGTGAGTTCGGCGGCAACATGATCGAAGTCGACCTCCATGCCCAGCGCGTGATCCACACGCTCGTGCTCGGGAGCGGCAACGCGAGTCCCCAGGACGTGAAGCTCGCGCCGGACGGCCACCTCCTGTACGTGGCCGACCAGATGAACGGCGGACTGTGGGAGATCGATCCGGGGCGCTTCCGGGTTGTCGGCTTCCTCCATACGGGCGCCGGCGCGCACGGTTTGTATCCGAGCCGTAACGCGCGGGAGCTCTATGTCTCCAACCGCGTGGCCGGGTCGATCTCGGTCGTGCGCTTCAAGACCCGCCGCATAATCGACACCTGGCACCTTCCGCTTCCCGCCAGCCCCGACATGGGCGGCGTGTCGGCCGACGGCAGGACGCTGTGGCTCAGCGGGCGCAACAACGCCGTCGTCTACGCGATCGACACCCGCACCGGCCGGCTGCGCGCCGCGATCAACGTCGGCCAGGGTCCGCACGGGCTGTGCGTGTGGCCCCAGCCCGGGCGCTACTCGCTCGGGCACACCGGGATCCTGCGCTGACGAATGAGACGCGTTAGCCGCCCGCCGGAGTTAGCTGCCGCTCGCCGCCTCTAGCACCAGGATCAGGTCCCCCTGCTCGAGCCGGCCGCCGTTCGAGGCGGCGATCCGCGCGACGCGCCCAGCGTGCGGAGCGGTGATCGTCGACTCCATCTTCATCGCTTCGAGGACCGCGATCGGGTCGCCTTCCCCGACTTCCTCGCCCTCCTTGACTGAGACGGTGACGTTGCCCGCGAGCGGTGCGGCAACATGATCGGGGTCCTTGGGGTCGGCGCGCTCGACGGCGACCGAGGTCACCTTGATCGACTCGTCGCGGACGTCGATCGGTCGCAGCTGGCCGTTGAGCCGCGTGAGGACGGTCCGCATGCCGCGCGCGTCCGGCTCTCCGATCGCCTCGAGACCGACTACGAGCCGCACTCCGGGCTCGAGGTCGATGGCGTGCTCCTCGTCCTCCTTGAGTCCGTAGAAGAAGGGCAGGGTGGGGACGACGGAGACGTCGCCGTACTGCTTGCGCGCCTCCCGCTGGTCGCGGAACGGGCCGGGGAACATCAGCTCTGAGAGCGCCGCCCGGCGCTCCGGGCCCGGGTCGGGCAGGTCCACGTCCTCGGGCGCGTGGGCGGGGGCGGCCCCGTTCCCGTCCGCCTCGCGTAGCGCTCGCTCGGCGAACGGGTGGGGCAGGCCGCCCGCGGGCTCGCCCAGCTCCCCGCGCAGGAACGCGAGCACGGAGTCGGGAAGATCGAACCGTTCGGGGTGCTCGTGCAGGTCATCCCACTCGATGCCGCCCGAGACCACGAAGAGCGCGAGATCCCCGACCACCTTGCTCGTCGGGGTGACCTTGACGATATTGCCGAGCAGATCGTTGGCGCATACGTAAGCCGCCTCGATGTCCTCGAAGCGATCGCCGAGGCCGAGCGCGATCGACTGCTGCCGCAGATTGGTGAGCTGGCCGCCCGGGATCTGGTGCCGGTACACGCGCCCGGTGGGCGCACGCATGCGGGTCTCGAATGGTCCGTAGCTCGACCGCACTGCCTCCCAGTAGGGCTCGAGGTCGAGCAGGGCCGGAAGTGACAGCCCCGTCGCGCGGTCGGTGAAATCGGTGGCGCTGACGATGGCGGACAGCGACGGCTGGCTCGTCCGTCCCGCCAGCGGCGCGGCGGCGCCGTCGATCGCGTCGACCCCGGCCTCGATGGCGGCCAGATAGGTCGCGAGCTGCCCGCCGGCGGTGTCGTGCGTGTGCAGGTGGACGGGTACCTCGAACTCCTCGCGCAGCCGCGTGACGAGCGTGCGCGCAGCGGGCGCGCGCAGCAGCCCGGCCATGTCCTTGATCGCAAGCACGTGCACGCCCGCATCCACAAGCCCCTCCGCCACGCGCAGGTAATAGTCGAGCGTGTACACCCGCTCGGCCGGGTCGGAGAGGTCGCCGGTGTAACACACCGCGCCCTCGGCCACGGCCCCCGCTTCGAGCGTCGCGGCGATGGCGGCGCGCATGGGCTCGACGTTGTTGAGGGCGTCGAAGATGCGGAAGATGTCGATGCCGGTGGCGGTGGCCTCGGCCACGAAGGCGCGCACCGCCTTCTCGGAGTAAGGCTCGTAGCCGAGCAGGTTGCGTCCGCGTAGGAGCATCTGCAGGCACAGGTTGGGAATCCGTTCACGCAGGAGAGCGAGGCGCTCCCACGGGTCCTCGGAGAGGAAGCGCAGTGCGACGTCGTAGGTCGCCCCGCCCCACACCTCGAGCGAGAGCATCTGAGGGAGCATGCGCGCGACGTAGGGCGCGGCGGCGGCCATGTCAAACGTGCGCATGCGCGTGGCGAGGAGTGACTGGTGAGCGTCACGCATGGTTGTGTCCGTGACGCCGAGCGCGTTGTCTTCCCGCAGCCAGCGGGCGAAGCCGGCAGGCCCAAGCTCCTGCAGGCGCTGGCGCGATCCGGGCGGCGGATCTCCGGCGGGGAGGGGCGGGAGCTTGGTCGCGGGTTCGGACAGCGGCGGGATCGACCCGTACGGGCCGTTAACTGTTACCTCTGCGAGCCGGAGCAAGAGCCTCGAGGCGCGGTCAAGGCCCCCACCCACCGCGGTCAGGTAGGGGCGGTCGTCGACGAAAGTGGTGTACGTCCGTCCGGCGCGGAAGTCGGGATCGTCGAGGATCGCGCGCAGGAAGGCCTGGTTGGTGCTGACCCCGCGCACGCGAACCTCGTCGACGGCGCGGCGCGCCCGCGTGATCGCCATGCGCAGGTCCTCGCCGCGGGCGGTGACCTTGAGCAGCAGCGGGTCGTAGTAAGGGGATATCTCGGCCCCCACGTATGCGGTTCCCTCGTCGAGGCGGATGCCCGCCCCGCCCGGCGCTCGGTACGCCGAGATCCGGCCCGTGTCGGGCCGGAAGTCGGCCGACGGGTCCTCGGTCGTGATCCGGCATTGGAGCGCGAACCCGCGCTGGCGCAACGTGACCTGGTGGAGCCCGAGGTCCGCGAGCGTGGCGCCGCCGGCGATCAGGAGCTGCGAGCGGACGAGGTCGACGTCGGTCGTCTCCTCGGTGACCGTGTGCTCGACCTGGATGCGGGGGTTCATCTCGATGAACACGTGCTCACCGCGCTCGGGATCGACGAGAAACTCGACCGTTCCCGCGTTCACGTACCCCACCTCACGCGCGAAGGTGACCGCGTCCTCACACAGGCGGTCGCGCAGGGCTCGGTCGAGGTTGGGTGCCGGCGCGAGCTCGATCACCTTCTGATGGCGGCGCTGCACCGAGCAGTCACGTTCGAACAGATGCATCACGTTGCCCTGGGCGTCAGCCAGGATCTGGACCTCGATGTGGCGCGGGCGCACGAGCGCCTCCTCGAGGTAGACGGAGGGGTCGCCGAACGCGCCCTCCGCCTCGCGCATCGCCGCGCGAGCCGCATCTTCGAGACTGCCCGGATCGGTCACGAGCCGCATCCCGCGTCCCCCGCCGCCCTCGGCGGCCTTGACGAACAGGGGGAAGGCCATGCCCTCGGCGGCCGCCACCGCGTCGGCGGGGTCGGCGAGGATATCCGAGGCGCGCAGTACGGGCACGCCTGCGCGCCGGGCGGCCTCGCGCGCGCGGACCTTGTTGCCGGCGGCGGCGAGCACCTGGGGCGGGGGCCCGACGAACACGATCCCCGCGCGCTCGCACGCGCGTGCGAGCTCCGGGTTCTCGGACATGAACCCGTAGCCGGGATAGATGGCGTCGGCGCCGATGCGCTGGGCCAAGCCGACGACGAGGTCGATATCGAGATAGGCCCGCACCGGATGCCCGGCCTCGCCGACCTCGTACGCCTCGTCCGCCTTGACGCGGTGGACCGAGCCTCGATCGTCGGGCGTGTAGAGCGCCGCGCTCGCTATTCCGAGCTCATAGGCCGCGCGAAAAGCTCGGACGGCGATCTCGCCACGGTTGGCAACCAGGACCTTCTTGAACATGCGATCACAGTACAGACGGGGCACCGCCCCGGGTGTCTCCTGAGACCTCTGTGGGTTAGCTCGCGGGCGAGAGGGTATCCAGAGAGCATGAACGGGTTTATCCGGGACGCAAAAATGGTCTCTGTCCAGGAGGGTCTGAGCGCGTCCTACCCCGCGGTGCCGCGGTCGCTGGGCGTCGTGCGCCGGGCGGTGACCGCGCTTGCCGTCGAGGCTGGTGCCACCGCGGAGCAGGTCGCCGCGATCCGTCTGGCGACCTCGGAGGCCCTGACCAACGCGATCGTGCACGCCTACGCGGATCGCGCCGGCGAGCTCCACGTCACCGCCGCGGTGGCGTCGGACGAGCTGTGGCTCCTAGTCGCCGACGACGGCGACGGGTTGCGTCCCCGTGCCGGCCACTCGGGGCTCGGCCTCGGGCTGTCCCTGATCGCAGATGCGTGCGATGAGTTGACGATCGTCAAGCGTTCGCACGGGGGCACCGAGTTGCGCATGCGCTTCGGTATCGGCTCCGCCCGTTCGCATGGCGACGGTCACTCCCGGGGATCGGTGGCCTCCGCGACCTCGCCGGCCTCGTCGGTCTTCTCGACGACCAGATAGGTCGGGCGAGTTTCCACAACCTTCTCGACGTCCTCATGCTGGTGGCCGGGGAGGACGACGAAACGGCGCGGGTTTGTACGGATGCGCTGGTACTCGAGTGACGTGAGCTCGAGGAGACCGCTGCAGCCGAGAGTCCCGCACTCGCAGCGAAATCCGACCGACTCGTCCGCTTCGCCCGGCCATTGGCCCCGCGAGATGGCCTCGTTGACCCGGCGAAAGCGCGCCTCGTTGGCGGCGATGCGCCGCTCCACCTCACCTTCCATGGCGCCATCCTTTCATGCCGGTGAAGCGGTGGGGAGACTCGGCCTCGGGGAGGCTCGCGAGCGCGATGATCGGGTAGCGTCCAGCCGATGACGACACACGACGAGGCACGCATAAGTGAAGTGGTCGTGCTGCCCGAGCGCCTGCTCCTCGGCTCGGGCCCAAGCCCGGTGCCCGAGCGGGTGCTGGCCGCGCTCGCCCGCCCGACCATCGGCCATCTCGACCCCGCCTTCGGCGCGCTCATGGAGGACATGATGGGCCGGCTACGCCGGGTTATGGTCACCGAGAACCGGGCCACGCTCGCCATCTCGGGGACGGGTAGCGCGGGTATGCAGACCATGGTCGACAACTTCGTGGCCCCGGGTGACCGCGTTGTGTGCGGCGTCCATGGCCTCTTCGGCGAGCGCATGTCCGACGCGCTCTCGCGCCGGAGCGCGGACGTCGTGCGGGTCGAGGCCGAGTGGGGCCGTACGATCCCGACCGAGCGACTGACGGCGGCGCTCGACGCCGGTGCCACGGCGCTCTTCGTCGTCCACGGCGAGACCTCGACCGGGGTGTGCCAGCCCCTTGACGGGCTCGCCGAGGCGTGCCGGGAGCACGACGCGCTGTTCCTCGTCGACTGCGTGACCTCCCTCGCCGGGCAGCCGCTCGAGCTCGACGGCGCCGGGGTCGACGTCGCCTTCAGCGGTACCCAGAAGTGCCTGAACTGCCCTCCCGGGCTCGCGCCCTTCACGATTTCCGAGCGTGCCGTCGAGCGCCTCCTCGAGCCGAGCCCGTCGTGGTACTTCGACCTCCGCGCGATCCTCGCCTACTGGCGCGAGGACGCGGCCGGAGCGCCGCCGCGCGCCTACCACCACACGGCGCCCATCAACATGGTCTACGCCCTCCACGAGGCGCTGGCGATCGTCCTTGAGGAGGGACTGCCCGCGCGCTGGGAGCGGCACCGGCGGGCGCACGAGTCGCTGCGGGCGGCGTTAGCGCAGCTCGGGTTCACGCGCCTGGCTCCCGGCGGCGAGGAGCTGTCCTCGCTGCTCGCTGTGCTCGTGCCGGCCGAAATCGACGAGGCCGCGGCCCGCCGCCGGCTCCTGCTCGAGTACGGCATCGAGGTCTCGGGCGGGCTCGGGCCGCTCGCGGGCCGGGTGTGGCGCATCGGGGTGATGGGCATCGGCGCCGAGCCCGAGCCTCAGCGCCGGCTCGTGACCGCCGTGGCCGAGATTCTCGGCGCCGACCCGAGCGAGGCGCTGGCGGCGCTGGCCGAGGGCTGGGGCTGAGCCGGCGCCCTGGCGCCCCGCCGGCCTGCAAGCGGCGCCGGAGCCGCCGGCCCGGGGGTGATGCGAGTTAAGCCGATATATGCGGCTTGTGCGTACCCGGCCTCGAGGCGTGGCTGCTCGGGCCTGCGTGGCCGCGCGTCGCGCCGGCACCTTCCCGCGCTACCTCGACGAATTCGTCGTTGCGCCAGAATCGTCGCGGCGACCCACGCCGCGTTCCAGATCCGGCCCGCGATCACGAGCTCGACGGCCAGCACCCTGACGTTTCGCACGAAATCGGCTGTGCGCTCGGGGGCGATTTCGTCGGGGGTGGCTGCTTTTGAGCCGCCATATGCGGCTTAAAAGCGACCACGTCAGGCGGCACCGGGTGGCGGGCGCGACCGGGTGGCGGGCGCGACCGGGTGGCGGGCTAACGTCGTCCACGTAGGCGCGGCGGCCCCGCACCTCAATCACGCAATCCCGCGATATCAACCTCGAACCTCACGACGTGGGCGCACCGCTCCCAACCCCGCCCGTCGCGCCGGCACCTCCAGGCCTACCTCGACGAATCCGCCGCCCGCCACAACCGTCGCGGCGACCCGCGCCACGCTCCAGACCCCGCTCTGAACATCTCAAACGGAAACGATCGGGTATGCACAATGCGGCTCAACTCGGATCACGTCCAACGACGCGCGCGCTCCCACCAACCCCCCGCCACCCAAACCGCCGCGGCTAGCATCGAACGCCGATGCCTACCGAGCCGATCTCCCGCGCCCGCCGGCTCCTGATCCTCGGCATCTGCTGCATGAGCCTGCTCATCGTGGGCCTCGACGCGACGATCGTGAACGTCGCGCTGCCCGCGATCCACCGCTCGCTGCACGCGTCGGTCTCGGGGCTGCAGTGGACGATCGACGCCTATACGCTCGTGATCGCAAGCCTGCTCATGCTCGCGGGCTCGACGGCGGACCGGATCGGGCGCCGGCGCGTGTTCCAGATCGGCCTCGCCCTGTTCTCGCTCGGCTCGCTGCTGTGCTCGCTCGCACCCAACCTCGGGCTCCTGATCGCCTTCCGGATGGTCCAGGCCGTGGGCGGGTCGATGCTCAACCCGGTCGCCATGTCGATCATCCGCAACGTCTTCGAGGACCCGCGCGAGCGTGCCCAGGCGATCGGGCTGTGGGGGGGAGTGGTGGGAATCAGCTTCGCGCTCGGTCCCGTCGTCGGCGGCGCGCTCGTCGATTCGGTCGGGTGGCGGTCGATCTTCCTCGTCAACGTTCCCGTCGGCCTGGCCGCGATCGTGCTCACGGCCCTGTTCGTGCCCGAGTCGCGGGCGCCGCGCCCGCGCCGGATCGATCCGGTGGGACAGGTGCTCGTGATCACCATGCTCGCCTCGCTCACCTACGCGATCATCCAGGGGCCGAGCAGCGGCTGGAGCTCGCCGGAGATTCTCGGGTTGTTCGCGCTCTCCCTCGCCAGCCTCGCGGGCCTGATCGGCTACGAGCTGCACACCGAGGAGCCGTTGATCGACGTGCGCTTCTTCCGGAGCGCGCCCTTCGCCGGGGCGAGCATGATCGCCATCTGCGCGTTCGGGGCCCTGGGCGGCTTCCTGTTCTTGAATACGCTCTACCTGCAGGACGTCCGCGGGCTCTCACCCTTCCACGCCGGGCTGTACACCCTGCCCCTGGCGGTCATGACGCTCATCTTCGCGCCGCTTTCAGGACGCCTGGTGGGACGGCGCGGCGCGCGGCCATCGCTCGTCGTCGCGGGCTGCGCCCTGACGATCGCGAGCCTGATGCTGACTCATCTGACGGCGACGACGTCGATGGGATACCTGCTCCTGTCCTACTTCATCTTCGGCTTCGGCTTCGGCCTCGTGAACCCGCCGATCACGAACACCGCCGTCTCGGGGATGCCGGCGGCGCAGGCAGGGGTCGCCTCGGCCGTGGCCTCGACGAGCCGCCAAGTCGGCTCCACCCTCGGCGTCGCCATCGTCGGCGCCGCCGCCGGTGGAGGCGCGGCCGCAACGCTCGGCAAGGGCTTCGCCGCGGCGACCCACCCAGGGTGGTGGATCATCACCGGGCTCGGGGCGGCGGTCCTCCTGGTCGGGCTGCTGACGACCACGCGCTGGGCCAACGAGACGGCGGAGCAGACCGCAGACCGCTTCCGCGACGACTACATATCCGCCGCGTCGGCCTGAACCCGCGAAAAAGGGTTCGCGAGCCGCAGCCCGAGCTCGCGGAGCCGGCTACCAGGCCTGCTTGCCGCCGCAGTGGGGGCAGCCCACCGAGGTGGAGACCGGCGCCTCGAACACGTAGCCGCAGCCGCACGTGTAGAGAGCGCGATCCTGGGAGGGCCCGCCGTGACGCTGGCGACTCGGCTCCATGCCGCCGCCGCCGGTGCGCGAGTGGCCTTCCCCGCCCGCGCGCCGCATCCGCGGCACGCTCCGCTTGCCCCTGTTGAGTCGAACTTGCACTGTCATCGCTTATAACGCTGTAGGTGGTCGATCGTTTCGCGTCGGGTCGAGAAAAACCTGTTCGCTAACAGGACGCTAATCGGCTTCGGACGTTACCGCCGGACCCGGACGCCCGTAACTAGCCGATCGTTCAGTCGCCCTAGCCGATGGTCCAGGTCGTGCGCACGAGATCGGGCCCGGACGGGCCCACGATCTGCCGCCGCCCGCTCCCCCGGCGAGCCCGTGACCGGGCCGTCTTCAGGCCTGCATGTGGAAGAATCCGCGCTGAATGGACCCGAGCCGCAAGCGCAGAATCCGCCTGACGGTCGCCCTCACTGCCGCGCTCCTCCTGGCCTCGGCGCTCGTGTACACGAGCTTCAGCGCCGGTCAGGACGTCGTGACCGCCAGCCAGCTCCTCAGGCAGGCGCGGCCGGGGCAGACCTACGTCCTGGGCGGCACGGTCATCAGCGCGCAGCACGAGGGCAGCGGCGCGCTCCTGTTCCGGGTCCACGATCCGAAACTCAACGAGTCGGTTCCCGTCCGCTACACGGGGCTCGTGCCCGATCCCTTCGCCGTCGGCCGCGGGGTCCTGGTCACGGTCTCCGAGCAGGGCCCCGCCTTCGTCGGCCAGCCCGGCTCCCTGACGACCAAGTGCCCGTCCAAGTACCAGGACGCGGCCGCGCACCCTGCCTGATGTCGGCGTAGCCATGGCAGCGGTCGGTCGCGCGCTCCTGATCCTCGGGCTGGTGGTGGCCATCTACGGGGTCGGCGCCTCGCTCTATGGGGCGCGCACCGGTCAGCGCGCGTGGGTCGACTCGGGCCGGCGCTGCATGTACGCGATCGCCGGGCTCATGACCTTCGCCTTCCTCATTATCGAGGTCGCCTTCCTGCGCTCGGACTTCTCGTACACGATCGTCTCGGGCGCCTCGAGCACGACCACCCCGACCTTTTATAAGGCGGCGGCGGTGTGGTCCACCCAGCAGGGGTCGCTCCTGCTCTGGGTGTGGCTCCTCTCCGTGTGGTCGACCCTGGCGCTGTTCCTGACCCGGCGCCGGGTGCGCGAGCTCGTGCCCTACGCGACGGCGATCCTGCTCGGGTTCTGCACCTTCTTCACGGCGCTCGCGATCCTCTTCGCGAATCCGTTCAGCACCACCGCCAACCCGCCCGCCGAGGGCGCGGGCCTCGACCCGTTGCTCCGCCATACGACGATGATGATCCATCCGCCGATGGTCTACACCGGCTACACGATGCTGGCGATCCCGTTTGCGTTCGCCCTTGCTGCGCTCATCACCGGGCGCCTGAACGCCGAGTGGATCCAGGTCACCCGCCGCTTCGCCCTCGCCGCGTGGCTGTGCCTGGGCATCGGCGTTCTGCTCGGGGCGCGCTGGTCCTACACCGAGCTCGGCTGGGGCGGGTACTGGGCCTGGGATCCGGTCGAGAACGCGGCGCTGATGCCGTGGCTGCTGTCCACCGCCTTCCTGCACTCGATCATGATCCAGGAGAAGCGGGGGATGCTGAAGGTGTGGAACGTCTCGCTCATCCTCGCCACCGGCACGATGGCGATCATCGGCACCTTCCTCGTCCGCTCGGGGATCCTCTCCTCGATCCACGCCTTCGTCTCGGACCCGACCCTCAACATCTCCTTCGTGGCGCTCATCGCGGTCATGATCATCACCTCGGTGAGCCTCGTCATCTACCGTCGCGCCGACCTGCGCTCGGAATCCCGGCTCGACTCCTTGTTATCGCGCGAGGCCGTGTTCCTGTTCCAGAACATGGTCCTCGTGGCGCTCACGGCCGTCATCTTCTGGTTCACCTTCTTCCCGCTCATCTCCGAGGCGATCACGGGCACGCAGCAGTCGGTCGGGCCGCCCGCGTTCCGTCCCTACGTCGTCCCGCTCGCGCTCATCATCGTGCTCCTGTCGGGGATCGGACCGATCATCGCCTGGCGCCGCGTGACGCTGACGAACCTGCGCCGGAGCTTCGCCTTCCCCGCCGCGGCCGCGCTCGTGACCCTGGTCGTCCTCCTCACGGTCGCGAGCGGGGTATGGGCCCACCCGTTCGCGCTCCTCATGTTCTGCTTCGCCGCCTTCGCGCTCGCGGCGGTGGCGCAGGAGTTCTGGCGCGGGGTGCGGGCGCGGCGCGCGATGACGCACGAGGCCGCGCCGCTCGCTCTCGTCTCGCTGGTCCGGCGCAACCGGCGCCGCTACGGTGGCTACACCGTGCACGCCGGCCTCGCCGTCCTCCTCATCGGGGTGGCCGCTTCTTCGTCCTTCCAGCACTCGCGCTACGCGACCATGCGGCCGGGACAGAGCGCGAGCATCGACGGCTACAACGTCCGCTACGTCAAACCGACCGCCACTCCCTCGTCCGAGAAGATCTCTTTCGGCGCCGTCCTCGACGTGAGCAAGAACGGCCACCACGTGACGACGCTGCACACGAGCTACGGGCTCTATCCCTCGCAGGATCCCTCGCTCGGCGTCGTCGGGCGCTTCTTCAACTCGGGCTCGGTGGAGAGCCGGATCGGGCTCGACGCCGGGTTCACGCACGACATCTGGACCGTGGTCAACGTCGGCAACGTCTCGCCCCTTCAGGCCGACATCACCAAGGGGGACCGGCTCTTCGCCAGCGCCATGAGCACGGTGTCGAAGCTCCCGCCCGCGCAGCAGCAGGGCCGCATGAACACGCTCTTCCTCTACCGCGACCAGCTCGTCGGCGAGCTCACCCGGCGCTTCGTCACCCATCCCTGGCCGGTCCAGTTCCTGCTCATCGTCTCTCCGCTCGTGACCTGGCTCTGGCTCGGCGGGATCATCGTCGGGCTCGGCGGTCTGATCGCGCTGTGGCCGATCCCGGTCCTGGCCCGCCGTCGCGTCCGCTCCGCCGCCTACGCCGCGCGCCTCGCGCGCGAGCTGGCCTGACCCCCGGGCGCGGCGATGGAGTTCCTGCTCGTCATGGTGGCCGCGGCGGCGGTGATCGTGATCGTCTCGGCCCCCTTCCGGCGCGGCGGGGCCGGCGGTGCCGGCGGGACGGGCGCGGCCGAAGCCGAGGAGGCCCCCGTCAAGCCCGATGTGGCCGACCTCGAGGCGGCGCGGGAGGCGAAATACCGCGAGATCCGCGACGCCGAGCTCGACCATCAAACCGGCAAGCTCTCCGACGAGGACTTTCGCCTCGTCGACGATGCCCTGCGCGCCGAGGCGATCTCGATCCTCCGCGCGCTCGACCGTGCCAAGGGCTCCCAGGCGCGCTGAGAGCTACCATCCGCCCATGGTCACGGTTCTCCAGTTCGTCCAGGTCTTCGTCTCCGTCATCCTCATCTTCCTTGTCCTCATGCATTCGGGCAAGGACTCGGGATTGTCCGGGGCGTTCGGCGTGGGCACCGGCGCCGGTCCGTTCGGGGGCGGGTCGCTCGTCGAACGCAACCTGAACCGGTGGACCATCGGCTTCGCGATCGTCTTCGCGGTCAACACGCTGATCCTGTTGAAGATCTCCTAGCCGCGCCGGCTCAGTAGGCCGCGCGCAGGAGCTCGAGGAGCTCGTCACGGTCGGCGGCGGGCGCCGTCATGTGCAGCTCGGAGCGGGACGCGGCGTGCTCGGCCAGGTCCGCGAGCGCCGCCTCTGTCACGCCGGCGTCGCTGAGGCTCCCGGCGCGCGCGAGGGTCGCGAGCCGTGACGCGAATTTCGTCGGTTCCTCCTCGAGCGCCTCGGCCAGGAGGGCGATCCGGTCCGGGAAGCGATGTGCCAGCGCTGCCAGCGTGTGGGGGAGCATGATGGCGTTGGCCTGACCGTGCCCGAGCCCGGCGAAGCGCACGAGCGTCTGGGCGATCACGTGGTGGAGCCCGTAGCCCGTCGAGCCGATTACGTAACCCGCCAGCAGGGCGCCGAGCGCCAGCGCGTCCCGATCGGGCGTGCCCGGATCGGTGAGCGCGCGGGCGATGAGGCGGGCGGACTCGAGCGCGGCGAGCGCCGGCAGCGGGCTCGTGAGCGGGGTCAGCGGTCCCTCGGCGGCGTGGCCGAGCGCGTTCGCCGCGCTGGCGGCGAGGTCCGCGGGCGGCTGCGAGGCCGAGAGGGCGGGATCGTTGATGACGATCGCCGGTCGGGTGCGCGGAGCGTCGAGCGGGA
>JAXDGF010000092.1:0-2616 GCA_034665165.1 Solirubrobacteraceae bacterium | reverse complement strand
CATCGGCATCGTGTTGATCATCCCGATCCTCTTGCTCGTCTGGACGGCGCGCCCGCGCCGCTCCTGGCGCGCGGCGCGCACCCCCTTGATCGTCCTCGGGGCGACGCTCGTGACGATCGCGCCCTGGGCCATCCGCAACGCGATCGAGTTCCACGAGTTCGTCCCCATTAGCACGGAGACGGGCTATGCGCTGGCCGGGACCTACAACGCCGTCGCCCAGTACGACACCCAGTATCCGGCGCTGTGGACTCCGCCCGGCACCCAGATCTACCAGTTCGAGAAGGCCCATCCGCGCGCCAACGAAGCGCAGATCGGCGACAGCCTGGTCACCTTCTCGCGGCGGTACATCACGGCGCATCCCTCGTACCCGTTCGTGGTTGCGTACTGGAGTGCCGTGCGTCTCTTCAACCTCGCGGGCCCCGGCTACGAGCGCTTCTCGGCGGAGTTCGCGGGCTATCCGCCCGCGCTTGCGTACTGGAGCGTGTTCGCCTTCTGGGCACTGGCGGTTCTGGCCGTCGTGGGGATCGCGATCGGGGGCGCGCGGCGCGCCCCGTGGGCCCTGTGGGCGGTTCCGCTCCTGATCGTGCTCTCGACGCTGCCCTTCGCGGGGCTGACGCGATACCGGGCGCCCGCCGATCCCTTCTTCATCATGCTCGCGGCGCTCGCCCTGCTCGCCGCGTGGCGACGGACGCGGGGGCGGCGGCTACCATCCCCGGCCGCATGAGCCATCGCATCGGGGTTCTTGGAGGGGGGCTCGCCGGCCTGGCGTGCGCTTACGAGCTTGCCCGGGCGGGCGCCGAGGTCACCGTGGTCGAACGCGAGCCCCAGGTCGGCGGCATGGCCACCTCGTTCATCGAGGAGGGCGAAGAATACTGGTCCTACGACTTCGGGCCCCATCGCTTCCACACCAACGATGAGCAGCTCATCGCCCACGTCAAGGAGATCCTCGCCGGCAACCACCGCCAGGCCCACCGGCTCTCGCGCATCGTCCTCTTCAACCGCTTCTTCGATTACCCGCTCCAGGCGGGGAACGTCCTGCACAACCTACCCCGGCGGATCCTCGTGCGCTCCTTCGCCGACTACTTCTGGGTGCGCTTCACCGAGCGCACGGGCCTCAGCCACCACAGCGACGAGAACTTCGAGGGCTGGGTGACCAAGCGCTTCGGGCGCACCCTCTACGACCTCTTCTTCGGGCGCTACACGGGCAAGGCGTGGAAGATGGCGCCCGACCAGATCTCCGGTGACTGGGCGAGCCAGCGCATCTCGCTCCTGAGTCTCGGGGACACGGTCAAGAAGACGCTCCTGCGCCCCCGGGTCGCGCCGCGCAGCCTGGTCACCGAGTTCATCTACCCGGCTCGGGGCGGGATCGGCGAGATCGCCCGCGGCTACGCGCGCGAGCTCGAGGCGATGGGGGCGACGATCATCACCGGCGCGCCCGTGACCCGGGTCAGGCTCGAGGGTCGCCGCGTCACCGCCGTCGAGTACGGCGGCAGCGATCCCGGCACGATCGAGGCGGACGAGTTCGTCTCCACCATCCCGATCACCGTGCTCGCCCGCTCCGTGCGCCCGGCCGCACCCGAGGTGGTGCGCGAGGGGATCACGCGGCTCCGGTACGTGTCGATCATCTTTGTGTACCTGAAGCTGGCACGCGCGCACGTCTCGCCCGACAGCTGGATGTACCTGCCCGAGCATCATCTGACCATCCACCGGATCTCCGAGTTCAAGAACTTCAGCCCCGCCTGCGCTCCGGCCAACAAGACGATGGTGTGCGCCGAGATCACCTGCCGCATCGGCGATGAGCACTGGCGCGCGACCGACGAGGAGCTGATCGCGACCGCGAGCTCCGATCTCGAGCAGATCGGCCTGATCAGCCGTACCGAGGTGCTCGAGGGCTTCGTCAAGAAGATCCCCCACGCCTACCCGGTCTACGACCTCGAGTACAAGGAGAACCTGGCCCCCGTGCTCGAGTTCGTCCACACGCTCGAGAACATCAAGACCGGGGGACGTCAGGGGCTCTTCCGCTACAACAACATGGATCAGTCGATCGAGATGGGCCGTCGCATGGCCGCGACGATCATGCAGGAGCGGGACGCGGGGCACGAGGACGTGGCGACCCAGAGCGAGTACTTCGGCTAGTGGCCGTTTCCACCGAGCACCCCGCGGAGACGGTCGATCGCTGCCCGATGTGCGCGGACGAGCGCTTCGAGACCGCGTTCGAGGAGCCGCCCTACAGCGTCCGCCGGTGCACCCGATGCGGAATGGGTTGGGTCTCGCCCCGCCTGCGCGAGGACGGCCTGGCGGCGATCTACCAGTCGGACTCATACTGGCGCTCGCAGGCGCCAAAGGTCCAGGGGTACGCCGACTACCGCGCCGACGAGCGCCTCTACCTGGACACCTTCAGGCGGCGGCTCGCCTTCGCGCTGCGGAACGGCCCCCGGACGGGCCGCGCCCTCGACGTCGGCTTCGCCGCCGGCTTCTGCATGGCCGTGCTCCGCGAGCGCGGCTTCGAGACCCACGGGGTCGAGGTCTCGGAGACGATCGGCAGCCACGCGCGCGAGCACTTCGGCTTCGACACCCTGCACTTCGGCACGCTCGAGAGCTCGCCTTACCCCGACG
>JAXDGF010000091.1:0-18512 GCA_034665165.1 Solirubrobacteraceae bacterium | reverse complement strand
GCTGCGTTTTGATCGTATGTCAATGCATTCGCAGCACACCCCCGCACGGGCCGGCTCTGTGGTCGGCCGCGGGCTGGGGTCTGCCCCCGAGCCAGTCCACCCCAGCCCACCAATCGCCAGGCCGGTGGCTCGAGAGGCGGGATGGCCGCCGCCGGCCTGTTGCTCCCCAACCCGCCCCCCCCCCCCCCACCCCCCCCCCCCCCCACCGCACGCGACTGGCCGCCGGCGGGCGCCCGCCCGACTAGGCCCAGTCTGGCTGCCCCACCGCCACCGCGATCGCCTGCATCACCGCCTTCGACTTCGCCACCGACTCCCGGTACTCGTAGTCCGGCTTCGCATCCGCCACGGTCCCGCCGCCCGCCTGCACGTGCGCGACGCCGTCTTTCACCACCACCGTCCGGATGTGGATGCAGGTGTCGAGGTCGCCGGTGTAGCTCACGTACCCGATGGCCCCGCCGTACCCCCCGCGCTTGACTGGCTCGAGCTCGTCGATGATCTGCATCGCCCGAACTTTGGGCGCTCCCGAGAGCGTGCCCGCCGGCAGGACGGAACGAAGCGCTTCCAAACCCCCGATCCCCTCCCGCAGCCGGCCCACGACGCTCGACACGATGTGCATCACGTGGCTGTAGTTCTCCACCGCCATGAAGCTCTCGACCCGGACGCTGCCGTACTCGCACACGCGCCCGAGGTCGTTGCGTCCGAGATCGACGAGCATCACGTGCTCGGCCCGCTCCTTGGGATCGGCGAGCAGCTCCTCGGCCATCCGGCGGTCCTCCTCGGCGCTGGCGCCACGGGGACGGGTACCGGCGATCGGCCGCGTCGACACGTCGCGGCCCGCCACGGTGATAAGCGGCTCGGGGCTGGCGCCGGCGATCTCGAAGTCGCCGAAGTCGAGGAAGTACATGTACGGGCTCGGATTCACCACCCTGAGCCCGCGGTAGATCGAGAACGCGTCGACGGGGACGGGCGCCGACCACCGCTGCGAGGGCACGACCTGGTAGGCGTCGCCGGCGTAGATGTACTCGATGATCCGAGCCACCATCGACTCGAACTGCGCCCGCGGCATGTTGGGGACGAACTCGGGCACGGTCCTCCCCGTTTCCGGTCGGCGCGCCGGGCGCGGGACGGGGCCCGCCAGGCGCCAGCGCACCTCGGCGATCGTCTCGAGCGCGGCCGCGTAGGACGCCTCGAGGTCGTCGTCGGGATACACGTTCGCGAGCACGGTGACGGTGTGCTTCAGGTGGTCGAAGACGACGAGGCTGTCGGTCAGCATCAAAGCGAGGTCCGGGACGCCGATCGGATCGGGGTTCGGCTCACCGAGCGGCTCGACGGTCCGCACGAGGTCGTAGGCGAACACGCCCACCGCCCCGCCGGCAAACGGAGGCAAGCCCCCCTCGAGCGGCGCCGGCTGGTAGCGCTCGAGCTCGGCGGCGGCGAGCGCGTACGGGTCCCCCGGGTCACCCAGCGACCACCGCAGCACCTTGCGGGGACGGAAGCCGATGAACGTGTAGCGCCCGACCCGGCCCTGGTCGGCCGATTCGAGCAGGAACGCGGGCCCCCGCTCACGGAGTTTCAGAAACGCCGAGACCGGCGTCTCGCAGTCGTCGACGAACGTCTCGTGGACGGGGATCAGGTTGTGCTCGCGCGCGAGCTCGCGCACCTGCTCGAGCGAGGGCGTCGCCGTGGACGCGGCCTCACTGCCGGCGACGGCCATCGAGCACCCGCTCCGGGTCGGCCAGCGTCAGCTCCCGGCTGCGCAGGAGCACGGCCAGGTGATAGAGGACGTCGGCCGCCTCCTCGGCGAGGCGCTCGTCGGACTCCTCCCTGGCCGCCCGCGCGACCTCCTCGGCTTCTTCCTGGACTTTCTCCCCGATGCGTGCCGGCTCGGCCAGGAGCGATGCCGTGTAGGACGCGTCGGGACGGGACGCTGCGCGCGACGCGATCGTGCGCTCGAGCGTCGGCAGCACCTCATAGGGCGCGGCGGGATCGAGCTCCCCGCGATAAAAGCAGCTCCGCTCACCGGTGTGGCAGGCCGGGCCGTGCGGCTCGACGAGCGCGAGCAGCGCATCGCCGTCGCAGTCGTACCGGATCGCCTTGACCGCCATCGTGTTTCCCGACGTTGCGCCCTTGTGCCACAGCTCCTGGCGCGAGCGGCTGAAGAAATGCATCTCGCCCGTCTCACGCGTGTGACGCAAGGCGTCGGCGTTCATATAGGCAAGCGTCAAGACCTCGCCGGTGCGCCAATCCTGCATCACGCACGGCACGAGGCCGCGCTCGTCAAAGGCAATCTCGGCGTCGTCCACGGGCCGAGGAGTCTAGTAGGGCCCACCGGTGCGACCGACTGGTGCTCGCCAGGGCTGGACAGGCATCAGGGTGGCCTGCCCAGCCCCGGCGAACCGCCGGGCGGCCCACCCGCCCGACGCGCTCCTGGCCCGCGCGCCCCGGCCAAGCCCGGGCACGAGCCCGGGCCGCCGCGCGGCGCGCCCCAGGGCCAAGCTACGCAGGCGCCACGCGATCCCCCAATGCCGCCGCCCGCTCGGGACGCCAGCCCAGCAGCATCCGTTCGGTATCGCCGGCGCTCAGTGGCGTCGAGAAGAGGAAGCCCTGGCCGTACTCGCACCCAAGCGTCCGCAGGCGCTGGAGCTGGGTCGCGTCCTCGATCCCCTCGGCGATGACTTGCAGCCCGAGGCTGTGCGCGAGCGCGATGGTGGAGCGGACGATGACCTCGCTGCCGCTCGTGCCGTTGATCGAGGCGACGAAGCTGCGATCGATCTTGAGCGCGTCGACCGGGAAGCGGTGGAGCGCGGCCAGCGACGAGTACCCGGTCCCGAAGTCGTCGAGGTGAAGGCCGGCGCCGGTCGCGCATACCTCGGAGACGATCTGCTGCATCCGCTCCGGCTCCTCCATCAGCGTGCTCTCGGTGATCTCGAGCCGCAGCGCGTCGCCCTCGACTCCGGCGGCGGCGATGGCGGCGCGGACGCTCGCGGGCAGGCCTGGATCCTCGAGCTGGCGGGCGGAGACGTTGACGCTCATGCGCACGTCCTCGCTCACCAACCCCGCGGCGCGCCAGCGCGCGAGCGAATCGAGGGCCTGGCGCAGCACGTGGAGACCGAGCGGGCCGATCACCCCGGTCTCCTCGGCGATCGGGATGAAGTCGAGCGGAGCGACCTCGGGCCAGCCCGTGGGCCAGCGTGCGAGCGCTTCGAGGGCCCGGATGCGCCCGGTGGCGAGATCGACAATGGGCTGGTAGTGAATCTCCAGGAGCGCGTGGTCGACGGCGTGGCGCAGATCGTTCTCGCGCTCGAGCCGGTCCACAACCCGGCGGTGCATGCTCTCGTCGAACAGGGCACAGCACGCCCGGCCGCGGCGCTTGGCGTCGTACATGGCGATGTCGGCGTTACGGAGAAGGTCGGACGGGCTCATCTGCGGGGCACCGAGCGAGATCCCGATGCTCGCCGTCACGATGAGCTCGTGGCCGTCGACTTTGAAGGCCCGGCTCAGGGCGCTGCGCACGCGGGCGGCGACCATGTTCGCCTCCCGCTCAGTGACAGACCCGTCGAGCAGGATCGTGAATTCGTCGCCGCCGAGGCGAGCAACCGTGTCCCCGGGGCGCAGGACGCCCGCGATCCGGCCCGCAACCGCGACCAGGAGGTGGTCCCCGACGGCGTGGCTCAAGGAGTCGTTGACGAGCTTGAACCGGTCGATGTCGATGAAGAGCACCGCGCAGGCGGAACCGGGATCACGCGTCGTCCGCCGCAGCACCTGATCGAGGCGATCCATGAAGAGGGCCCGGTTGGGCAGCCCGGTGAGCGCGTCGTGGAGCGCGTCGTGCTGGAGGCGGATCTCGGCACTGCGGCGATCGGTGATGTCGGAGAGCGAGCCCGCCATCCGCGTCACCTCTGAGTCGATTCCCCGGATGGCCAGACCCCGGCTCAGGACCCAACGCCATGATCCGTCGGCGTGGCGCATGCGGTGCTCGGATTCCAGGTGCGGTGTCTGCCCCGCGAGGTGCGCGTCGATGGCGGCGCGCAGGCGCAGGAGGTCGTCATTGTGGACGAGGTCGAACCAGGTGGCGGGATCATGGTCGTCGGACCGCTCGGCATGCCCGAGGATCGCGTGCCAGCGGGGCGAGAAGTAGATCCGGTCCTGGCGCAGATCCCAGTCCCAGATGCCGTCGTTGGCGGCCCGGACCGCGAGCGCGTAGCGCTCCTCGCTCTGAATCAGATCGGCGACGGCCCGCTGGTGGCTGATCGCGTAGCGGATCGAGCGCTCGAGGCCGGCGGGATCGAGCTCCTGCTTGACCAGGTAGTCGGTCACCCCGAGCGCCGTCGCTTCGAGATCGATCGCGTAGTCGCTTTGCCCGGTGAGAATGATCACGGGGGCGCGCGGGCGCGTCGCGAACCCGTCCCGCACCAGGTCGAGGCCGGTGTGGGTGCCGAGCCGGTAGTCGATCAGGTAGACGTCGTGCTCCTGCCGTCCGATCGCCGCGAGCGCCTCGTCGTAATCGGCACACCAGTCGACCGTGAAGCGCGCGCGCTCCTGGGCCGCAAGCATGTCGCTCGTGATCAGATAGTCGTCCTCGTCATCCTCGATGAGGAGAACGCGCACGGGCTCAGCGCGCCATACCATTGCCGGCCCCATCCCTGGGCAGTTCGACCAGCTCGAACCAGTAGCGCGACCAGGCGCTCATGGCCTCAACCAGCCCCGCGAAGGTGACCGGCTTGGTGATGAAGGAGTTGACCCCTAGGTCGTAGCTGCGGAGTACGTCCTGCTCGTCGTTCGAGGTCGTGAGCACGACCACCGGGATCCTCCGCAGCGACTCATCGGTCTTGATCTCCGCCAGTGCTTCCCGGCCATCCTTCTTGGGCATGTTGAGATCGAGGAGGATGATCCCGGGCCGCGGCGCGTCGACGGACGGGTCCGCGTAGCGGCCTGCGCGCCGTAGATAGTCGAGGAGATCCTGCCCGTCGACGACGAACCGCATCTCGTTCGCGAGCTTCGAGTCCTGGAGGGCATCGCGCGCCAGCTCGCGATCCTCGGCGTCGTCGTCGGCGAGGAGAATCGTCACCGGCCTACCGTGCCGCTGATACTGAGACATGGGCCCCCTCCTGCTCATCTTGCCTAACCTCGCCGTCCTCGTCATAGCCGGCGACGACGAGGACCTCCTGTTGCTGGCGCATCGGCAGCGTCACGGTAAAGGTCGCGCCCTGGCCGGGCTCTGAGTCGGCAAGGACCGTCCCGCCGTGACGCTCGGCGATCCGCCGGCACAGCGCCAGCCCGATCCCCGTGCCCGGGTACTGGCCGCGCCCGTGGAGGCGCTCGAAGACGCGGAAGATCCGCCGGCTGTACTCGGGCTCGAAACCGATCCCATTATCCCGGACCGTGATCCGAACGTTGCCGTCATCGACGGCGGCCTCGATCCACACCTTCGGGGTGACGTCCTCGCGACGGAATTTGATCGCGTTCGAGATCAGGTTCTGCATGAGCTGGCGCATCTGGAGCGCGTCGGCGCTGATCGTCGGCAGCTCCCCGACCTCGATGACCGCCTCGGAGTGCTCCACCTGCGCCTCGAGGTCCTCGAGGACATCGCGCGTGACCTGGGCCAGGTCGACGGGGGCGAACGGCCGCCCATGGGTCGCCACCCGGGAGAACTTGAGCAGGTCCTCGATCAGCTTCTGCATGCGCTCCGCGGCCGCGTTGGCCCGCTCGAGGTAGTCACGACCACGGTCGGACAGGCGCTCGGCCTCCATCACCGTCAGCTGTTGGGTAAAGGTGCGCACCTTGCGCAGCGGCTCCTGGAGATCGTGGGAGGCGATCGAGGCGAACTGCTCCAGCTCGGCATTCGAGCGGGCAAGCTCGCGAGCCCGGCGCTCGAGCGCGTCGTTCGTCACCTCGAGCTCGCCGTTGACGACTTCGAGGCGCGCGTGCGCCTCGCGTACCGCCTCCGCCGAGCGCAGCGCGCGCCGGCCGAGCGCGATCGCGGCCAGGGCGACGAGCGCGAAGCAGATGAAGATCAACCACGGCACCCACTTGCGCAGACCCGAGACGCTCGCGAAGAGCGGGCCGTTGGGGGCGGTGAGCACGATGCGCCAGCTCGAGCTGGGGAGCAGGACCTGGTCGTAGTAGTGACCTAGGCGATCCCCGGAGGATTGGCCCAGCGCCTTCAGCTGAGCGGGGGAGCGGAAGACGTAGCCGGGCGGCGTCGCCGGGTTGGTGGAGGCAAGGACCCGGTTGGCCCCGTCGATGAGGTAGTTGTGGGCGCCCTTGACCCCGGGAATCTCGCGCAGGTCGGCGTTGAAGAGGAGGCTGAGCTCGCGCGGGGAGGTTCCGCTCAGGAGCGTCCTGGTCCCGTAGCGCGTGGGGAAGGTGACCGCGAACTCGACCGCTCCGGTCGCTCCGTAGGGGACGACGTTGCCGAGCGCGTAGCGGCGGCCGGCGCGCGTGAGCGCGAGCGCGGCCGAATTCGTGAGATCGGCTCGGGCCTGGGCGGTGAACCCTGACGAGTGGGCGATCACGTGCCGCGACGAGTCGAGGAGCACGGAATAGCTCACTCCCGGCTGGCCCCGGTCGAGCGCTTTCGTGCTCACGGTTTGGCCGCCGTAGCGGCGGGCATCCTGCGGAATCTGCTGCTGCACCGACTGGAACAGGCTGCCGATCAGAGCGCCGGTGAGCACCGCGCGCTCGTGTACGCGCGACTCCACGTCCTGCCTGGACTTGGCCTGCGTGTTCGAGAGCTCGATCGCGAACACGGTCAGGAGCGCAAGGACCACGAGCGCGGCCGCGGACAACGCGAGGACCGCCTCTCGCCTACCCCTTCTCAACTCGTCACCTCCGTCTCGGGCTCCAGGGCCCCCGCCCTCGGGAGTGCTTATCGGCTTAATGCGCGCAAAACCTTATGCCACCTTTAGCCCCCCACCGCGAACTAGCCGAATGTCCTACTCGATGCCGAGCCGGTCCAGAATTCGCTCATCGCCCCGCCAGTGGCGGCGCACACGCACCGAGAGCTCCAGGTGGACATGAGAGCCGAGCTCACGCTCGATGGCCCGACGCGCGGCCGTGCCGACGGCCTTCACCATCCGCCCGCCTGCGCCGATGAGGATGCCCTTCTGCGACTCCGTCTCGACGAGCACGACGGCGGTCACGGCGATCAGATCCTCGCGGCGGTGCTCGATGCCCTCGACCTCGACCTCGACCGCGTGCGGAACCTCCGCGCGCACGCGCGAGAGGACTTGCTCGCGGACGAGCTCGGCGAGCACGACCGACTCGGGGAGGTCCGAGCGCTGGCCGGGCGTGAAGAAGAACGGCCCCTCGGGGAGCAGGGCCACGAGCCGCTCCACGAGCTCCTCCACACCCGCGCCCGTCCGTGCCGAGATGGGAAAGATGTCCTCCCCGACGTCGAGGTCGGCGACCGCTTGGAGCGTCGCCGCGGTTCCGGCGCGGTGGCAGCGGTCGATCTTGTTCACGGCAACGACCACGGGCACGTTCCCGCCCCGGAGGAGGTTCGCGATGAAGCGATCGCCCGGTCCGATGCCCTGCTCGGCGTTGACTACGAGCAGCGCCCCGTCGGCGTCCTCGAGCTCACGTTCGACGCGACGCTGCATCCGTCCCGTGAGGGCGTCGCGAGGTCGCTGGACGCCAGGAAGGTCGATGAGCACGAGCTGCCAGTCGGCGGCGGTGGCGACGCCCCGGACGGCGCGGCGCGTCGTCTGCGGCTTGTCGGAGACGATCGCGACCTTGGCGCCGACGATAGCGTTGGTGAGCGTCGACTTGCCCACGTTCGGACGTCCCGCGAGCGCGACGAACCCGGACCGCGTGGCGGGTCCTGGCCCCGCCATCCCGTCCGGATGCGGGCGCGCGCTCACCGAACGCGCTCGCGCTCGCCGGGAGTGCGTATCCACCGCATCAGTTCGGCCTGAAGCGCGAGCATCTCGCCCCCGTCGGTCTCGTGGTCCATCCCCGTCAGGTGCAACACGCCGTGGATGACCGTCTCGCGTAGATCGGAAGCGTAGGGCGGGCAGATGACGACGTCGCCGAGCTCGCGAGGTCCGGCCGCCACGCCGTCCTCGTCGACGGGGAAGGAGAGCACGTCGGTCGGCTTGTCGGCGCCCCGGTGCTCGCGGTTCAGCTCGCGCATCCGCGGCTCGTCGACGAACTCGACGGCGACGTGACCG
This sequence comes from Solirubrobacteraceae bacterium, assembly GCA_034665165.1. GTDB lineage: Bacteria > Actinomycetota > Thermoleophilia > Solirubrobacterales > Solirubrobacteraceae > Palsa-465. The sequence goes on along the minus strand of JAXDGF010000091.1, from coordinate 10,341 downwards.
TCCTCGATGCCGGCCGACGCGAGCGCCAGCGCACACAGCTGCTCGACCTCGGTCTCGTTGAGGCCGTCGTGGCGCCCCGGGTCGACGCCGATGACCTCGATCTCGAGCGTCACGCTCGCTTGCGCGGCCGGAGCTCGGGGGCGGAGCGCTGCGCGTGCTCGGTGTACGCAGCCACGATCCGGCGCACGAGCTTGTGCCGGACCACGTCCTCTTCGCCGAAGCGGACGAACTCGATGCCCTCGACCGCCTCGAGGATCTCGCTCACCACCACGAGCCCCGAGTCATTCTCCCGCGGCAGGTCGATCTGCGTGATGTCGCCGGTGACGACCATGCGCGAGTTGAAGCCGAGGCGGGTGAGGAACATCTTCATCTGCTCGGGGCTTGTGTTCTGGGCCTCGTCGAGAATGATAAAGCTGTCGTTCAGGGTGTTATGCGTGACAAGGTAGTCGTCGGTCACGTAGAGCGAGTCGGTCGCCGCCACCTGGATGCACACCGTCTCCATCTCCCCGACCGGCTCGATGGCCTCGATGAACCGCATCGGCCGTCCCCCGCCCAAGCGGTCGTACAGGTCCCGCTTACGCCCCAGGCGGAAGGGCTCGACGCCCGCCGGCAGGCGCAGGTCCATGACGAAGGCATCGTGGCGGTGTTCGACCGGCCGGCCGTTCGCGAATCCCGCCTTCCGGCCCGCCGCTGGCCGCAGCCGCGCGTAGGCGATCCCACCGAGCGAGCGCACGAGGTAGGTGACGTCGTCGCGCAGGCGCGGCGAGCACGTGGTGTACTGGATCCGGCATGTCCGCCCAGGCAAGGGAGTCGGCACGGATGTCGACTCCCCGGTGACCGGTCCCCCGTCGCTGTCGAGCAGGCCCTGAAGGAGGGCGATCCGCGTCGCCGCCGAGTTGTGCAGGTACAGCTCGGGAATGAACTTCGTATGTGACCGCGTCCCGGCGAGCCGCAGCTCACGGAGCGCCGTCGTCACCGGGTTGGCGACGATGACGCCGCCACGATGACCGTCGACATGGCGCAGGACGTAGTCAAAGCTGCCCTTCGGCCGCAGCTCGATCCGGTCAAGCGACGCCTCGAGAGCACTCGCCAACTCCGGATCTTCCGTGGAGAACGCCGGGGTCGTCGTGGTCGTCAGACAACCATCGCCCAGCAAGAGCCCGAGGGCGTAGGGATCGAGGGGAACCTCACGCGGCTCGAACTCCGCCGGACCCGACACCAGCGGCAGCTCGTAGCGATGCTGGTGGGCCGAGCGGAGGCGGCCGATCATCTCCTGCGTCTCGAGCACGCGACCGGGCTTTCCCCGGCGCCGGTCCGAAGCGGTAAAGACATGCCACAGATGCTCAGCGCAGCACAGCGCGGACGCCCCGTCTTGAGTGCGGACCCGGAAGACCTCCTTACGGCCCTGCGGATAGACGCCCAACACCGGCGTGGGGCGGCCGTCAGAGCCCGTCACGAGATCGCCGACTTGCAGCGTCCCGATGGACCGGAAACCCGACGGCGTCAGCACGGCGCTCGCGAGCGGCTGAGCCCGCCCCCTCATGAAGGCTAAAGGCGCCACCTCGATCACCCCGCGCTCCAAATGCTGCGATACCCGCTCGGGCTCGAGCATGTCGTGCAGGGCGTCGAACAGCGGCCGCAAATACGGATCAACCTTGGCCATCAGATCCCCGGGCAGGAAGCCCAGGCGCTCGCCCGCCTCGACCGCAGGCCGGGTGAGGATGATGCGGTTGACCTCGCGGCGGCTCAGGGCCGCGGCCGCGAGGGCGACGGCGAGGAAGGTCTTGCCCGTACCGGCAGGGCCGATCCCGAAGGTGATGGTGTTCTCCCGGATCGAGTCCACGTAGCGCTTCTGGTTGACGGTCTTGGGCGCCACCTTCGTCGTCCGGTGCCGCCACACCACGTCCTCGAGGATGTTCGCCGGCGACTCGTGCTGGTCGAGGGCACGCGTCACGGCCTCGATCGTCCCGGGGGCGATCTCGTGGCCCTGCGCTATGAGCTCCGAGAGCTCGCGCACGACGCCGGCGGCGGCCTCCACGGCGGCATCGTCACCCTCGAGGGTGAGCACGTTCCCGCGCAGGAAGACGGCGCAGTCGAGGTGCCCCTCGAGCGCCCGAAGCACGGCGTCCTCGCTTCCAGCGAGCTCTGCCGCGATGGCGTTGTCGAGCTCGATCTTGCTACGCACGCGAGCCGCTCAACACCTCCCGGACGCGCCCGGATACGCGTTTGCCGTCGGCGCGCCCGTCGACCTTGGCCATCACGGCCTTCATCACCTGACCCATGTCCTTGGGGTCGCTCGCTCCCGTCTCCGCGATCGCCGCGCTCACGAGCACGTCAAGCTCGGCGTCGGGCAGCTCGGCGGGCAGGTATCCGTCGATGAGCTCGGCCTCGGACTCCTCCTGCTCGGCGAGCTCGGGGCGGCCTCCGTTGCGGAACTGGTCAGCGGCCTCGATCCGGCGCTTGCGCTCGCGGCGGAGCACGGCGACCTCGTCGGCGTTTCCATCTTTCGCTGCCTTCTGGAGCTCGGACAGCACCATGCGCAGCGCGCCGACGCGCGTCTTCTCGCCGGCTTTCATCGCGCTGGTGATATCGGTGCGGACCTGGTCGATAACCGTCATGACTCCGGTCAAGGATACGCCGCCCGACGGCGTATCCCGCGCGGTCCTCGGCGAGACCGTCGTCCGGTCCACGGCGAGACCGCCGCCGCCCCTCTCTCAGTGGTTCGTCGTACTTGCGAAACGGGCCACTTAGCCCACAGACGCGACCGGACGGCAGCGGATCCCGTCCGCGTAGAGCTCGTCGCACACCACCTCAACCACTTGCCCCCGGGCGGCCGCGCCGGGGGGCAGGTAGCAGCGCGTGTAGTCGGCGCTGTAGCCCGAGACCTGCGTCGCAGCGAGCTTGTCTGCCAGAACGAATTCGCGGCCTCCGAGCTTGGCCGCGCGGTGGTGGCGCGAGCGGACCTCCGAGCGGCCTCTGAGCTCCCGCGACCGGCGCTTCTTCTCGTCGGGCGACACCCGGTCGCCGAGCGCTTCGGCCTCCGTCCCCGGCCGGGGCGAGTAAGGGAACGTGTGGACGCGGCTGATGCCGGCGGCGTCGACCATCTCGAGGGTGCGCTCGAACGCCGCCCCATCCTCGGTCGGAAACCCCACGATCACGTCGGTGGTCACGTTCACGTCCGGCACGGCGACGCGGAGCGCGTCGATCGTCGCCAAGTACTCCTCCGCGCTGTAATGGCGGCCCATGGCCGAAAGCACCTCGTCGTCGCCCGACTGCAGGGGCACGTGGAGGTGGCCGCACACCTTGGGCTCGTCGGCCAGCGCCGCGAGCAGCGAGTTCTTCACGTGGATGACCTCGACGCTCGAGAGCCGCACGCGCTCGACCCCGGGGACGCGGGCCACCTCGACCATCAGCTCGCCGAGCTCGAGCCCGTGCTCGGGGTCGCGGTAGTCGCCGACGCTGATGCCGGTCATCACGAGCTCGGGCTGACCCTTCGCGACCCGCCGCCGCGCCTCGGCCACAACCGCACTCGCCGGACGCGACCGCGCCCCGCCGCGCACGGTGGGGATGATGCAGTAGGCGCAGTGGCAGTCACACCCGTCCTGCACCTTGAGAAAGCCGCGCGTGCGGGCCTCAGCGACGCCCGCCTCGGCCGCGGGCACCGCCAACGCCTCGCGCGCGGGCACGTCGCGCGCGAGCACATCGTGCTCGAGGTCGGCGCAGGCCCCGGACGCGCCCGCCATCGCCTGCGCCACGTCGTCCGCCGTCCCGACGAACGTCCGCACGCGCGCGTCGATCTTCGCGAACTCGTTCGCGCTCAGGTTGGCCGCGCACCCCGACACGTAAACCTGGCGCGGGCCGAGCTTCAATGAGCGCCTGACCGACTGTCGCGACTTCGCCTCCGCCGCGCTCGTGATGCAGCATGTGTTGACGACGTGGAGGTCGGCGCGCTCCTCCTCCGCCTCGACGTGGCCGGCATCGAGGAGCGCTTGGCGCGCGAGCATGGCGTCGGCCTGGGACACCTTGCAGCCGAGGAACTTGACGGCGAAGCGCACGGCTACTCAGAGTAGCCGCGCACCGATTGCCGGGTTCCCTAATCGCGCGATGCGACCCGGGCCGCGGGAGACGAGCCGCTCGCGACCGGCGCTCCCACGTACTCCTCAAATCCACTGTTGCGCCACGGTGTCCTCGGGACAGCCTGCGGCGAGCGGAGGGACTCGTACGCTAAGCCAGCCCGGGGCTTGGGCCGTGGCGCCACCAGATCGAGGAGCAAGCCACCGAGAGAAACACCGATCGCGAGCGGATTCATCAGGTCTCACCTCCTTCGAGGCCCGGTATCAATCGTCTGCGAGCAGGATGATCGATCGCCCCCGGGTTGACATCCTCCAGGTGTCCAGAATTAGGCGACCGTTGGTGTCCACGCGGGCGCGTGTCACCGGGGGCCACCAACGCCCGAGCGCACGAGCACCAGGGCGGCCCACTCCGCGAGCAGGCGGCGGCCCGTCTCGCGCAGGCCCTGGGCCGCGAAGGCCCGCGCGACCTCGTCGGCCTCGGGCTCGAGGATCCCACTGGCGATCACCTCGCGCACCGGCGCGGCGGCGATCCGTGACGCCCCGGCGATGAGCAGCGGCGAGAGCAGGTTGGCGACGATCGTCGGCGCCTCGGGGAGCGGATCGGTGCGGAGGTCGAGCCGGCGCACGTCAACCTCCACCCCGTTCACCCGCGCGTTGGCTCGCGCGGCGTCAACGCTGGCCGTGTCGTAGTCGACGGCCACTACCGGCGCCCAGCCGAGCCGGGCAGCAACGATCGCGAGTACCCCCGACCCGCATCCCAGGTCAAGTAGACCGCCCTCGGCGCGCCGCTCGCGCATGAGCTCGAGACACAGGCGGGTGCTCGCGTGGGCGCCCGTGCCGAAGGCCTGGCCCGGGTCGATGACGACGTCGATCGGCGTCGTGCCCGCCGCTTCCCACGGCGGCCGCACCGTAATCGCCCCGTCGAGCACGAGCGGCCGGTGAAACTCACGCCAGCGCTCGGCCCAGTCGTCGGCGACGACGCTCGTGCTCACGTCCACCAGCGCGGCGCCGGCCGCGGCCCGGAGATCGGGCAGCGCCGGGAGCTCACCCGGCGCGCCGTAGACCGCGTACTCGATGGCGTCGCCGAGATCGACCTCCTCGACGCCTCCGGGCGCGAGCTCGAGCAGCTCGGCGAGCACGAGCTCCGCTTCCTCGCGCCGCACCCGTACGGCCAGGCGCAGCACCGTTCGCGCGCTACCCGCCGAACGCGCGCCTGAGCTTGCCGAACACGCCCTCGTCCGTCCGCAAGTTCTCGTCTGTCATCGAGTCCGCGAGCTTCTCGAACAGCTCGCGCTGCTCGCGCCCGAGCCGGCGCGGGATCACGACGTTGACGACGACGCGCAGGTCGCCCCGGTGGCGCCCGCGCAGGGCGGGCATGCCCTCGCCGCGGACGACGAGGGTCTCGTGCGGCTGGGTGCCCGCGGGAACCTCGACCTCGACCGAGCCCTCGACCGTCGGGACCTGGACCCGGGCGCCGAGGGCGGCGAGCGGCGCCGCCACGTCGATCGCGGTGAGGAGGTCGTCTCCGTCTCGGACGAACCGGTTGTCCTCGCGGATGCGCACGAGCACGTAGAGGTCACCGGCCGGCCCCCCCCGCTCGCCGGCGTGGCCGCGACCGCCGAGGCGGATCCGCTGCCCGTCGGAAATTCCTGCCGGAATCTCGACCGTGAGCTTGCTCCGCTTGGCCTTGTTACCGCGGCCCCGGCATACGTGGCACGGATCGCTGGCGATACGCCCGTCGCCGTGACACGTGTCGCACACGGTCGCGCGCACGACCTGCCCGAACGGTGTGCGTGTCACCGCCCGCAGCTGACCGCTGCCCCCGCAGCGGTTGCAGGTCTCGATCGGGGTGCCGGGCTCGGCGCCGTTGCCGTTGCAGTGCTCACATAGCACAATCGCGTCGTAGGTCGCCTCGACCGCGGCCCCGGTCACCGCTTGGGCGAGATCAATGTCGACCGCCACCGCGACGTCACCGCCTTGCGCGGGCCCACCCGACCGGCCCCCGCCCCCGAAGCCGCCGCCGAACGCGCCACCGCCACCGAAGAAGGCGTCGAAGATGTCCGCCACCGAGCCGAAGCCCTCGAAGTTCGGCGCGTAGCCGCCGCTCCGCAGTCCGTCGTGGCCGTAGCGGTCATAGGTCGCGCGCCGCTCGCCGTCGGACAGGACCTCGTACGCCTCGGCCGCCTCCTTGAACTTCTCCTCGGCGTTCGGGTCGTGGCTGTTGACGTCGGGGTGCAGCTCGCGCGCGAGGCGGCGGAAGGCTTTCTTGATCTCCCCGTCGTCGGCACCGCGTGGCACCCCGAGGACGTCGTAGTAGTCGCGAGGCATCGTCGTCACCGCTCGTCGTAGATCTCGACCACGAAGCGCGAGAGCTGGGTGGCGGCCTCGCGCACGGAGTGGATCGCCTTTCCGTAGTCCATCCGCAGCGGCCCGAGCACAGAGACGGCGCCGAGCCGGCGCTGCGGGAGGCCGTAGCTGGCTGCGACCAGGGCCATGGTATGGAGGGCCGGCGTCGCGTTCTCACTCCCGATCCGCACGAAGACATCGCGCTCGGATAGCGCCTGGCGCAGGACGCCGAGAAGCGAGACCCGGCGCTCGAGCATGTCCATGACCTCGTTGAGTTGGGTGACGTCGCTGAAGCGCTCGCCGCGGACGAGGCGCGAGGCTCCCTCGACGTAGAGCGTCTCCTGCGGAGCCTCCTCGAGCTCGAGGAAGGCGGGGGCGAGATCGTCGAGGAAGGCGGCCTCAGTGGCGCTCAGCGACTGGTCGTAGAGACGCTGATGGAGGGTCCGAGCTCCCAGGCCGATGCCGACCAGGCGCTCGTTCAGGTAGCTCGCGGCCCAGTCGGCGAGGCCGACGTCGACGGGGCGGGCAAACGTGAACAGGCGCTTGCTCACGCCACCGGTGGAGGTGATGACGACGACCATCACGACCTGGGGCTGGAGGACGAGCACCTCGACGTGGCGGATGGTCGAGGTCTCGATCGGCGGCGCGGTGACGAGCGCGAGCAGGTTGTTGACCTGCGACAGGGTCTCCGTCGTGACCCGCATCGCCTCATCGATTTCGCGGCGCACGAGCGTGAGCGCCACCGGGGGGCCGGGTTCCTGGACCGGCAGGAGCTTGTCGACGAAGTAGCGGTAGCCGGCCTGCGTCGGGATCCGGCCCGCCGAAGTGTGGGGATGGGCGAGCAGCCCCAGCTGCTCGAGGCTCGCGAGCTCGTGCCGGATCGTCGACGGGCCCCACTCGACGTCGGCGGCAAGGGCCTTCGAGGCCACGGGCGCACCGTCCGCGAGGTACTCCTCGACGACCTTGCGCAGTACGAGCTCCTGCCGTTCTGACAGCATGACCGAGATTGTAGGTCGGGGCGAAGCGTGCTCCCGGAGCGCGGGAGCCCCGCCTATTCGCCTTCGGCCCCGGGCGGGTCGACGGCCGGCTTGGCCTCGGCCCCGGGCGGGTCGACGATCAGCTCGGCCTCGCCACCGCGGATGATCCGGGTGCCGCCCTGGACGGCGTTCGAGTCCACGACCGCAACGCCATCGGCGACCTCCCGCACGGTGCCCGTGACCGTGATCGGCTCTCCGAGCTGTCCCATCCCCCGGAACTGGACCGAGAGGCGCTTGAGCCGCTCCGGTCCCCCCGCCGCCTCGGTGTGGGCGCGCGCCACCTGGGCCATGGTCCACAGGCCGTGGAGAATGCGGCCCGGAAGCCCCACCTCTCGAGCGAACTCCTCGTCGATGTGAATGGGGTTGAAGTCGCCCGAAGCGCCCGCGTAGCGGACGGTGACGTAGCGTCCGGGCGTAACCTCGAGCTCGATCTGGTCGCCGGGTTGCATGCCGTCTATTCCGCTCCCCGCACGATGTTCGTCCACGTGCCCGTGCACACCGTCTCCCCGCCCGCATCGTCCGACACCGTTTCGAAGACGTAGAAGCCGAGGCCGCTCCGAGCCGTGATGTCCTTGACCGTGGTCGTGGTCGTGATCTCGTCGCCGGCCACCACGACCCGGCCCCAGCGAAACTCCTGCTTGCCGTGGACCAACATCCCGAAGTCGATCCCGACCTCGGGATCGAACAGCGCCGGATTGATCGACGCCCCCGCATACACGACCGCAAACATCGGCGGCGCCACCAGGTCCCCGTAGCCGGCGGCGCGAGCGGCGTCCAGGTCGGAGTGCAGCGGGTTCGTCTCTCCCACGGCGGAGGCGAACTCCCGGATCTTCTCCCGCCCGACTGCGTAGGCGAGCGGCGGGTAGCGCTTACCGATGGCCTGGGTGTCGATCGCCATCGCTAGATGATGACGGTCACGATGCCGTAAGCCAGGCCGAGGTCCACGCCGGGCATTGTTCCAGGCGTGTTGGGGCAGGCGCGCCCGGGTCGGTCCGCCCGAAGCGGCGAAGCCGGGACCCGTGGTCGATATCCGTTGGGGGCCAACCCCCGCCCGAACCACTCCCGCCGACACACACCGCTCGCTACACTGAAGCGATCTCTAGGACCGGTCACTTCAGGGCATCAGATGCGGACCGCGACCAGGTCGCCGAGCGCCTTCGCGCGGCCGCCACTGAGGGCAGGATCGGCTACGACGAGCTTGAGGAGCGCATGGGCGCGACCCTCGGCGCACGCACCTACGCGGACCTCGAAGCGGTCGTCGCGGACCTGCCGCCGTCGACGCCCGCACGACGCCGGACGGCACTGCCTTCGAGCCCGGTCGCACGTGTCGCGCTCGCCGCGGCGGTCGCGGTGCCCTTGCTGCTCGTGGCTATAGCCGTCCTGACCGCCGTCTTCTCGGCGTGGATCCTGTGGGTGATCGCCAGCTGGTCCTTCTTAGGCGGCCGCTACGGCTACCGCCGCCATCACTATCAGCAGGGCCGCCGGCGTCCCCCGTACAGCGGGCCTCCCGCCGCCCACCGCCAGGCCGGAGCCGGTCCCGGCCGCGGCTTCTGGCTTTAGGGCTCGCGTCAGAACGCGAACCCCTAGGCCCGTGAACCCCTAGGCCGCCGACGCCAGCTTCGCCTGCGCGCGCTCGGGCGACACGCGCACGACGTCCCACGCGAGCCCCGTCTTCTGCATCGCGAGGATGAGCCAGCCCGACGGATCGAGCTCGTACCAGCGCAGGCCGTGGAAGGCCGAGCGCGGGAAGGCATGGTGATTGTGGTGCCACGCTTCACCCAGCGAGGGCAGCGCGAGCCAGAACACGTTCGTCGAATGGTCGTCGGTCTCGAAGCGCCGGCGCCCGAAGAAGTGGCAGATCGAGTTGATGCTCCAGGTCACGTGATGGACGAGGAAGATGCGCACGAGGCCACCCCACAACAGCGCTTCCAGTCCGCCCACAAGCGTGCCGCTCCAGGCCAGCCCCAGCACAAACGGGAGGCCCAGCGAAACGAGCACGAGCAGCGGGAAGCTGCGACCGATCCGGCGCATGCCGGCATCCTCGACCAGATCCGGGCAGTAGCGGCGCTTTGACGCCTGCCCGTTGGTCTCCCACAGCCACCCGACATGGGCGTGCCACAAGCCGGCGAGCATCCCGCTCAGCCCCGCGCCCTGACCGGCGTGCGGCGAATGCGGATCGCCCTCCTGGTCGGGGTAGGCGTGGTGCTTGCGGTGATCGGCGACCCAGTCGGTCACCGGGCCCTGGACTGCCATCGAGCCCATGATCGCGAAGGCGTAGCGGATCGGCCGGTAGGTTTCGAAGGCGCGGTGGGTCAAGAGACGGTGAAAGCCGACCGTGATGCCTGAAGCGCTGATCACGTACATGACGGCGAAGATGGCGATGTCGCGCCCATGGAGCGCATTGCCCCAGGCGAGCACGGCTGCCACTACTACTGCGATGAAGGGGACGAGTACGGCCCCGATATTGACGTTTCGTTCAGTTCTGGTCACCCCCAGCAAGCTACATACACCGAACACAATATTCTTGCCATCATCCCACTGACTCCCCCCGGAATTTATGACGACAACACAAGAAATTCCGCTTGAGCGCCCGTGGCGGGCCGTCCCCGCCGAGCTCCGGCCGATCCTCGAGCCCGAGCTAGGCACCATCTCCAAGGAGATCATCGGCTCGATCGCGCGTGCCATCCCCGCGTACCGCCGTCCCATGCGCGGCGCCTTCGGGCGCGGCGTCCAGACCGCGATCGATCAGGCGCTGCGCCAGTTCCTCGATCAGATGGGCCACCCCATCCCGGCCGAGCGACCGGGGCGCGAGGTCTACCTCGACCTCGGGCGCGGCGAGCTCAGGTCGGGACGGTCATTGGACGCGCTCCAGCTTGCCTACCGGA
>JAXDGF010000090.1:0-3027 GCA_034665165.1 Solirubrobacteraceae bacterium | reverse complement strand
GCGACCGTGACCCCGAACGGATCGAAGCTCTCGCCGGAGAGCACCAGGCCGCCGGCGCGGTAGTCGGCGGTGATGTGCAGGTGCGGGTCGGCGTAGCCGAACACGGTCCCGTCGGGGTTGACGCCGCTGCGCACCGGCCCCACCGCGTTGAGGCCGGCCTCCGGGAACGGTCGGCACCCGCTTCGCGGGAGCAAGGTCAGCCGATCGCCGCTCCCGGGCCCGACCGCGGTGTCAACCGCCCCGTACGGGCGTTCGACCGTCAGCCAGCGTCCGTTGGCCGAGGAGCGCAGCGAGAAGCTGCCGCTCCGGGAGCGGACCGCAGCCCAGCTCGCGGACGGGCCAGGAGTGGCAGCCGGTGTGACCGCGGCTCCACTGCCGACGCTGATCAGGCCGCCGCTGCGGTCCTGGATCATGTAGACGCCGAGCGAGGCCGGCTTGAAGTAGAACGGCATCGCTCCCTTCGATCGTGCCGCCGAGGCCCGGTACCCCGCGCCGCCGGCACGGACGAGGAACCGGTGGGAGGCCGTGCTCTGGGCGGCGAAGCAGCGGTTGGCGAGGCCGAACCTCGACGGCGCGGGAGCGGAAGCCGCACTCGCGCCCACGGGCAGCCCGGCCAGTAGGGCCGCCGCTGCGGCTACACCCACTCGGGACGCGACGCTCCTCACCGAGTCGCGAGATTATCCGGGCGACACCTGCAGCACAACCGCACTGAACTGGGCCGGCACCGTCACGGTCAGGCCCTGTGCGAGCTGGGCACCGGTGAACTTGCCGAGCACGGCGCCGGTGCGGACGTTGGTGACCGTGTAGCTGGTTCCCGGATCCACGCCCTGGAGTGAGACCGTGTCGGTGTCGCCGGCGCCCGCCTCGCGGAACGCGAACACGTACCCGTGGTCGCCGTGCCAGGGCTGGAGCACTGCCCACGAGGTCCCGTTGACCGGGTCGGTGCTCGAGTCCTCGTACACGAGCCCGCCGAGGTCCGAGCGGTGGGCCTCGTACCACGACACCCACCACGCGGTCTCGGCCCGGTCGGCCTGCGAGATCGTCGTCAGGTCGTCCCAGAAGGTGACGTGGCCGAGCAGCGCGATCGGCATCAGGTAGTCGACCGAGTACGTCTTCAGCACGCTGTCGTCGTAGGTCCCGGAGCCGAGCGAAGAGGGCGGGATCCACGGCGCGGCCGACCACACGTCGTGCAGCAGGCGTGACGGGTACGAGGAGCCCTGCAGATGGCCGTTGTCGAACCACGAGGGCCCGAGCGCGGCCGAGCGGAGCGCCCACAGCCGCTGGTCGTTGGTCTCGTCGAGCTCGAACGTCACGCCCGGATGACGCACCTGCTGCTCGTGGACCCAGGACGCGTACGCGTCCTCGTAGTCGAGGTAGTCGTGCGGCGGGCAGTCCACCCAGGTGACGAAGTCGAACTTGAACTCCCGGACGCCGTCCTGGGCGATCAACCGGTCGATCACCCCGGTCAGATGGGCCCGCAGGCGCTTGTTGGTCATGTCCCAGACCCCGAGGCCGGCGTCGTCGGGGATCTGCGCGGTCACGTCGCCGGTGGGCGTGCAGGCCCAGGTCGGGTGGGCCTTGTAGGTGGCGCTCGACATGTTGAACTCCGCCGGAGACATCCATAGCCCAAGCTGGAGCCCGAGCGAGTGCAGGTACTTGACGAAGTCGGGCACACCGTCCGAGCCGGAGATCGGGAACCGCGCGGTGTCCCACTGCCAGTCGCCCGAGCTCGATCCCTGCCACTGGTCGTCGAGCATCAACACCTCGCCGCCGAGCGCCTTGAGGATCGCCGCCTGCCCTCGCAGGTTCGCGTCGCTGAGACCCGGGCCGTGCTCCCATGGATGGAACGTGTTGAGGTCGACCGTCTGCGTGTCCGCGGCCATCTCGTGCGCCGCGAAGTCCTGCGCGAACGCCGCCGCGGCCTGCTGGGCGCCGCCGTCGTAGACGCCGAGATACGCGCGGCCCAGGTCAAGCCTCCCGCGCGGCAGGACCGTGCGCTGGCGAACAGGCGCCGGGTAGGCCGGGTTGTCCTGGCGGTTGTAGTTCGGTGGGCTCGACATCAGCGGGCCCCAGTCGAACGCGTCGCGTGCGTTGTCGACCCCCACCCACGTGCGGCCGTCGGAGTCGCGACCCACGCGGCTGAGCGATCCCCCGCGCCGCTGGCCGACCAGGAACCAGCCGGCGCCCGTCCCGGCGTCGAAGCGGGCGATCTCGCCCTCGTCGTCGAACGTCCCGGGCTCGGTCGTACTCGCGCGGAAATCCTGGCGCCAGTCCGAGCCGCCGTGGAACGCCTGGACCTGGGCGCTTACCCTCGCCGGCGAGGTCAGCTGCGCGAGCGAGTACTTGCCGACCCGGAACACTCCCGGGGTCCGGTTGATGAGCGTCGAGCTGACGGCCTCGACCGCCGCCCCGGGATACAGGCTCCAAGTGCGATCGAGCTCCACCAGTCCGGCCCGCGCCGCGAGTCCGTAGCGGAACACGATCTCGACTCCCCTGCCCGCGTCGGGTCGCGCCGGGTCGGGAGCGATCCGCTGGGCGCTCGCTGAGATCAGCTTCCAGCCGAGCGTCGAGGACGTGGGGGCCGAGTCGAGCGTCAGGGAGAACTCGGGGGCGCCGGGCGCCGCGAGCTCCGCGCCAGTCGCCTCGTCCTTCACCTCGGTCAGGGTCACCTGCCCCGCCGGATCGATGCTCCACGCCTGCCTGATCCGGTGGTCGGCGAGCACGACCTCGCCACCCTTCACCTGCGCGATCGCGTCGCCGGCGCGGGCGAAGCTCCCGGTGCTCGCGGGGGTGCTGGCGGGCGCGTGCACGCCGAGCGCAAGCGAAGCGACCGCCGTGAGCGTGCCGATCACGGGGTCCCCGTCGCCAGTGCGGACGCGCAGCGATCAACCGCGGAGGATGGCGCGCTCGCGGACGGCGGCGCCGCACCGGGGCCGGTCCCCCACGTCCGGTCGGCGGCGGCGCCCAGGTCGAACGCGAGCCTTCCGCCAGCGAGGAGCTCACAGCTCGTCAGGTACGTGCGGTCGA
>JAXDGF010000089.1:0-2527 GCA_034665165.1 Solirubrobacteraceae bacterium | reverse complement strand
GACCTCGTCGTCGGCTTCGGGGTGGGGCAGGCGGCGGCCTCCGGGGTCGCGGGTGCGCTCGACCTCGCGCGCCGCCGTGGTCAGCTCGGCGATCGGGGCCATCGCCCGCCGCGAGATCGCCAGGCCGGCGAGCAGGGCGAGCGCCGCGCCCGCGAGGACGCCGAAGATCAGGAACAACCGCACCTTGTCGATCGTCCGGTCGACGTCCGAGAGCGGGCGCGCGAACTGGAGCACGGCCTGGCCGAAGAGCGGAATCTGGATCGGCCGCGAGTAGACGCGGTAGCCGCCGGCGTCGACGCCGGTGTTGGGCCGCGGGAATCCGAGGTCCGCCGCTCCCTTGCTCTGGCAGATCGTGTCGCCGGACAGCGTGACGACGCGGATCTTCGCGTTCTCGGCGCCGCCGTAGACGTCGAGGTTGGGGCCCACGCACTGCGGGTTGCGGCCGGGCCGGACGACGATCCGGCCTCCGAGGTCGTCGGCCGCGGACCGGACCTGGCTGTTGAAGTCGGCGCGGATCCGGCGCGTGGTGGCCACGCCGACGACCGCGGCGAAGCCCATCAGGATCACCAGCGTCAGGACCGCGGAGCCGCCGGCGAGCCGCCAGCGGATCGGCAACCGCCTATACGCGGAGGACGTACCCTGCGCCGCGGATCGTATGGAGGAGCCGAGGCTCGCCATCGGCTTCGAGCTTCCTTCTCAGGTTCGAGACGAACACCTCGATCGTGTTGGTGATCGAGAACGGGTCGTAGCCCCACACCTCGTCGAGCAGCCGCTGGCGCGAGACGACGATGCGCTCGTTGCGCATGAGGTATTCCAACAGCTCGAACTCGCGCTGGGTCAAGTCGATCGCTCGCTCGCCGCGCGCGACCTCGTGCGTATCCGGGTTGAGCCGGAGATCGCCTACGACCAGCGGCGCGGAGCCGCGCGGCGGACGGCGGCGCAGCAGCGAGCGCATCCGCGCCAGCAGCTCCTGGCGCTCGAACGGCTTGACGAGATAGTCGTCGGCGCCCGTGTCGAGGCCGGCGACCCGGTCGTCGAGTCCGTCGCGGGCGGTCAGCATGAGGATGCCGACGTCGTCCTCGCGCTTGCGCAGCTCCTTGGCCACCTCGATCCCGTCGAGCTTCGGCAGGCCGAGGTCGAGCAGCACGACATCGGGCAGGAAGGCGTGCGCCTGGTCGAGCGCGTCGACGCCGTCCTCGGCGAGGCGCACGTCGTAGCCCTCCATGCGCAGGGAGCGCTGGAGGGCGAGCGCGATCTCGTCGTCGTCTTCGACCACGAGGACGCGTGGGGGGCGCGCGAAATCGTTCATGCGCCTCCGATGGTAGGGCGAATCCGGGTGTTCGGCGGGGAGTTTTAGTGCGCCTTTACGCGTCCGGGGCCTGAAAAGCGGTTCGAGCGCGCTCGCGGCGCCCTGACCGTGGCCTCGGCAGGGTCGCGGGCGTGGCCGTCGAAGGGTTGTTGCCGCGATGGCCGCGCGCAAGAAGACCGGGACCAAGACTGCCCGGAAGCCCACGAAAAAGCCCCCGCAGCGGCGCTCGCCGCGCCGCTACGGCGCGGGGCTGTGGCTGCGCCTGCCGGTGTTCGAGCAGCGCCAGCTGGACATCGTCGGGCTCGCGCTCGTCGCGCTCGGGGTGTTCCTCGCGTTCGTCTTCTACGGCGACTGGAACGGGGGCCAGGTGGGCGGGGCGCTCGCCGACGGCTTCCGCTACCTCGTCGGCGTGGTCGCCTACGTCGTGCCGGCCGCCCTGATCGCCGGCGGGGCGATCGTCGTCCTGCGGCCGTTCCTTCCCAACAGCCGCCCGTTCGCGTCCGGCGCGCTGTGCCTGTTCGCCGCCCTCACGCTCGCGCTCGCGGCCGGCACGTTCGGGCTCGGGCCCGGCGGCGCCCACGCGGACGAGTGGAGCCGCGCGTTCATCCAGCCCCGCGGCGGGGTGGTGGGAGAGGCGCTGTACTCGGCCGCCGCGCCCGCGGTGCAGAGCCTGGGGGCCCATGTCATCGCGCTCTTCCTGTTCCTCGCGGCGCTGCTGCTCCTGACCGGCGCCACGATCGCCGGGATCGTGCACGCGCTGCGCACCGGCCTCGTCGGGACCGGACGCGCGCTGCGCGATTCCACGACGGAGCTGAGCGCGGCGCTGCATCGCCGAGAGCCCGGCGTGGACGCCGAGGGTCAGCCGCTGACGCCGCCGGAGCCCTCGGACCGCGAGCTGGTCGTCAAGGCCACGCACGTCGAGGCACCGCCGCTCGACGCCGCCACCCGCTTCCCCGACCTGTTCGGGGGCACTGAGGGCCCCGCGCCCGAGGATGCGCCCACGGCCGAGGAGCGCCTCGACGGCGAATCCGAGCACGCCTTCGAGCCGGAAGCGGTCGAAACGCCCGACGAGGAGCCGGAGGAGCCCGGTGTCACGCGGCGCGACGACGCGCCCGAGCCGGTCGCCGGCGCGCGGCCGCAGATCGCCGTCGCCGACGACCCCGGCTTCAACTGGCGGGTGCCGCAGTCCAAGCTGCTCAAGCGCTCGACGGCCGCGGC
>JAXDGF010000088.1:0-9808 GCA_034665165.1 Solirubrobacteraceae bacterium | reverse complement strand
GCCGTGTTCCTCTCCGAGCCGCGCTTCGATGAGCTCCCGCTTGTACTCGAGACGCCGGGCCCGAAGGGGAGCGGGCCGACGGCCGAGGAGGTCGCCCTCGCCGGGAAGCTTCGCGCCCGGGGACGTGCGGCGCGGCGGCGGGCAGCCGCCGACAGGTCGCGGTCCTAGCGCCGTGCCACTCGACGCAGGTCAGCTCCCCGCGAGTGCGGCGTTCCGAAAGGGATTTCGAGAACGGTGCACTAGGCTACTTACGGAAAGTAATCCCAGATCGGCAGGAGGCAGGATGGCACGAGAGCTGTACACGGCAGAAGCGGTGGTCACCGGCGGGCGGGCCGAGGGTCATGGACGCACCAGCGACGGCGAGCTCGAGGTCGACCTGCGAACGCCGCCGGAGATGGGCGGCAAGGGGGGCGGGACCAACCCGGAGGAGCTCTTCGCGGTCGGCTACGCGGCGTGCTTCGAGAGCGCGCTAGGCGTCATCGGCCGGCGTGAGCGCGCCGAGGTGGGCGATGTCTCGATCACGAGCCACGTGAGCCTCATCCCGACCGAGGAGCGGGGCTTCAGCCTCGCCGTCGGGCTCGACGTCACCCTCCCCCAGGTCTCAGACCCCGCCGAGGCGGTGCGCATCGTCGCCGCCGCGCACGAGGTCTGCCCCTACTCCAATGCGACACGGGGAAACATCGACGTGATCCTGACCGCCAACGGCGAGCCCGTGGGGTGACGCGGCCGTGAGCGAGCGCGCGGCAATAGTGACCGGCGGGTCGAGCGGGATCGGGCTCGCGATCGCGCGCATGCTCGGCGAGGAGGGCTACGGCCTGACCATCGCCGCCCGCCGGCCGGACAAGCTCGAGGCCGCCGCGCAGGAACTCGTCGCGGCCGGCTATGACGTCCAGAGCGTGGCCGGTGACCTGCGCGAGGAAACGGTCGTGCGCGAGGTTGTCGACGCCCATCGCGGCCGCTACGGGCGCCTCGACGTCCTCGTCAACAATGCGGGAGCCGGATTCGCCTCGCCCGTCGCGGACATCGAGACCAAGCGGCTCGACCTTCAGCTCGACCTCAACCTGCGCTCGACGATCCTCTTCTATCGCGACGCCGTCCCCCTCCTCCGCGCCGCGGCCGCCGAACACGGCAACGCCATCGTCGTCAACACGGCCTCGATCGCGGGCAAGTCGGGGCAGGCGTGGATGTCGGTGTACTCGGCCACCAAGCACGCCGTGATCGGGTTCACCGAGGCGATGAACAAGGAGCTCCTCTCCGAAGGCATCAAGTCGTGCGCGCTGTGCCCGGGGTTCGTGGACACGCCGATGGCGGACTTCATCAGGAGCAGCATCGCGGCCAAGGACATGATCACGACCGAGGACATCGCCGAGGGCGTGCGGCTGCTGCTCCGCGTCTCCCCCGCCTGCGTGATCCCGGAGCTCGTCTTCGAGCGCCGGGGCGCGGACGGAGCCCCGGCTTAGACCTGCGTCGGGGCGCGCCTACGACGGACGGAGAGCTCGCCCGACTGCGTCTCGAGGAGCGCGAGGGCACGTTCGTAGTCGTCGTAGCGACGGAACGCGCGCATCCACGCCCAGCCCGGAGCATCGCGGAGCTCGGCGCTCCGGTTCGGCTCGCCGGGGCGAATGGCGGCGATCGCGCGCTCGGCCCGAACCCGCTCGCGGCGGGCGGGGCGATCGTTGTCGTGGCGCCGGCTCGCGGCGCGCTCGTTTCTCGCCACGAGCTGGCGATGCTCGGCCAGCGCGACGGCGAGGTCGGGCGCGGGCGCGGAGTCGGCGAGCAGGCTCATCTCGAGGTGCGTGGTGAGGATGAGGAGCTCGCGCTCGGTGGCGCGACGGGCTCGGCGGCCCGAGATCCCCCCGAAGCGGTCCCACGTCTTCGCGAACCCCTCTGCGTTGGTGCGGCCACCGCTCCGGTGGGCGGCGAGCATGGGGCAGATTCCGCCGTCCGTGTTCGTGTAGGCACCGAGGATGATCTCGTTCGCGCGGATGCCCTCGAGCATCGCCACCCGCGTCTTCATGGGCAGCGCATCGATGGCGTGACGAAGCTCTTGGATGCTCGCGTTGCGGCGTGTTCGCATAGGGTGTGACCGATTTCGTTCTAGCGGCCCGGCCACTGTATCCGCGCCCGTCGCCGTCCTCAAACGAACCCCTTGGCACGAAAGGAAACTTGCAGATGAAGCTCGGAGTGAACCTCGCCTACGTGGCCATGGGCGTGACGCCGGCGGACCAGCTCCGAGTCGCCCAGGAGGCGGAGGCGCTCGGCTATGACTCGGTGTGGGCAGCCGAGGCGTACGGCTCCGACGCCGCCACCATGCTCGCGTGGATCGCCGGGCAGACGACGACGATCAAGCTCGGCTCCGCCATCTTCCAGATGCCGGCGCGGACGCCGGCGATGACGGCGATGACGGCCGCCACCATCGACCAGCTCTCCGGTGGCCGCATGATCCTCGGCCTCGGCACGTCGGGACCGCAGGTCGCCGAGGGATGGCACGGGCAGCGCTTCGCGCGCCAGCTTCTGCGCACCCGCGAGTACGTCGACGTCGTGCGCAAGGCGCTCGCCCGCGAGCGGCTCGAGTATCACGGCCAGACGATCGAACTGCCGCTCCCCGACGGTCCGGGCAAGGCACTGAAGCTGATGATGGCCCCCGTGCAGGAGCGCATCCCCATCTACCTGGCTGCCATCGGCCCCAAGAACACGGCGCTCGCCGGCGAGATCGCCGATGGGTGGCTGCCGGCCTTCTTCTCACCCGAGCACGTGGCCGAGCTCCGGGCCCTCCTCGAGGAGGGCGCCGCGCGAGCCGGTCGCTCGCTCGACGGCTTCGACATCGCGCCCTCGATCAACATTTTCGTCAACGACGATCGCGACCTCGCCCGCAACGTCATGCGCCCCGCGCTCGCCCTCTACATCGGCGGTATGGGCTCGCGCGACCAGAACTTCTACAACAAGCTCGCGCAGCGCTACGGCTTCGAGGAGGCAGCCCGCGAGGTCCAGGACCTCTACCTCGAGGGTAAGAAGGCGGAAGCCTGCGCCGCGATCCCGGACGAGCTCGTCGACATGGTCTCCCTGTGCGGGCCCGCCGACGTCGTCCGCGAGCGGATGGCGGTCTTCCGCGACGCGGGCGTCGGCTCGCTCCTCATCACCCCGATGGCGTTCAGCGTCGAGGATCGCCTCGCCCAGGTCCGCGCCGCCGCCGAGCTCGCCCCGGATTGACGCCGACGGGCGACTCGCTCGGGTTCTTCCTCGGCGCCTTCGGCGACCCCGGCCATGCCTTCCCCATGCTCGCCCTCGGCTCGAGCCTCACCGCGCGGGGGCACGCGGTCACGCTCGAGACGTGGTCGCGCTGGCGCGAGCATGTGGAGGCGGCGGGCATGCGCTTCGTGGCCGCGCCAGAGTACCCGGTCTTCCCGACTCGAGAGCATCCCGTCAAGCCCTACGAAGCGGTCGTGTTGGGCACGCCGCACACGCGCGACGCAATCGCCGCGGCCCGGCCCGACATCGTCGTCCACGACGTCTTGACGCTCGCTCCGGCCCTGGCCGCCGAGCTCGAGGGGCTTCCCGTCGCCACCCTCATCCCTCACGTCCATCCCGCTGCCGCGCCCGGCTTCCCTCCGTACGCACTTGGCGCGCGCTCGCCGCGCACGGCCGTCGGACGCGCCCACTGGCGCCGGCTCGAGGGCGGCGTCGAGCGCGGGCTGCGGAGAGGGCGCGAGGAGCTCAACGACACGCGAGCGAGGCTCGAACTCGCGCCCGTGAGCAGGCTCCACGGCGGCATCAGCGAGCAGCTCTGCCTGGTCGGCACGTTTCCCCAGCTCGAGTATCCGCGGCCGCTCCCGCACGGCAGTCACATCGTCGGTCCGCTTCTGTGGGAGCCCCCGTCCGCCGAGGTGGAGCCGCCACCTGGAGATGATCCGCTCGTGCTCGTCGCGCCGTCGACGGCGCAGGATCCTGAGCACCGCCTGCTGCGCGCGGCCCTGGCCGGACTCGCCCGCGAGCCGGTTCGCGTGCTCGCGGCCTGGAACCGCCGGCCGATCACGGGCCCGATCCCCGTGCCGGCGAACGCGCGCCTCGTCGACTGGGTCTCCTACGCGCGGACCATGCCGCGCTGCCGTCTCGTCGTCTGCCACGCCGGCCACGGCACGATGGCCCGCGCGCTCGCGTCGGGATGCCCCGTCCTCGCCGTTCCCGCCGCCGGGGACATGAACGAGAACGCGGCGCGAGCCGACTGGGCGGGCGCCGGCGTGCGGCTCCCGTGGCGCTTCCTCTCGCCGGCGACGCTGCGGATCGCGGTCCGGCGCGCGCTAGCGGACCGGGCCCTCGCGGCGCGGGCGCGGGACCTCGGGATCTGGGCGGCGAGCCATGACGGAGCGGAGCAGGCGGCCGAGCTGGTGGTGGGGCTCGCGCGCGCGGCGCCCGTGGCGAGGCGGAGCGTCTAGCTCGCCGAGGCGGAGCGTCTAGCTCGCCGAGGCGGGGTGCGCCTTGGCCCAGTCGGCGATCTCGCGCGACCCTTGCACGACGGACCCGTCGTCGGTCACGAGCGCCGGCACCATATGGGACCCCGTCAGCTCCTTGACCTGCTTGCGGCCCGCGGTCTGGTTGAAGGCGTCAGGGAGGACACCCCACCCATAGGACTTGACGACCTCAGGCTTGTATCCGGCGTCGACGAGCGCGTGATAGGCCGTGCCGCAGGGATGCCCGCCCGGGCGGGGCGCGGGCTTGAAGGTGCCGTAGCAGACGTAGAGCTTCATTTGTTGTGCCTCTGGGCTTGCGGGAACGGCGGGAGGAGAGTGTTTTTCTCGTTGCGGTTCGCCCTGAATTGGCGGGCGTTTTCGGAGATCACTGGCGGGTCGATCATAGGTTAGGCGCTGGTGGCCCGCGCTGGCGTGTCGGCCAAGCGTTGTAAGCACCATTCTGTCCGGATAGCGGACGAGATGGTGCGTTCGATGCTCACCCACCGATCGTCGCGCTCGCGGACCGAACGGCTCGATCATCTCGTCTACCTTGGCGTGGCTCGCGGGCGTGACGCAGAACAGTCGTCCGCCGGCCGCTCGCTCCTGACGTCGTGCATGAGTGAGCGAGCTGCGGGGGTGGGACTCGAACCCACAACCTAACGGTTAACAGCCGTTTGCTCTGCCATTGAGCTACCCCGCAGTGATTGGTGCGCTTCGCCGGCTCGGCAACTGTAGCGGGAAGCAGAGGTGCCCCGCCGGCGACTTCAGGCGCCCTCCTCCAGCCGCCCCACCACGGCCCGAATCGCCTTCAGCGCCCCCTCGCGCTCTCGCGCGAGCGCGGATGTGTCGGCGCCCGCTTCGCCGCGCGCGCGGCGGATTGCGCGGTCGAGCCGGGCCAGCTCGAGCACGAGCCGTGCGTGTTCGAGGCGGTCCTGACTGGCGTCCAGGTAGCGGGCGGCGCGGGCCATGAGATCTGAGATCAGGCGGGCGAGCTCTTCGTCCTCTCCGTCGATGTCGGCCAGCGGGCTCTCGAGGCGAGGAGCGAGGTGGCGAGCGGCGCGGCGCATAGCCTCGCTCGTGAGGTGCCGGTCGGGGTCGATCGCGGCGAGGGCGCGCCGGCCGGCGTCGGGGACGGCAAGGCAGAGCACGAGGAAGGTGCGCTCGGCCCGCGCTCCGTGGTCGAGGGAGGTCACCGCGGCGGGCTCGGACCCGTTCGCGGGAGCCGTCGATGCGCCGTTACGCCCGCCCACCAGCAGCGCCTCGAGGCGGCGCTCGGGGAGCTCGAGCCGCCCCGCCACCCGTTGCACGAGCTCGTCGCGGAGCGAGCTCGGGGGCACCTCGGCGAGTACGGGGCGAAGCTCACCGAACGCCCGGTCGCGGCCTTCGCCGCTGCCTGTGTCGGCGCGATCGAGGATGCGCTGGACCTGGAAGACGACGAAGGCGACGGAGCGCTCGACCCGGGCTCGCAGTGCCTCGACGCCCTCCTGCTGCACGAGTTCGGCGGGATCGCTGCCCTCGGGGAGCGCCACGACGCGCAGCTCGAGCTTTCGCCCGGACGCCAGCCGGGAC
Organism: Solirubrobacteraceae bacterium; assembly: GCA_034665165.1. Lineage (GTDB taxonomy): Bacteria > Actinomycetota > Thermoleophilia > Solirubrobacterales > Solirubrobacteraceae > Palsa-465. The sequence goes on along the minus strand of JAXDGF010000088.1, from coordinate 3,791 downwards.
GCGCGCAGCATCGCCTCCTGGCCGGCCGCGTCGGAGTCGAGGCACAGCTCGAGCACGCGCGCGACGCCCTCGAGTACGCGCAGCTGTTCCTCGGTCAGGGAAGTGCCCATGATCCCCACCGCGCCGCGCAACCCCGCCTGGTGGAGCGCGAGCACGTCGGTGTAGCCCTCGACGAGGAGCACCCGACCTGCCTTCGCCGCCGGGCGGCGGGCGAGGTCGATCCCGAAGAGCTGGTCGCCTTTGTGAAAGAGCTCGTTCTCGGACGTATTGAGGTACTTGGGGCGCTGGTTATCGCGCATGGCGCGCGCGCCGAAGCCGAGGACCCGGCCGCGGGCGTCCGCCAGTGGGAACATGATCCGCTCGCGGAAGCGGTCAAAGATCGATCCCGGTCGCGACTGCGAGCGCTGCGCCAGCCCGACGGCCAGCAGCTCCTCGTCGGTGAAGCCGGCGTGGCGGGAGGCGAGGAGGATCCGGTCCCACGCGCTGGGCGCGTACCCGACTCTGAACTCGCGCAGCGTCTCCTCGGCCAGGCCGCGCCCGATCAGGTAGGTGCGCGCGCCCTCGGCCTCCTTCCCCTCCCACAGGTAGCGCGCGTAGTACGTGGTCGCGCGCCCGAGGAGCTCGTAGAGCCGCTCTCGCCGCTGGCGCCGGGCGGCCGCCGCCGGATCCTCGTCCTCGGTCTGGAGTTGCACGCCGAAGCGGTCGGCCAGCGTCTCGAGCGCGCCGACGAAGTTGACCCCCTCGGTCTCCATGACGAAGCTGAAGGCGTCGCCTGAGGTCTGGCAGCCGAAGCAGTGGTAGCGCTTGTCGTCGGGGAGGACGTGAAACGACGGCGTGCGCTCGTCGTGGAATGGGCACAGCCCGAAGTAGCTGTTGACGGCGGCGCGGCGCAGCTCGGTTCGCGCCGAGACGAGCGTCACCATGTCGACCGCGTCGCGCACGCGGTCCTTCGAGTCCGCCGTGTAGCGCGTCACGGCGCGAACGCGACCGGCACGCTCAGTGCCTCGAACATCCTGATGCAGTACCGGTCCGTCATGCCGGCGATGTAGTCCGTGACGCGCTGGGCGGTGTCGCCCTCGGACTCCGGCATCGCCGCCGGATGCTCGCAGTAGTAGTCGAACAGTGTGCGAATGACGCCTTCGATCTTCGCGTGCTCGCGCCGGGCTTCGGGGCCGAGGTACACGTGCTCGAACATGAAGGTGCGGAGCTCGGACATGGCCGCCGCCGCCCGGTCGCCCTGGACGATGTCGCCCGCCGCCTCGGAATGCTCGACGAGGTCGTGGATGAGGGTGTCGATCCGATGCGGCCCGCTGTCGCCGAGCTCGGCGATGGCCCCAGCGGGCAGGTCGGACTGCGCGATCACGCCGGCGCGGAGGGCGTCGTCGATGTCATGGTTGATGTAGGCGACGCGGTCCAGGAGGCGGACGATCTTGCCCTCGAGCGTGCTCGGCTGCGGCGCGCGCCCGGAGTGATGGAGGATCCCGTCCCTGACCGGCTCGCACAGGTTGAGGCCATGGCCGTCGCGCTCGAGGCGATCGACGATCCGGAGCGAGTGCTCGTGGTGGCGGAACGCGAGCCCGAAGCGCTCACCCAGGCAGCGATCGAGCACGTCCTCCCCGAGGTGACCGAAGGGAGGATGCCCGAGATCGTGCCCGAGCCCGATCGCCTCGACGAGATCCTCGTTCAGGCGCAGCGCCCGCGCCACCGTCCGCGACACCCCGGCGACCTCGAGCGTGTGCGTGAGCCGCGTGCGGTAGTGATCGCCCTCGGGCGCCACGAACACCTGCGTCTTGTGCTTGAGCCTGCGGAAGGCCTTGCAGTGCACGATCCGGTCGCGGTCGCGTTGAAAGGGCGTGCGCAGACCACAGTCAAGTTCCGCCCGAGCCCGCCGAGCCGGATACGACGGAGTCGCCTGCGGCGACAGCACGGCAGCCTCCAGGGCCCGGATCCGCTCAGCAAAGGCCCGAGCCACCGGTCCCTCCGGATGCGCCTGCGCCACGACCACCGCATCGGCGCCATCAAGGTTCGCAGTACTCATAACACCGATTCTCGCACCGCGACAAGACGCCGCGGCACAACCTGTGGCGAAGTTGCGACAAGTTCTCATCCGAGGCTCGGTCCGAGCGGTTGCGGGGCACCTGGGGTGACGGCGCTTCGCCTCGCGAGGTCAAGGTTGCCGCGTTTCCCCATAAACACGATAAGCTTTATGGAGAAGGTTCAAAAGGACTCATACTGGGGGCCCGTGCACTCGTTCGCCGTGGTGTCGACGGCACGGTCAGAGGCTCACACTCGCCAGGAGGTTTGACTTGCTCGATAGGACCACGCCGAGGCGCTTGTCAGCGGCGAAATTACGGCTCGCGTTTGGCGCCGTCGCGCTCACCGGCTGCTGCCTGCTGGGCGGCACCGCGCAGGCCACGCCGACCGCGCAGGTGGGCTGCAGGGGTGGCCTGACCAAGGGTGCGCCAACGGCCGACGACCCCCACCTCACCAACTACTCGTTCCACTGCAATGGCGACATCGAGTCGTACACGCTGGTCGTCAACCGCACCCTGACCGATCTCAGCACGGTCGACGACTTCAACACCGCACCGAGCGTCTACAACAACGCGCGGACGCAGCTCAGCCCGACCGAGACGGTCGACTGCTCGGCCACCACAACACCCGGCGACGGCATCAACTGCTTCGCGCAAAGCCCCGCAACGCCGCAGACCATCACCGCCTACGACTGGATCCAGGGATACATCGATACGACCGATCCCTTCTGCGGGGGCGTCCCCAAGGGGGCCAAGAGCGGCACCGCCGCGGCACCGCAGGCCGTCGTGCAGCTGATCGTGAGTGATGTCACCGGGGCCGAGTGGGGGCCGTTCCCGCTCTCCCGCTCGCCGGCCTGTCCCAAGGTCAAGCCGGTCAAGGCCGCGACCAGGAGCAAACACCGGAAGAAGAAGTTGAAGAAGTAGGCGCTCACCGCGTCCGCCAGCGGCACTCGCCGGCGGCCATCACACCCCTGGATATCGACTACGAAGGAGAACACTCCGTTGAGACTGAGAAGCACAAGCCTCGCGGCGGCCGCGGCGATCCTCGCGGCCGCCGCCCTGCCAAGCGCCGCGGCGGCACGAACGACCCTATTCGGCTCGGGGTCGAGCGCCGAGCAGCCGATCATGCAGCTGCTCTTCAAGGCCTATTCCAAGGCTCACAAGGGCACCCTCTTCTCCTACAACCCGGACGGCGGCAACGCCGGCGTCAAGGACGTCCAGCAGGGACGTAGCCAGTTCGCGATCAACACTCGCCCGCCGCTGCCCGGCGATTCGGGCACGACCGAGTTCAAGGTCTTCCTCGATGGGCTGTGCGTCGCCGTGAACCCGAGCAACAGCCTCACCAGCCTCCCCGTGAGCACCGTCGCGAACATCTTCCTCGGCCTGAACACGACCTGGAGCCAGGTCGCCGGCTCGAACCTGACCGCCACCATCGACCCGGTCGGCCGCAACTCCGCCGCCGGCTCCTACACGTTCTTCCAGAGCGCGGCGCTGGGCGGTAAGACGCAGGCGTCCAACGTCGACCCGAAGACGTCCGACGGCCTCGTGGCGCAGACGGTCAAGCAGGACCCGAACGCCATCGGCTACGTCGGCCTCGCCCACGCGGGCACCGGCAGCGGAGTCAAGCCGCTGGCGCTGAACGGCGTCGCCTGCAGCCAGGCGAACATCCGTAACGAGAGCTATCCGCTGTTCCGCTACATCTGGGCCGTCATCCCGACCTCGCACCCGAGCGTGCCGGTCGAGCGGTTCATCGACTGG
>JAXDGF010000087.1:0-2722 GCA_034665165.1 Solirubrobacteraceae bacterium | reverse complement strand
GTTTTCGAAGTACGTTCGCTGCCCGCAGTTCTGACAGGAGAAGACCCGCATCGCAGGCCCCTGTCTACCCAAAGCTCGGCTCACTTCACCTAAAACGCGCGGGGGTCTGGTTCCCGCAAATGAATCTTCTCGGTTTCGTTCCGGATCTTTACATCGTTGTGAGCTGGCCGGTATGTTGCTCACGACCGTCCGGCCCTGCTTCGTCCACTGCCCCCCCCTCATGGGGTTCTGGACCAGTTCGCCCCCGCAAAATTGCGGCTGTGGCAAGACGATAATTCTGCAAGCACCCCGAGATGGCGCCTCCAGGCTGATACCGGCGGTATCGGGCAGGTCCCGTGTGCTAGTGACGGGCAGCTCGTGGCAAGGCAGCAAATCGGAGCGACAGTCCAGGAGGCGCGTCGGATTTTGCCCGCTCAGCGGGAAGTATTCGACACACCGGTACTTGTGCCTGCTCGTCGAAGATCCGGGGAACGGCCGCAGCCGGCGCCGCCCCAGGAAGGCGAGACTCTGTGGCAACGGGGCGGCTTGAGCCATGCCCGTCTGGTTCCCGCCGACCTGCCGCAGACGACGGAGCGGCGCGTGCAGGGGCGGGCGGTGGCGTCGGTCGAGGCGCTTTTGCGCGCGGCGCGCGATCGGGAGGGGATGGGGAGGGTCGTTGAGCGGTGAGGAGTTTGCGTGTGCTGGCCGAGGAGCAGGCGGCGTTGCGCTGGGTCGCCACGCTGGTGGCGCGTGGGGCGCCGCAGGAGGAACTGTTCGCGGCGGTCGCGGAGGAGGTCGGACGGCTCCTTTCGGTCGCTAGCGTAGCCATCGGCCGCTACGAGTCCGACGGTACGATGACCATCGTCGCCACCTGGGGCCGCCTGGGCGACCGCTTCCCCGTTGGCGGTCGGTGGACGCTTGGTGGGAAGAACCTCGTGACGATCGTGTTGGAGACCGGCCGTCCGGCCCGGATCGACAGCTATGCCGATGCCTCAGGCCCGGTCGGTGCCGCCGTCCGCGAGGGGGGCATCGGCTCAGGAGTCGGAACGCCGATCATCGTCGAGGGCCGCCTCTGGGGTGTGATGACGGTATTGACGAAGGGAGAGCCTCTGGCTCCGGACACCGAGGAGCGCCTGGCGAACTTCACCGAGCTCATGGCCACCGCGATCGCGAACTCCGAGTCACGCGCGGCGCTCGGAGTGCTTGCTGACGAGCAGGCGGCGCTCCGGAGGGTGGCGACTCTTGTGGCGCGCGGTCTGCCGCCGACTGAGATCTTTGCCGCCCTTGCCGAGGAGGTAGGGAGGCTCCTCTCGATCACCGGGACGAGAATCCTTCGCTACGAGGCCGACGGCACCGCAACCGTGATCGGGGGGTGGAGCGAGTCCGTTGAGGTTCCTCTCGAGCTCGAGGTTGGTGCGCGCCTGGTGCTGGAGGGTGAGAGTCTCTCGGCGCTGGTGTTTCGGACGGGACGGCCGGCCCGGATCGACAGCTACGCGGCTGCCGCTGGCCCGTTGTCGGAGCCCCTGCAGAGAGCAGGAGTTCGGGCCGCAGCTGGCGCTCCCATCATCGTCGAGGGACGCCTCTGGGGCGTGATGACAGCCGGGTCGACGAAACCTGAGCCGCTGCCGTCGGGAACGGAGTTACGCCTCGCGGAGTTCACGGAGCTCGTTGCCACGGCGATCGCGAATGCCGAGAGCCGCGCCGGTATCGCCCGGCTGGCCGACGAGCAGGCGGCGTTGCGGCGGGTCGCGACGCTGGTGGCGCGTGGAGCGCCGCCGGAGGAGGTGTTCGCGGCGGTCACCGAGGAGGTCGGGCGGCTGCTTTGCGTCGAATACGCGCACCTGGGCCGCTACGAGTCCGACGGCACGACGATGACCATCGTTGCCGGCTGGGGCAGGACAGGCGGCGACCCCATCGCTCCTCGTGGTGGCCCCCGGTGGAGCCTTGGGGGGAAGAACGTCAGCACGCTCGTCTTCCAGACGGGCCGCGCCGCCCGGATCGACGGCTTTGCTGATGCCTCCGGGCCGCTTGGTGTCGCAGCCCGCGATGACAAGGTCGGCTCAGGCGTCGGGACGCCGGTTATCGTCGAGGGCCGCCTCTGGGGGGTGATGTCGACCCACTTATCCCTGGGCCGGCCGCTGGCGGCGGATACCGAGGCGCCCCTCGCCTCGTTCACAGAGCTTGTGGCGACGGCGATCGCGAACGCGGAGAGCGGCGCCCAGCTGATTGCCTCGCGCGCCCGGATCGCCGCCGCCGCCGATGAGACGCGGAGGCGGATCGAGCGCGACCTGCACGACGGCATCCAGCAGCGGCTCGTCTCGCTCCAGCTGCAGATGCGCGCGGTGCAGACGGCGGTGCCGCCGCAGCTCGGCGAGCTCGACCGCGAGTTGACGCACGTTGCCGAGGGGCTGGCGAGCGTCTTCGACGAGCTGCGGGAGATCTCCCGCGGGATTCACCCCGCGATCCTGTCCGAGGGGGGCCTGGGGCCAGCGCTCAGAACGCGTGCACGCCGTTCGGCGGTACCGGTCGAGCTCGACCTGCACGCCGACCGACGGCTGCCCGAGCGTGTGGAGGTCGCGGCCTACTACGTGGTGTCGGAAGCGTTGACCAACGCCGCCAAGCACGCCCCGGCATCCGTCGTCAACGTCGAGCTCGACACACACGACGCCATCCTGCAGCTGGCGATCCGAGACGACGGAATCGGCGGAGCCGACCCCGACCAGGGCTCCGGACTGGTCGGGCT
>JAXDGF010000086.1:0-11483 GCA_034665165.1 Solirubrobacteraceae bacterium | reverse complement strand
GTCCTCGCCCTTGAAGATGATCTGGCCGTCGGTTACCTCGAGGCCCGGGTGGCCCATGATCGCGTTGGCGAGCGTCGACTTGCCCGAGCCGTTGGGGCCCATCAGGGCGTGGATCTCGCCCTTGTCGACGACCAGATCCAGGCCGCGCAGAATCGGCTTGTCCCCGGCCGAGACGTGAAGGTTTCTGATTTCTAGGTCTGCCATCTCCCGCTTTCGGTTCAGGTTGAAGGAACTAGGCCGGGCGCTGGGGCAGGCACAGCCGAGCGTCGAGCGACCGGGAGGGAGGTGCCCGTCGGCTCGGGCGTTTCACCCCGCCGGGAGAACTCGACGAGCTCGGCGAGCGTGGTCTGCTGCAGCGAGCGGATGATCCCGCCTTGCACGCGGGTCCAGAGCAGCTTGGTGGCGCAACCCCGCCCCGCGTCGGGCTCGTGCGAGCACAGCACACGCTCGGTGTGCTCGTTGACGAAGCACTCCATCGGCGCGATCGCGCCTTCGAGCGCCTGGACTACCTCGTCCATCGAGATGTCGTGGGGGTCCCGCGCCAGCCAGTAGCCACCGTGTGCGCCGCGGGCGCTCATCACGAGCTCGGCTTTGCGCAGCCGGGCCACGACCTGCTCGAGATAGGCGAGCGGCAGTCCCTCAGCTTCCGCCACCGCCTTCAGGCTCGTCGGGTGCGCGGGCGACTGCCGACCGAGCTCGACCATGAGGCGAACTCCATACTCTGCCTTGGAAGAGAAGATCATCGACTCAAATCCTACCAGCGCGGTCGGTTAAGCGTTCAGACTTCCCTTCCGGGTAGGGTCTCCCGATGGACCGTGGGGAGATTCCCCCTCTCGGCAGCTCCGATGATGTCGCTGAGGTCGCCGCCGCGGCCCGGGCCTCGGGCCGCCTAGGCATAGACACCGAGTTCATGTCCGAGGGGCGGTACCGGGCCCTCCTGTGCCTGGTCCAGGTGGCGGTCGACGCTGCCGCCGGCGAGGAGCCGAAGATCGTGCTCGTGGACGCGCTCCAGGACGTCGACGTCACCCCGCTCGCAGAGCTCCTCGGCGACCCCGCCATCGAGGTCGTCCTCCACGCCGGCCGCCAGGACGTCGCCATTCTCCGTCGCACCTGGCAGACCGACATACACAACATCTTCGATACCCAGATCGCCGCCGGCTTCGTCGGCGCGAGCGCTCAGGCCGGCTACAGCAATCTGCTCGGCACCATCCTCGGCCGGCGGGTGGGCAAGACGGCGAGCTACACCCGCTGGAACCAGCGCCCGCTCACCGCCGAACAACTCAGCTATGCCCGCGAGGACGTCGTCCACCTGCTCGAGCTCAGCGACCGGATCCAGGGTCGGCTCGAGGAGTCGGGAAGGCTCGAATGGGCGAGCGAGGAGTGCCGCCTGCTGGAGTCGGCCACCGACGAGCGCGACCCCGAGACCGCGTGGGAGCGGCTGCCGCGCGTCGGACAACTCGACCCGCGCTCGCGGGCCATCGCGCGCGAGCTGGCGGCCTGGCGCGAGCGCACCGCCTCGCAGGAGGACCGGCCCGTGGGTTCGGTCCTGGCCGATCCCGCCCTCGTCGAGGCGGCCAAGCGCCGGCCCAAGACCGTCACCGCCCTCGAGCAGATCCGCGGCGTGCATCCCTCGAACATCCGCCGCCGGGGGGAGGCGATCATCGAGGCGATCCAGCGTGGGGCCGAGCGTCCGCCGATCCCGCGCGAGGAGCGGCGCGGGAGCTCGGAGTCGGGCGACGCCCCGCTGATCGCCCTGGCCGAGGCCCTGATCCGGGCGCGCGCCCTCGAGGCCGGCCTCGCCTACGAGCTCATCACCTCGCGCGCCGAGCTCGACCAGATCGTCGCCGCGGCGCGCCGACGCGAGCCCGAGCCCTCGGTCCGAACGCTGTCGGGCTGGCGCCGTGAGCTCGTCGGGGCCGATCTCCGCGACCTGCTCGCGGGCCGGAGCTCGGTGGCGGTGGGGGACGACGGGCGCGTGGTGGTGACTCCGCGCGACGAAGGACATTCGGATTGAGGCGGCAAACGAGGGCGCTCGGTGGCGCTGGCGTCCTCGCCCTGATCCTCGCCGGCTGCGGCGACGCCAAGCCGCGCCTCCACCGGGGGCCCGCGCCCTCCCCGAGCCAGGTCTCGGTAGCGATGGAGGCTAAGCCCCGCCTCGTCGAGACCGTCGTCGGCGGCACGATTGGACGCGCGGTGGCCGACGCCAAGCGGGAGTACCTTGCGATCTTCTCCCCGTCCGGAAGGCTCATCGACATGGATAAGAACGGGCTCCAGTACCTCGGCCAGGGAGCTTGTTACCAGCGGATCAAGTTGATCGGGGTCACCACCCAGATCCTGTGGGCCGCGTGGCTGACCCAGGCCACCACGCCCCCGTTCAACGTGAGGCCGTCGGGTAACAGCTTCGTCTACCGATCGCTGAGCGGCTCGGTGACCGTCGACCCCCATACGCGCCTCATCCGCGCGGCGGGCACGCCCGCCCTTCCGGGAGGCGTCCGCGCCTCCACCGCCGCGTTCGCCTATCCCAGCTCCATCTCCGAGCGCCCGACGCCAACGCCAATCTGCCCGTAGACCTACGAGGGTCCCGCCACAACATTGACCGACATCGCGGCCGAGCCGTCGTAGATCGCGCGCGAAAGAGCGAGGGCGATCGGCCGGGGGCGCTTGATCCACCCGAGCTCGATGTCCCTGAGGTCCAGCAACGGGGTGGAGAAGGTGACCCGGATGCGCCCGCCGGGTGAGTCGGCCGACTGCTCATCCCCGGTCTGAGCTGAGACGAGCAGCCAGCGGTTGTGCTTGAGCCACCGGCGCTCGTTAGTGACCAGCTCCTCCGAGGACTTGAAGCGCGGGTTGACGAGCACGAGGTCGAGCGCGCAATAGGCGTTGGCGCCGGCGTCGCAGGCGTTGGCGCGCACGACCACCTGCCCGCCGGGGACGAGCGGAACGGAGCTCAGGCTCGGGTGCCGCGGGGCGTCGCCGCCGCACCCGGCGAGGACGACCACCAGGGCGAGCAGCGCCGCGAGCGCGGCGGTCAGGCGACCCACTGACACGACACTAGTGTTACAGCGAACCATGGGGTCGAGCTGCACGTGACGGCAGGGCGTTACGCGGTCGGATTCGCCGCGCTCGTCGTCGTGCTCGCGTCGGTGGCCGTCGGCGCGGTGTCGCTGCGGGCCCGCCTACTCCCGGGATGGAGGGGAGCGCTCGCCCGCCTGGCCGAGTTCGTCCTCGGCTTCGCGCTCCTGATCGGGATCGTCGAGGTCCTCGGTGCCGTCGGCCTGTTCAGGCTCCTACCAATCGTGGTGGCGTGCGTGGTCGCAGGGGCGGGGTTGGCCAGGTGGGCCGGGCGCGGCGGGCCTGCGGGCGGGCCGGGGCCGCCGGGTGGTCGGGAGCCGGCGCGCGACTCGCTGCCGCCGGGCGCCCCGGCGCCTCGACGCCCGCCCGCCGCCGTTCTCGCCGTGGCCCTCATCGCCGCCGCCGCCGTCATCGCCGAATGGGCCATCCCCACCCTCAGTTCGTACGACACCGGCATCCGCAGCTTCGACTCGCTCTGGTACCACCTGCCGTGGGCGGCGTCGTTTGCGCAGACGGGGTGGGTGACGACCCTTCACTACACCGACGTCGAGTACCTGACCCCCTTCTATCCGGCCACCTCCGAGCTGCTGCACGGGCTGGGGATCGTCCTCCTCGGTCGGGACACGCTCTCTCCGGCTATGAATCTCGGCTGGCTCGCGCTCACGCTCCTCGCGGCGTGGTGCATCGGCGCGCGCCGCGGCCTCGGCCCGGCGACGATGACCGCCGCCGCGCTCGCGCTCGCGACGCCGATGCTGCGCATCTCTCAGGGCGGAACCGCCGCCAACGACATCGCCGGCGTCTTCTTCCTTCTCGCCGCGGTGGCGCTGGTCGTGAACGCCGACCCCGCCGGGTCGGACGCCCCCGCAGACCCTCTCGACCCCGCCGGATCGGGCGCCCCCGCTGTCCCCCTGGCCATCGCCGGGGTCGCCGCCGGCCTCGCCGTCGCGGTCAAGCTCAGCCTGCTCGCGCCCGTGCTCGCCCTCACCGTCGGCACCATCCTCGTCGCCCGCCGCGGCCGCCGCCCGCGCGTCGTCGTCGCCTGGGTCCCCGCCCTCGTCCTCGCCGGCGGCTACTGGTACCTACGCAATCTCATCGCCGTCGGGAACCCCCTGCCCTGGCTCGGGCTCGGGATCTTCGCCACCCCGGCCGCGCCGCTCCAGCAGCACACGGGGTTCGCGATCGTCCACTACACCACCGACACGAGCGTCTGGAGCCGCTTCTTCGAACCCGGCCTGGCCGCCGGGCTCGGTCCCTGGTGGGTCGCCATCGTCGCGCTGGCCGTACTCGGCCCCGTCCTCTGCCTCCTCGCCCGCGTGGAGCGCACTACGCAACTGCTCGGGTTCGTGGCCCTCGTCTCCCTCGCGGCCTATCTCATCACGCCCGAGACGGCGGCCGGTCCCGCCGGCGACCCTTCGGGGTTCGCCTTCAATCTCCGTTACGCCGCCCCCGGCCTGACCCTGGCGCTGGCCGTCACCCCACTCGCGCCGGCGCTCGACGGGCCGCGGGCGCGGGCGGCGACGCTCGCGGTCCTCGCCCTGCTCCTGGCCGTCACCCTGGCCGAGGGCCGGCTCTGGAACGGCGGCTACGTCGGCGGCGCGGTCATCGCCGCCGTCGCCGCCGTGGTTGCGCTCGGCGCCGCCATCGCCCTCGCCCGCCGTCCACCGGCCCGCGCTGCGCTCGGCGCTGCCGTCGTCGTCGCTCTTGCCGCCGTCGCCCTCGCCGGCTATGCCGGCCAGCGCCACTACCTCCGTGGGCGCTACGCCTTCGAGCCCGGAGTGTCCTCGCTCTCGAGGCTGTGGGCGTGGGCGCGCGGCATCCACCACGCGCGCGTCGCGCTCGCCGGCACCTTCGGAGGCTTCTTCTCATACCCGCTGTTCGGCCTCGATGACTCCAATCGCGTCCAGTACGTCGCCGCCCGAGGAGCGCACGGATCGTTCACGCCGATCCACACATGCCGAGCGTGGCGAACCGCCCTCGATGCAGGGCGCTACCGCTACCTCGTAACCACCCCGGCCCGCGACCCGTGGCACCCGCGCGGCCTCCAGTCCTCGCCCGAGGGCGGGTGGACGGCGTCGGGGGTGGGCACGCGGGTGGTGTTCCGCCAGGTTGTGCACGGACAGCCGATCTTGGTCTTCGAGTTGACCGGCTCGCTCGCGCCCGGTGGCTGCGCGGCCTAGCCTAATCTAAGGGCCCGCGTCAGAATTATTGACGGCTTTGATGGCGTCTGGACGCGCCTGACGCCAACGAGCTCAGCCCTCGTGTGTCACCAATACTGTCGTGGCGAGCGGGCGGCGCCAGTCACGCCCAGCCACTCGTCAAATTTCGCCACTAATTCTGACGCGAACCCTAATAACCTGTCTGACGTGGTCGCCACCGACGTACTACTCGCCGATCCCGAACTCCAGAGCACGGAGTGGGATCTCGACGACCTCGTCGAAGGCGAGGGCGAAGCCGGGGTCGAGCGCCAGCTCGATCGCGCCACCGAGCTCGCCGATCAGTTCGCGGCCGCCTACGCGGGTCGGGTCGCCGAGCTCGACTCCTCCGAGCTGGCCGAGGCCATGCGCCGGCTCGAGACGGTCTACGACCTCGTCGGGCGCGCTGGTTCATACGCCGGGCTGCGCTTCGCGACTGACACCGCCGACCCCGAGCGCGGGGCATTGCTCCAGCGCGTGCAGGAGCGCGACACGGAGATCGAGACCAAGCTCCTCTTCTTCGAGCTCGAATGGGCCGCGGTCGACGACGAGCGTGCCGACGAACTCCTCTCCGTGGAGGAGCTCGCCTTCGCCGCCCACTATCTGCGCAGCGCCCGCCGCTACCGCCCCCACCTGCTCTCAGAGCCCGAGGAGAAGATCCTGGCCGAGAAGGCGATCTCGAGCCAGGTGGCGTGGGGTCGCCTGTTCGGTGAGCTCACGGCGGCGCTGACCGTCCCCCTCGATGGCGAAGAGGTCAAGCTCGAGGTAGCGCTCAGCCGCCTGCAGTCGCCTGAGCGCGAGGTGCGGCGGACAGCGGCCCAGGCGGTCACCGGGGCGCTCGAGCCGGGCCTGCGTACCCGCGGCTTCATCTACAACACCCTCGTCCACGACAAGGCCGTCGAGGACCGTCTACGCCACTTCCCCCACTGGCTCGCGAGCCGCAACCTGGCCAACGAGGCCTCCGACGAATCGGTCATGGCCCTGATCGAGGCTGTGCGCCGCCGCTACGACATCCCTCAGCGCTGGTATGCGCTCAAGGCACGGCTCCTCGGACTCCCGAAGCTCGCCGACTACGATCGCGGGGCGCCCGTCCTCGACGAGGACGTCACCTACAGCTTCGGCGACGCGCGGGAGCTCGTGCTCGGCACCTACGCGTCCTTCTCGCCGGTGGCGGGTGAGATCACGCGCCGGTTCTTCGACGGGCACTGGATCGACGCGCCCATCCGCCCGAGCAAGCGCGGCGGCGCGTTCTGCTCCTACACCGTGCCCAGCGTTCACCCCTACGTGATGCTCAACTACACCGCGCGACGCCGGGACGTCCTCACCATGGCGCACGAGCTCGGCCACGGGCTCCACGCCGCGCTCGCGCAGCCCCAGGGGATCTTCCATCAGTCCACGCCGCTGACGCTGGCCGAGACGGCTTCCGTGTTCGGCGAGGCGCTCGTGTTCGGGCGCATGCTCGACACCGCCTCGACTCCCAAGGACCGCCTCAGTCTCCTGGCCGAGAGCCTGGAGGGCGCGATCGCGACCGTGTTCCGGCAGATGGCGATGAACCGCTTCGAGCACCTCGTGCATACTCGCCGGCGGGCCGACGGCGAGCTCTCGGTGGACCGCGTCAACGAGTTCTGGATCGAGACTCAGACCGAGCTCTTCGGCGATGCCGTCGAGGTCACCGACGGATACCGCATGTGGTGGTCCTACGTGCCGCATTTCATCAACACACCGGGCTACGTCTACGCCTACGCCTACGGACAGCTCCTCGCGCTCTCGGTGTACCGCCGCTACATGGAGGAGGGCGAGTCCTTCGTCCCTCGCTACCTCGAGCTTCTGGGCGCCGGAGGGTCCCGCAGCCCGGAGCAGCTCGGCGCCATCGTCGGCATCGACCTCGCCGATCCCGGGTTCTGGGACTCCGGTCTCGCCCTCGTCGAGGACCAGCTCGAGGCGGCCGAGGCGGCGGCGGCCGAGGTCTTCGGGGCCGACGAGGGGTCGTGACGACCTACGTCCCGCCCGCGCGTCACCTGCTGCGGGCCAAGGACCTTGCCGACGCGCGCTACTTCGAGCCGCTCGGGGTCGACGATCTCGCCGCCGCGGCGCGCCTGTCGCGCGCCCACTTCAGCCGCGAGTTCCGCCGCGCCTTCGGGGAGTCGCCGCACTCGTATCTGCTGACGCGCAGGCTCGAGCGCGCCGCGGCGCTCCTGCGCAACACCGACCACTCGGTCGCCGAGATCTGCTTCTCGGTCGGGCTCCAGAGCGTCGGGTCGTTCACGACCAGCTTCAGCAAGACCTACGGGAAGTCGCCCACGGCCTACCGGGCCGCCTTCCCTCCTGCCTCCCAGCACGCCCGCGTGCCCGCGTGCGTCCTGCGTGTCTACGCCCGCCGGCAACGCAGCACGTTTCGAGAAGACACCGGGGCCTCGCCGGAGTAGCTTGGCCGGCGACAAGTTCGTCTTCCACAGGAGGTAACACCATGTTCAAGGTTTCCGTCGCTCAGCTCTGGGTTCACGACCAGGACGAGGCGCTCAAGTTCTACACCCAGAAGCTCGGCATGGAGGTGCGCGTCGACGTCACCCTGCCCGAGATGGGCGACTTCCGTTGGCTCACCGTCGGCCCCGTCGGCCAGCCCGAGATCTCGATCGTGCTCATGCCCATCCCCGGTCCGCCGGTGATGGACGCCGAGACCTCCGAGCAGGTGCGCGACCTGATGTCGAAGGGTTTCGCGGGCACCGTCTTCCTCACCACCGACGACTGCGTCGCGGCTTACGAGGAGCTCAAGAGCCGCGGCGTCGAGTTCTCCGAGGAGCCCGAAGAGCGTCCCTACGGCATCGACTGCGGGTTCCGCGACCCGTCGGGCAACGCCATGCGCCTGACCCAGGTGCGCGAGCTGTCCTCGGTCTGAGTCGAACATCATGACCCCGCGCGCGGCTCATCGAGGCGCGCGCGGGGCATGACACCCGGCCCTGCGGCCTGGCTTGCGCGCCGCCGAGTAGCTCTGCACCGCGGGATCTCCGGTGATCGGGTTCGCTGCTTGGCCGGAGCTGCGGCTTGATCGACTGGTTGCGTGGCGGCTTGTTTGTCTGGTTGCGTGGCGGCTTGTTTGTCTGGCTGGTTTGGAAACCCCTCCCGAGGGGTGGCGGCGGTCCCGGCGCCCGGGCGGTCGGCCGGTCCCAGCGCGCGGGCCGTTCCCGTGGTCGGCGGTTTCGCCCGGCCGCGGGTCGCCGCGCGCGGCCCCCGGGGGGCAGGTGGCCGACCCCGTGCTGCGTTTTGATCGTATTTCAAGGGTTTCGCAGCACGCCCCGCACGAACCGCCCCGCCCCGCCCCTGCCCGCCCCCACCCTCCCCGCGGGGGCGGCGGTCCCGGCGCCCGGGCGGTCCGCCGGTCCCGAGTGCGCGCGCCGGCCCGTGGTCGGCCGCGGGCGTGGTTGCCAGCCGCCTCATAAACGATGACAACGCAGCTCGCCCGCGGCCCGGCGAGGCCGCGCCCCGGCCCGCCGCACGCGCCCGAAACCCCGCACCCGTGCTGAAAGGCCGCACGCGCCCGAAACCCGGGGGCCGCGCTGAAAAGCCGCAACTATTGCAGCCAACCCATCACGCCCCTGCGCAGAACGCCCCTGCACCAGCCTTCCGCGCCCTCGCTACGATCCGCCGCGTCCTCACCCGGCAGCCTCTCACCCACCGCCTCGCGGGGCCCGCGGCCCTCGCGGCCCTCGCGGCCCTCGCGGCCCTCGCGAGCGTCGCAGCCCTCGCCGGCTGCGGCCTCGCCTCCAATCACGCCCCCACCGCCGTCACCCTCACCGTCACTCGCGACTTCGGCGCGCGCCGCGTGGCCGAGGTCAGCAACGCACAACTCACAGGCTCCGGGACGCTGATCGGCCTCCTGCAGCGCAGCTTCCCCGTCCAGACGAGCGGCAACACCGTGACCGGCATCGACGGCGCCACCGCCACGACCCAAAGCCGCTGGTTCGTGTCCGTCAACGGCAGCTCGGTCGGGCTGGGGACGCCCCGGCTTCCGACGCTCGTCCACGCCGGCGACAAGATCTGGTGGGACCTCCACGACGACAGCGCGACCGGGAACGTGCCCGCCGTGGTCGGATCGTTTCCCGCGCCTTTCGTGGGTGGCTTCGGGGGCAAGCGCCTGCCCGTCACCCTCGAGTGCGCTCCCGATGTGACGACGGCGTGCGACCGCGCGTCGGCCGCGCTGGCGGCCGTCGGCGTGCCCGCCGCGCGCCAGCTCCTGGGCACGGGCTCGGGAGCGGACACGCTCGGCGTTGTGGTCGGGACCTGGAAGGACGTGCAAGGGGAGATCGCCGCGCTCCTGATCGCGCACGGGCCGACAACGGGTGGCGTCTATGCCCGGTTCGCCGGGGCCAAACACGCAACCCTCGAGCTGCTGGACCCCCACGGCAACGTCGTCCGCCGCCTCGGTCCCGGCGCCGGGCTGATCGCCGCCACGGGGAACAGCAAGACCGCTCCGACGTGGTTCGTGACGGGCACCGACGGGGCCGGCGTGGCCGCCGCGGCCTCGGCCCTGAGCGCTGCGCGGCTCACCGACCACCTGGCCGTCGCGGTCCAGGGGACGCGTGATCTCCCGGTGCCGCTGCCCTAGTTGCCACCTCAAATACCTCCGCCGCCTCCAAACCGGTACCCTCCCGCGCCGCATGCAGATCGGGGTTCCGAAGGAGTCCGTCGCTGGCGAGCGGCGCGTCGCGCTGGTCCCGGAGGTCGTACGCAAGCTCACCGGCCAGGGCCACGAGGTGGCCGTGGAGCGGGAGGCGGGCGCGGCCGCGATGATCCCGGACGCCCAGTTCGAGGACGCCGGCGCCACGCTCACCGACGACCCGGTACAGGCGTTCGCGTCCGACGTTCTCCTCAAAGTCGCGCCCCCGACGGCCGAGGAGATCGCGCGCCTGAAGCAGGGGACCGTGGTCATCGGGTTCCTGGCCCCGCTCACCAACGCCGAGGGCGTGCGGGCGCTGGCGGCCGCGGGCGTGACCTCATTCGCGATGGAGGCGATCCCGCGCATCAGCCGCGCGCAGTCGATGGACGCGCTCTCCTCACAGGCCAACATCTCCGGGTACCGATCGGCGCTGATCGGGGCCCAGGAGCTCGGCCGGTTCTTTCCCATGCTGATGACGGCGGCGGGCACGATCCGCCCCGCGACCGTCCTCGTCCTCGGCGCCGGCGTCGCCGGGCTCCAGGCCATCGCCACCGCGCGGCGGTTGGGCGCGGTCCTCCAGGGCTTCGACGTCCGCTCTGCGGTCAAGGAGCAGGTCGAGTCGCTCGGGGCGCATTTCCTCGAGTTCGACCTGGGCGGTGACCTCGAAGGCGCGGGCGGCTACGCCAAGGAGCTCACGCCCGAGCAGCAGCAGCGCCAGCAGGAGCTCATGGCCGAGGCGATCGGAAAGGTCGACGTCGTCATCACGACCGCGCTCGTCCCCGGCCGGCGGGCGCCGATCCTCGTCACCGAGGAGGCCGTGAAGAAGATGAAGCCCGGGTCCGTGATCGTCGACCTGGCGGGCGAAGCGGGCGGTAACTGCGAGCTCTCGGAGCCCGGGAAGACGGTGGTCGCCTATGACGTCAAGATTCTCGCGCCGCTCAACGTGCCCAGCACGATGGCCGAGCACGCCTCGCAGCTCTATGCGCGCAACGTGCAGTCGCTGCTCGAGCTGATGATCAAGGACGGTGAGCTCGTGCTCGACTTCGAGGACGAGATCATCGCCGGAGCGTGCGTGACGCGCGACGGCGAGATCGTGCACGAAGGCGCCAAGGCCGCCGCCGCAGCCGCGGCATAGGCGGGAGGGGAGGCCAGGCCATGACCGTCATTACCGACATCGCGATCCTCGTGCTCGCCGCCTTCGTCGGCTTCGAGGTCATCTCGAAGGTCCCGAACACGCTGCACACGCCCCTGATGTCGGGCACGAACGCGATCCACGGGATCGTCGTCCTCGGCGGCCTGCTCCTCATGCACGAGGCTACCGGCGTGCTCGAGCACGTGCTCCTCGTCATCGCCGTCATGTTCGGGACGATCAACGTCGTCGGCGGTTTCCTCGTCACCGACCGGATGCTCGAGATGTTCAAGCGCAAGCCCGACCCGGCGCCGGCCGTGGAAGCCAAGGACGAGGACGCGAAGTGACCGGCCTCGCGCCCGCGACCATCTTCCTCCAGTCGACGAGCTTCATCGACGCGATGTACATCGTTGCCTTCTCGCTCTTCATCTACGGC
>JAXDGF010000085.1:0-3205 GCA_034665165.1 Solirubrobacteraceae bacterium | reverse complement strand
AGTCAGGACTACAGGCAGGGCTTCTGTCTCGGGAGTCGCCACTACTCCACCTCCACTTTGATCGTTTCCTCGTCGATGATCACCGGGAAGGTGTCCACCGGTACGTAGGCCGGAAGAGTCTTGGGTTTGCCCGTCTTCAGGTCGAAGAGCGAGCCGTGTCGCGGGCACTCGACCGTGCACGCCTCCTGGTCGAACTCGCCCTCGACGAGCGGGCCGTCATCGTGCGTGCAGCGGTCCTCGATCGCGTACACCGTGCCGCCGCAATTGAAAACGCCGATCTCGAGGTCCTCCCATTCGACCAGGCGCTTGGCGCCGGGCGGGAGATCCTTCACGGAACAGACTTCAATGACTTCGGGCAAGTTATTCGTATGTCCTAGTGCGCTGATCGGATTTACAATCGAGATCATAGCGGCCGGCACCTGGCCGCGCAGGATTTACGGGCCTCGCGGAGGCTACGCCGCCTCGGGTTTGTCTTCCCATCCGACCGCGTGACCGAGCGACGCGCCCTTGAGCACCTTCAGCGAGAGCAACGCGCACTTGATCCGCGTGGCCGAGATGTCGACGCCGAGGAGGTCGAGGACGAACGAGCGGTCGAGCCTCAGAACATCGTCGACCTTCATCCCCTTGATCTCGTCCGAGACCATCGACGCCGCCGCCTGGGAGATGGCGCAGCCGTGGCCGGAGAACCGAACCTCCTCGACCTCGTTGTCGGGGCCGATCTTGAGCTGGACCTTGAGCTCGTCGCCGCACAGGGGGTTGAGGTCGTGGAACTCGTGGTCAGGGTCCTCGAGCGGGGGCGCGGGCGGGCTCCAGTTGTGGGGCCGCTTGTAGTGCTCGAGGATGTTCTCGCGGTACATGTTGTCCATGGCTAGAGCTCCATGACCCGGCGCACGTCCGCCAGCCCTTCGAGCAGGCGGTCGACGTCGGCCGGTGAATTGTGGGCGGCGAACGAGGCCCGCGAGCTCGCCCCGATGCCGAGCCTGCGCATGAGCGGCTGGGCACAGTGGTGCCCGGCGCGGATGCACACGCCCTCGCGCCCGAGGATCTCGCCGACGTCGTGGGGGTGGACGCCATCGAGGCTGAAGGAGATGAGGGCGCCGCGCTCGGACGCGCTCCGGGGTCCGTGGATGGTGAGCCCGGGGACCTCCGCGAGCCGGTCGAGCGCGTTCGCCACGAGGGCCTCCTCGTGGGCGCGGATGCGCTCGATGCCGAGGTCGCGGATCCAGTCGACGGCGGCGCCGAGCCCGATCGCCTCGGCGATCTGCGAGGTTCCCGCCTCGTACTTCCACGGCAGGTCGGCCCACGTCGACTCGAAGTCCCCGACGGCGCGGATCATGTGACCGCCGGCGATGAAGGGCGGCATCGCCTCGAGCAGCTCGCGACGGCCGTGGAGGACGCCGATGCCGGTGGGCCCGTAGGCCTTGTGTCCGGTCCAGGCGTAGAAGTCGGCGTCGATCTCCTTTAGGTCGACGGGAATCTGGGGCACCGCCTGGGCGCCGTCGACGAGGACCACGGCACCGGCGTCGTGCGCGCGGCGCACGATCTCGGCGATCGGATTGATCGTGCCGAGGACGTTGGAGACGTGGGTGAGGGCGACCAGGCGTGGACCCCGCGTGAGCTGGAACTCGAGCGCATCGGAATTGAGGTGTCCGTTGTCGAGCACCGGTACGTAGGCGAGCTCGGCCCCCCGCTCCTGACAGAGGATCTGCCAGGGAACGATGTTCGAGTGGTGCTCCATCTCGGTGATGACGACGAGGTCGCCGCGCTCCACGTTCGCGCGGCCCCAGGTGTAGGCGACGAGGTTGATGGCCGCGGTGACGTTGGTGGTGAAGATCGTCTCCTCGATCGTCGACCCCAGCCAGGCGGCGATGCGCTCGCGGGCGCCCTCGAAGAGGTCGGTGGCCTCGACGGCGAGCGGATAGACGCCGCGGTGGATGCTCGCCCGCGAATGCGTGTAGTAGTGCGTCATCGCGTCGATCACCGGCTGCGGCGTCTGCGAGGTCGCGCCCGAGTCGAGGTACACGAGCGGCCGCCCGTTCACCTCCCGGCGCAGGACGGGAAACTGCGAGGCGACGTCGGGCAGCGAGTCCGGCGCGGGGACGGGCGTGGTCACTTCGCCCACCCCGGTCATACCCCCGCCTCGATCTCCTCGCGGATCCAGCCGTAGCCCTTGGCCTCGAGCTCGGTCACGAGCTCCGGGCCGCCCTGCTTGACCATTTGCCCGTGGAACATCACGTGCACGTGGCTCGGTTGCACGAGATGGAGGATGCGCTGATAGTGGGTGATGATGAGCACGCCCATGTCGGGTCCGGCGACCGAGTTGACGCCGTTGGCCACTACGCGCAGCGCGTCGATGTCGAGACCCGAGTCGGTTTCGTCGAGCACCGCCATCTCGGGTCGTTGGAGGGCGAGCTGGAGGATCTCCATGCGCTTCTTCTCGCCGCCCGAGAAGCCCTCGTTCAGATAGCGGCTCGAGAACTCCCTGGGGACCTCGGTGAGCGCCATCGCGGCCTCGACCGTCTGGCGGAAGTCCTTGAGCGAGATCGGCTCCTCGCCCTTGGCGTCACGGTGAGCGTTCATCACCGTGCGCAGGTACTTGGTCACCGTCACCCCGGGGACCGAGACCGGGTACTGGAAGGCCAGGAACAGGCCCATGCGGGCGCGCTCGTCGGGATCGGCCTCGGTGATGTCCTCGCCCTTGAAGAAGATCTGCCCGTCGGTCACTTCGAGTCCCGGATGACCCATGATCACGTTGGCCAGCGTTGACTTGCCCGAGCCGTTCGGCCCCATCAGCGCGTGGATCTCGCCCTTGTCGACGACTAGATCCAGGCCGCGGAGGATGTCCTTCTCTCCGGCCCGGACGTGGAGGTTTCTGATTTCTAGATCTGCCATCTCCCGCTTTCAGTTCAAGTTGAAGGGACTAGGCCGATGGGGTCGGCGCGGGCCGGCTCCACGCCTTCACGGCGCCGGGAGAACTCGACAAGGTCGGCGAGCGTGGTCTGCTGCAGGGAGCGGATGATGCCCCCCTGCACGCGAGTCCACAGAAGCTTGGTCGCGCAGCCCCGGCCCGCGTCCGGCTCGTGCGAGCACAGCACGCGCTCGGTGTGCTCGTTGACAAAGCACTCCATCGGCGCGATCGCGCCCTCGAGCGCCTGTACGACCTCGTCCATCGAGATGTCGTGGGGGTCGCGGGCGAGCCAATAGC
>JAXDGF010000084.1:0-3590 GCA_034665165.1 Solirubrobacteraceae bacterium | reverse complement strand
CCACTGGCGAGGCGACGACCGACGAGACCCGCCCCGTGTACTTCGACGAGGTCGGCGACTTCACCGATACGCCCGTCTACCGGCGCGACCGCCTCGGCGCCGACGCCACGATCGACGGTCCCGCCATCGTCGAGCAGGCCGACACGACGATCCTGATCCCGCCCGGCGCGCGGGCCCGCACCGACGCCGGCATGAACCTCGTGATCGCCGTGGACGCTGTCGCGCGCGTGCCCGCCCGCCTCCACGCCGTCGCGTCGAGCGACCAGGGAGTCTGAGATGCCAAGCACGACGACCACGTCCGCGCTGCGGCTCGACCCGATCACCTTCGAGGTCCTCCGCAACGCCTTCAAGGCCATCTGCAACGAGGCGAGCGCGCTCATCGAGCGCGTCTCATACGCCCCCACGATCACCGAGGGCCACGACTACTCGGTCTCGATCCTCACCCCCGACGGCCGCCTCGTCTCCCACGGGCAGCGCGATCAGGCGCCGCACATGGGCACCTTTGAATCCTCGATCCAGCACCTCGTGCGCGAGGTCCCCGAGTTCCACCCGGGCGACGTCTTCATCTACAACGATCCCTACACCGGCGGCACCCACCAGAACGACGTCAAGATCATGCGGCCCATCTTCTCGAGCGGCGAGGTCTTCGCCTTCGCCATCGCCCTGTGCCACTGGCCCGACGTGGGCGGCCCCATGCACGGGACCTTCAACCCCCAGGCGACCGAGTGCTACGCCGAGGGGCTGCGCATGCCGCCGCTGAAGCTGTACGAGAAGGACCGCCCGGTCAAGCCGATCTGGGACCTGATCGACATGAACATCCGCGTGCCCAAGGAGCGGGTGGCCGAGCGCTACGCCCAGCACCAGGCCGGCGTCCTCGTCGAGCGGCGCCTCACCGGCTACATCGAGAAGTTCGGCGAGCAGACGATCCGCGACGCCTTCGAGGACACCATGGATCACTCCGAGCGGCTCTTCCGCGATTGGGTCGCTCGCCTTCCCGACGGCAGCTACGAGTTCACCGACTACGGCGACCGCGACATCGGGCGCGAAGAGCAGCCCATGATCAAGGTCCACTGCCGGATGACGATCGAGGGCGACCAGGTCACCGTCGACTGGTCGGACTCGGACCCGGCCCCGATCGCCTCCTGGGGCTTCGCCCGGCCCGCGCTCCAGTCCGCCGTCTACGACGGGACCATGCACTGCTTCCCCGAGCTGGCGCCGCTCAACCATGGCGTCGTGCGGGCGATCAACATTGTCTCCAAGCCCGGCACGTGCGTCGACGTCAAGGAGCCGACGCCGGTCACCGGCTACTGCTCGGGCGCGTACGAGAAGGTCGACGCGGTGACGATGTGCTGCTGGGGTCAGGCGCTCCAGCGCATCGATCCCACCCGCGTCCACGCCGCCACCGTCAACCTGCAGAACTTCTGCACCGGCGGCGTCCATCCTCGTACCGGCCTGCCCTTCGTCTCCTACCTGTGGCTCGAAGGCGGCCAGGGCGCGCGCGCCTACGCCGACGGCAACTCGTTCTACATGATGATCTTCATCGGCGGGGCCTCGAACCAGCCCAACGAGGTGCTTGAGCGCTGGTACCCGATGTACTACACGAGCACCGAGGCCGAGGTCGATTCCTGCGGCGACGGGGAGTTCCGCGGTGGTTTCGGTCTGTCCCGCAACTTCGACGTGTGGGGCGACACCGAGCTCGTCGTCCTCGGCGACCGCGAGCGCGTCGGTCCCCCCGGGCTCGCGGGCGGCACCAACGGCGGCCCCAACATCCTCATCCGCAATCCCGGCTCCGCCGACGAGCAGAACCTCGGCATGTTCACGACCAAGGCCGTGCTCAAGAAGGGCGAGCGCGTCTACTTCGCCTCCAACGGCGGCGGCGGCTACGGGCTGCCCTGGAAGCGCAAGCCCGAGGCCGTGCTCGAGGACGTGATCGACGAGCTTCTCTCGCTCGGGAAGGCGCGCGACGTCTACGGAGTCGCCGTCAACGTCATCGACGCCGACGCCCTCGAGTACGAGATCGATCGCGAGGAGACGGCGCGCCTGCGCCACGAGCTAGCGAGCAGCGACGATCGCCCCCGGGGCCTCGGCCCCTTCGAGGTCAACCCGATGGGCGAGCGGCTCTTCCTCGAGCCCGGAGCCCTTGGCACGTCCGACGGCGCCCCCGGTCTCCTCCCGGGCCAGGCCGCCTGAGCGATCCCGTGACGAAGACGTCGATCAACCCGCCCGGCATGTGCAAGCCGGTCGGGCCGTACGCCCATGTGGTTGTGGCGCCTCCGGGTGGACGGCTTGTGTTCTGTGCCGGCGCCGTCGCCTTCGACCCTGACGGGAACATCGTCGGCGTCGGCGACATCGTGGCGCAGACGCGCCGGACGATGGAGAATCTGAGGCTCGCCCTCGAGGCGGCGGACGCTACCTTCGCCGACGTGGTCAAGATCACCAACTTCGTCACCGACGCCGGCGAGTTCCCGAAGATCGCGCCCGTGCGTGCGGAGTACCTGCAGGAGCCGTATCCCGCGAGCTCGTTCATCGAGGTCAAGGCGCTCATGTACCCAGAGCTTCTGATCGAGATCGAGGCCGTCGCGGTCGTGCACGGCGACGGCTGAGGCAGGGCGAAGTGGCAACCGGGGAGCCAGTGATCATCACCGTCGCACCCACCGGGCCGCTGACCACGCGCGAGAACCACCCCGGCCTCCCGGTCACCCCGCGCGAGATCGGCGAAGCCGTGGCCGAGGCGGCAGAGGCCGGGGCGGCGGTGGCGCACATCCACGCCCGCGACGCAGACGAGCGCCCCACCGCCGATCCCGACGTCTACGCCGAGATCGCCGAGGAGATCCGCTCGCGCTGCGACATCGTCGTGCAGGCGTCGACCGGCGTCGGGCTCGAGGTGAGTTGCGAGGAGCGGGTGGGCATCATCGAGTCGGGCAAGGTCGACGTCACCATGGCGACGCTGAACCCGGCGTCGATGACGTTCGGCGGAGGAACGTTCTGGAACCCGCCCTGGTTCGTCGAGCGCCTCGCCGAGCTCATGCTCGCGCGCGGGATCCACCCCGAGCTCGAGATCTACGACTTCGGCCACATTCCCCTGTGCCTCGACCTCGTCGAGCGCGGCCTCGTCCAAGAGCCGCTCCAGTTCTCGTTCGTGATGGGAGTCCGCGGCGGGGTGCCGGGCGACCCCGCCCTGCTCAGCATGATGGCCTCGATGCTTCCGCCCGGCGCGGCCTGGCAGGCGATCGGGATCGGGCGGGCGCAGCTGCCGCTCTCGTTCGTGGCCCTCGCCCTCGGCGGCAACCTCCGGGTCGGGTACGAAGACAATGTGTACGTCGCCAAGGGACAGCTCGCCGAGTCAAACGCCCAGTTCGTCCGCCGCGCCGTCGAGCGCGCGCACGCGGCCGGGCGCGAGGTCGCGACCAGCGATTACGTGCGCGAGCGTCTGGGGGTCAGCTAGCGGTGGCCGCGAGCGTCCTCGTGAAGGACGGTTGCGTCCTGCGCAGCGACGGCTCGCTCGCGCGGGCCGACGTGCTCATCATCGACGGGGTGATCGCGGAGATCGGCGCGGAGATCGGCGCGGAGATCGAGGCTCCGCCCGAGGC
>JAXDGF010000083.1:0-3400 GCA_034665165.1 Solirubrobacteraceae bacterium | reverse complement strand
GCCATCTACAACCAGGGCACAGTAGTGACGCTGACGGCGACCCCGGCCGCAGGCTCGAGGTTCGCAGGCTGGAGCGGAGGAGGCTGCTCAGGAACGGGGACGTGCATGGTGACGATGAGCGCCGACGCGTCCGTGACGGCGACCTTCACCGCAGTGCAGACGCTCACGGTCACAACGGCCGGAACCGGCCCGGGGTCGGTGACGAGCGGGGACAGCGCGATCAGTTGCGCCCCGACGTGCTCGGCGCTGTATGACAAGGGCACGGTCGTGACGCTGACCGAGACGCCAGGTGCGCATTCGACGTTCGCCGGATGGAGCGGCGGCGGCTGCTCGGGCACGTCAACGACGTGCATGGTGACCATGAGCGCCGACGAGTCGGTCCGGGCCACATTCACGATGATTACGCACACCCTGACCGTGACTGATAACGGCACCGGCTCCGGTAGCGTTGGTAGCGCGCCGACCGGGATCGGCTGTGCCCCGACGTGTGTCGCCATGTTCAACGAGGGTGCGATGGTCACCCTGACGGCGACACCGGCGACGGGATCGACGTTCACGGGGTGGAGCGGCGGCGGCTGCTCGGGGACGGGAAGGTGCACGGTAACCATGAGCGCCGATCAGTCCGTGACGGCGACGTTCACGCTCATCACCCACACGCTGACCGTGACCAAGGCCGGCGGCGGCTCCGGCTCGGTGACGAGCTCGCCCGCCGGGATCAACTGCGGCGCGACCTGCTCCGCCAGCTATACCCAAGGCACGCCCGTCACCCTGACCGCGACCCCCGCCGCCGGGTCTACCTTTACGGGCTGGAGCGGCGGCGGCTGCTCCGGAGCGGGACCGTGCACGGTAACCATGAGCGCCGATCAGTCCGTGACGGCGACGTTCGCGTCGGTGCCGGTAGTCGGACCGCCGAGCGTGGGCGGGGGCCTGTTCTGTGGGGCCCAACACCGGGGGCGCTGCGTCGGTCTGAAGATCAAGACCTTCTTCCCCGGCCCTGGCAATGCGGTATGGCAGTTCGCGGCCTACAACCCGGCACCGGGGCAGACGGCCAGGGCCACGACCGCGGCTTCGAAGGTGGTGGCGCTGGGCAAGATCTCGCGCAAGATCACACACGCGGGCAGCGTTACGATCGTCTTCAAGCTCAAGCGCGGGGCGCGCACGAACCGTCTCTACCGCAAGGTCCTGAAGCTCAAGCTGAGGACGATCAAGGTGACTCTGACCTTCACAACTACGTCCGGCGTGCGGCTGGTCAGCATCACGAACGTCAGACTCAAGCTGTGATCGCCCGCCCTGGGGAGTCGCACCGCTAAGCTCGACCCGGATGTCGGCTCCTCGGCTCTGGTCCTGGCGCATGTCGCCCTTCGCCGGCAAGGCGCGCATCGCCTTCGCCGAGAAGGGGGTCGAGGTCGAGCTCCTCGAGATCGACCCGCGCGCACGCCCGGCGCGGCTACGAGAGCTCAATCCGACGAACCGGGTCCCCGTGCTCGAGGTCGGCGACGCCGTCATCCGCGACTCGACCCCGATCTGCGAATGGCTCGAGGAGACCCGGCCCGAGCCGGCCTTCTGGCCCGCCGACGCGACCGCGCGGGCGCAGGCGCGCGGCCTCATGCGGTGGGTCGACGACGAGCTCACCGTCAACTTCTTCCTCGCGATGCGCAAGGAGGCGTTCGGGCTCGGTCGCGGCGACCACCCGGAGATCGTCGCCATCATGCGCGAGCGCCTCGTCCGGCGCTGGCCCACGGTCGAGGAGCTTCTGTCCCGCACCGAAGGACCATGGCTGCTGGGCGGAGACGACCCCACGCTCGTCGATCTCTCCGCCATCCCGCTCGCGGTTCGCGTGCCGGCGTGGAAGCCCGAGCTCGGGCCGCCCACCGAGCTCGGACGGACGAACGCGTGGCTCGAGGCCCTGCGCGCGCGTCCTTCATCCGCCGAGGTGGATCGGCGCGGCGAACTCGTCAAGGACGGTTAGACCGGCTGTGCGCGCCGACTCGGACGGCGTCGGGATCGAGTACGAGGTCACGGGCGAGGGCCCGCCTGTCCTCCTCCTGCACGGCTTCCCCGACTCGGGCCGGGTCTGGCGCCACCAGGTGCCGGCGCTGGCGGAGGCGGGGTTCCGCGTCATCGTCCCGGACCTGCGCGGCTACGGGCGCTCGGACAAGCCCGCCGAGGTCGAGGCCTACCGGCGCGAGCTGCTGGTCGGCGACGTCCTCGCCGTCCTGGACGCGGCGGGGGCCGAGCGCGCTCACGTCGTCGGCCACGACTGGGGGGCCTCGCTCGCATGGGGGACGGCGATCATGGCCGGTGATCGCGTCGGTCATCTCGTCGCCATGTCCGTCGGCCACCCGGGCGCGTACGGGAGCGGCGGCTTCGCCCAGCGCGAGAAGTCGTGGTACATGCTCCTCTTCCAGTTCCCGGGCATCGCCGAGGAGTGGATGGCGGCCAACGACTGGGCCAACCTGCGTGACTGGGCCGCTCACCCCGACGGCGAGGCCGTGATCGCCGACCTCCTCGACAACGGCTCGCTGACGCCGTCCCTCAACTACTACCGAGCCAACCTCCCGCCCGAGTCCTTCTTGCGCTCGCGCTCGCGCGTCCCGCCCGTCCGGACGCCGACGATGGGCATCTGGAGCTCCGGGGACCGCTTCCTCCTCGAACCCCAGATGGCCGAGTCGCGGAGCCACGTCGCCGGCCCGTGGCGCTACGAACGGCTCGATGGCCCGGGGCACTGGATGCAGCTCGACGCGCCGGAAGCGGTGAACGCGCTGCTGATCGACTTCCTTGGGAGCTCGGCCGGGCGGTCCTAGGCCTTGGAGAGGGGATCTCCAACGTGGCAGGCCGCGCTAGACGCTGATCTTCACGCGAGCAGCGCCCGTCACCGCCGCGCCGCCGGTCGGCGCGAACGTGAGCTGATTGGTCAGGTGAGCAGCGCGGTGCTTCTTCTTGGCTGCCGCCAGCACGCGACTTCCGCGGCCGCTCAAGCAGACGTTGATCGTCGCGCTACCGGCCTTCGGAATTGTCACGGCCCCAGTGGCAACAAGCCGGCGCTTAGCTCCAGCGGCAGCGCTGATCTGGCCTCTGGCGTTGACATTCGCGAACACGTTGTCCGTGGCCGTGCCGGCGACCTGAGCGGTGATGACAACGGCCACGCAGCGATGGGTGAGGAACTTGCGCTCGGTGGTAATGGAGAGCTTCGCGTCGACCGCCTGGAGCATCGAGGTGCCGCTCGCCTGGGCGAGGACTTGAATGCTCCCGCCCGTCCCGCCCGTCCCGCCGGTGCCGCCGGTGGCGCCGGTCCCGCCGGTCCCGCCGGTGCTGCCAGTGCCGCCGGTGCCGCCGGTGCCGCCCGTGCCGCCCGTGCCGCCGGTGCCCCCGGTGCCGGCAGCGACGACCGTGTACTGCA
>JAXDGF010000082.1:0-7793 GCA_034665165.1 Solirubrobacteraceae bacterium | reverse complement strand
AGCCATACGCGCTCGTCGCTGAAGCCGGGGCTGGTGAAGAAGACCTTGATCTCCTCCCAGTGCGCGGCCTGCTTGCCGATCTCCTCGGCGAGCTCGCGCTTGGCCGTGGTGAGGGGCTCCTCGCCGGGGACGTCGCGCTTGCCCGCGGGAATCTCGAGCGAGTCCTCGAGGCCGGCGACCTCGCGCGGCTGGCGCACGAGCCAGACGTGGGCGTCGTCGACGGCGATCATGCCCACCGCGCCGGGGTGGGCGACCTTCTCCCGGGTGACGACTTCGCCGTCGGCGTGGCGGAAGCGCTCGACGCTGACGGTGACGATCCGCCCCGAGTACTTGATCTCGCCGCCCAGCGGCTCGAAGCGCGTCACGCCAAGATCACCTCCGCCGCGGCGTCGAGGAGCGCGATCGAGACCTCGAGCATCCCCTCGAGGGCGTCGACGCTGATGCGCTCGCCCGGCTCGTGGTTTCGCTCGGTGCCGTCGGCCAGATTGGCGCACGGAAAGCCGGCGGTCTGGAAGGCGTTCGCGTCCGAGCCGCCGCCGGTGACAAGGTGGTGAGGCTCGTAGCCGCACGCCTCGAGCGCGCGGGTGGCGGCCACGATCTGCGGCGCGCTCGGCTTTGAGCGGTAGCCCTGGAACTGGCGCTCGACGGTAACGTCGAGGTCGCATTCGCCGGCGTTGGCCGCATCCTGGAGGTGGTCGACCAGCTCGGTGACGACCTCGGCGACCCGAGCGTCGTCGAGACCGCGAACCTCGGCCTCGAGCCGGCACCGCTCCGGGACGACGTTGGTGGCGGTGCCGCCGGCGATGGTGCCGACGTTCGCGGTCGTCTCCTCATCCAGGCGTCCGAGGCGCATGGCGGCAACGGCACGGGCGGCGGCGAGGATGGCGCTGCGCCCCTGCTCGGGCCGGATGCCGGCGTGGGCGGCCCGGCCGTGGAAGACCGCGACGATCTGGTCATAGGTGGGAGCAGAGACGACGATGCCGCCGATCGGCGAGGCGTGGTCGAAGACGTAGCCGAACTTGCTGGTCAGACGGCTCGTGTCGAAGGCCTGGGCGCCGCGGAGCCCGTTCTCCTCGGAGACGGTGAGGAGTAGCTCGAGGCCGATGGGCGGCTGTTCGGCCCGCGCGGCGAAGCGGCGTGCGAGCTCGATCAGGACGGCGATGGCGGCCTTGTTGTCGGCGCCGAGGATGCCGTCTTCCGCGTTCTCCCAGCCGCCGTCGACGATCACGGGCTCGATCGGCGCCAGGGGCGGAACGGTGTCGAGGTGGGCACACAGGAGGATGCTCTCGGGCCCGGGGCCGGGAAGACGGGCGAGCAGGTTACCCGCGTCCGACCCGACGATCGGCCCGGCGCTGTCCTCGTCGACCTCGAGCCCGAGCCCGCGCAGCTCCTCGGTCACCCGGTCCGCGCACGCCCGCTCGCGCCCCGACGGGCTCTCGATCCGACACAGCTCGGCGAAGGTGTCGCCGAGCCGCGCCCGGTCCGCGTCGCTCGCCCGCCTCACCGCGGACTCGTCAGCGCCCGGTCGTGCGCCCGGCCGCGACCTCGTCGCCCGCCGGGGCCCCTTCCCGATCCCGCTCCGTGGGCCCGTCGTGCTCGACGGCCGGCGGTGCCGCGGTGCGGCGCCGGTCGTGCTCCCGCTTCAACGCCGCCCCCACGAACTCGCGGAACAGGGGCGCCGGGCGCTCCGGGCGGGACTTGAACTCGGGGTGGTACTGGGAGGCGACGAAGAAGGGGTGCACATCGGTGGGGAGCTCGATGACCTCGACGAGCCGGTCGTCGGGCGAAGTGCCGGAGAAGATGAGCCCGGCAGCCTCGAGCCGCCGGCGCAGGTGGTTGTTGACTTCGTAGCGATGGCGGTGGCGCTCGTAGATAACGGGTTCGTCGTAGAGCTCGCGCGCCCTCGTTCCGGCGTGGAGCTTGATCGGATCGGCGCCGAGTCGCATCGTCCCGCCCATGTCGGCGATCTCCTTCTGCTCGGGGAGGAGGTCGATGACCGGGAACGGCGTCTCGGGGTCAAACTCGGTCGAGTTCGCGCCCGGCATGCCCGCCAGCTCGCGGGCGTACTCGCACACCGCGACCTGCATGCCGAGACAGACCCCGAGATACGGGACGCGGAGCTCACGAGCGAGGTGGGCGGCGCGAATCTTGCCCTCGATCCCCCGGCCACCGAAGCCGCCGGGGATGAGAATGCCGTCGGCCCGCTCGAGCGTCGGTCGCACGTCGGGGTCGCCCGCCCGCTCGGAGTCAACCCAGTCGATCTCGACCTTCACCCCATGGTGCACGCCCGCGTGCCGGAGCGCTTCGACCACGGACAGGTACGCGTCCTCGAGCTTGACGTATTTGCCGACGAGCGCGATCCGTACCGTCCGGGTCGCCTCCTTCGCGCGCTCGGTCATCGCCCGCCAGCCCGCCAGCTGGGGCTCGGGCGCCGAGACCCCGAAGTGCTCGAGGATGTAATCGTCGACGCCGTCGCTCTCGAACACGAGCGGGACCTGGTAGATGTCCTCGACGTCGCGCGCGGACACGACCGCCTCCACCGGCAGGCTCGCGAACAGGGCGATCTTGCGGCGGATGTCCTGTGAGAGCGCCGATTCAGACCGGCACACAACCATGTCGGGCGCGATACCGATCCTCCTCAGCTCATTCACCGAGTGCTGGGTCGGCTTCGTCTTCAGCTCACCGGCGTGCCCGATGTAGGGCACGAGCGTGAGGTGGATGAACATGCAGCGCCGGCGCCCGACGTCGACCGGGAACTGGCGGATGGCCTCGAGGAACGGCAGCGACTCGATGTCGCCCACCGTGCCGCCGATCTCGGTGATGACGAAGTCGACGTCGCTCGCGTCCGCCATCAGGCGGATGCGCTGCTTGATCTCATCGGTGATGTGCGGCACGACCTGCACGGTGGCGCCCAGGTAATCGCCGCGCCGTTCGCGGCGGATGACGGCGTTGTAGATCCCGCCCGCGGTGACGTTCGAGGCCCGGCTCGTATTCGCGTCGGTGAAGCGCTCGTAGTGCCCGAGGTCGAGGTCGGTCTCGGCGCCGTCCTCGGTGACGAAGACCTCGCCGTGCTGGTAGGGCGACATCGTCCCGGGGTCGACGTTGATGTAGGGGTCGAACTTCTGCAGCTGTACGTCGAGGCCGCGGGCTACGAGCAGGCGGCCGATCGAAGCTGCCGCGATCCCCTTGCCGAGTGAGGAGACGACGCCCCCGGTGACGAAGATGAAACGGGTCTCGCCCGAGAATTGGGTTTCGCCTTGTCGGGGGTCGTGGGCCATCCGGTGATCCTTGCGCGAGGTCGTCTGAGTCAGTCTAGTCACGTCTCTGACGGTAGCGACGCCGCCGGACGGCGACGGGCGGATCGAGCGCCCGCTGATCCCGACTCAGGCGGCGCGCAGGAGCCGGCGGGCATGCTGGCTGGCGGCACGGTCGTCCTCGGCGGCCCCGAGCATGCGCACGAGCTCAGCCACCACCTGCTCGCCGCCGAGCTCGGCGACCTCGGTGCTGGCGATACCGCCGGTGGCCGTCTTCGAGATCCGGAAGTGGCGCGCGGCGAGCGAGGCGACCTGGGGCAGGTGGGTGATGCACAGGACCTGGCGCGAGGACGCGAGCGCGCGCAGATGCTCCCCTACGGCGCGCGCCGTGTGCCCGCCGATCCCGGCGTCGACCTCGTCGAAGACGAGCAGGGGCGCGGCGGGTCCGCCCCGTGCGCCCTCAGTCTGGTCAGAGGAATGCGCCGCGCTCAGCAATGCCAGCATCACGCGCGAGAGCTCGCCGCCCGAGGCGATCTGGCGCAGCGGCCCGGCGGGGACGCCCGGGTTGGGCGCGATCATGAGCTCGACCGTCTCGGTCCCCGCCGGGCCGCAGCCGTCCTCGCGCGGGACCAGCTCGACAGCGAAGTCAGCGTCCTCCATCGCGAGGTCCGCGAGGCGCACGCGCACCGCTTCGGCGAGCCGGGGCGCCGCCCGGCGGCGCGCCTTGGAGAGCTTCGCTGCAAGCCCGGCAAGCTCGGACTCCATGGTCGCGATCTCGGACTGCACCGCTTCGAGCGCGACCTCGGCCCCCGCGAGCTCGTCGCGACGGGCGACGCAGCGCTCGGCGTGGGCGAGCACGGCGGCGATCGATCCGCCGTGCTTGCGTTCGAGCCGGGCCAGGAGCGCCAAGCGGTCCTCGAGCTCGTCGAGGCGACCGGGAGCGGCGTCGATCTCGTACGCGTGCCGGCGCAAGTCAGCGCCGAGGTCCTCGGCCTCGTAGAGGAGCGTCTGCAGCCGCTGCAGCGAAGATTCAAGGTCCGGGTCGAGCGTTGCCACGGGCTCGAGCGCGCCGACGGCTTGCGCGAGGAGAAAGCCCGCCCCCGGCCCGCCCGCCTCCGGGGCCAGGGCCTCGGCCGCCGCCGCCGTAGCGATGGTGATCGTCGCCGCGTGACGAAGGCGATCACGCTCGCTCAGGAGCGCGGCCTCCTCCTCCTCGCTCGGAGCCGCGGCCTCGATCTCCTCGAGCTCGAAGGTGAGGAGATCGAGCTCGCGCTCTCGAGCCCCGGCCAGCGTGCTCAGCTCCTCCAAGCGCTCCTCGAGCTCGCGCCGGCGCTGGTGGGCGGCGGCGACCCGCGCGCGCAGCGCCAGGTGGTCGGGGCCGCAGTGGGCGTCGAGCACGTCGAGCTGGGCCGAGGCGAGCATGAGCCGCCGGTGCTCGTGCTGGCCGTAGAAGGCGAGGAGCTCGCTCCCGAGCTCGCGCAGATCGGCGACGGTGGCGGTGCGCCCGCACACATAGGCCCGCGTGCGCCCGTCCGGCGACACCCGGCGAGCGAGCACGATCTCCTCGCCCTCGGCGCCGAAGCGCTCAGCCAGGGCCGGATCGAGATTGGGAGGGCGCTCGAAGACGCCCTCGACGTACGCCTCCGCCGCCCCCGGGCGGACGATGGCTGCGCGCGCCCGACCCCCGAGCAGGAGATCGAGGGCGTGGGCGAGCATCGTCTTGCCCGCCCCGGTCTCGCCCGTGAGGACGTTCAGCCCCGGGGCGAGCCGCAGCTCGGCCCGCTCGAGGAGGAGGAGATTCTCGACGCGAAGCTCATGGAGCATGGGCGACGGTGTACCAGCCGGCGAAGACGGATCCGCCGCCCGGCGGGCTCCCGGCGCGCTAAAGCGCGCGCGTACACGACCTACGGCTGGGTCGCAAGGCGCCCGAACTTCTCCCGCAAGCGGTGATAGAAGGTCGTCCCCGGGAGCTGGGCGAGCGAGGACTGGCCGTCGCGGAAGCGGGTCTCCAGCGCGGCGCCCGGCTCCAGCTCCCCCACCGGCCGGCCGTCGACGGCGACGTCGGCGGGCTCGTCGCGCGAGCGGTTGTGGACGACGAGGATGTCGCTCGGGGCGACCACGAGTGAGCGCGCCGTGAGCGAGTGGGGCGCGATGAAGGAGACCGCGAAGCCGTGCACGCCCCAGGCCATGACCGGGCCGCCGTTGGCGAGGTTGTAGCCCGTAGAGCCGGCCGGTGTGGCGACGACGAGGCCGTCACAGCGCACCCGCCCGATCTCGTCGCTGCCGACGGCGTAGGCCAGGTCGGCGACGCGCTTGCCGGGCTGGCGATGCATCGACACGTCATTGATCGCGAGCCAGCTGTGACCGTCGCCCCTGACCTCGATGCCAGGAAGCGGGAGTACGTCGAACTCGCCCGCGAACGCCAGTCTGAGCCCGGGGTCGACCTCGTCGGGATCGATAGTGGCGAGGAAGCCGATCTCCCCGTAGTTGACCCCGAAGACCGGGATCCCCGTGCCCGCATATGTGCGCAGGCCGGTGAGGATCGTGCCGTCGCCGCCAAGGGCGAAGCACACGTCGACCTCGCGCTCGACCGGGGCATCCAGGACCAGGCCTTCGCCCGGCTCGAGGTCGTGCTTCCGCGTCTCCTCGGGGTCGAAGCGCAGGATGGCGCCGACGTCGCGGGCGATCGCGATGAGCTCGCGCAGTGCTGGGCCGGTCTCGTCCGGCCGGCGGTGGGTGAAGACCGTGGCCGTGCGCGGAGGCCTCACGGCTCGACCTCGCGGGCGGCGGCCTCGAGGTCGTCCACGCCGCCGCGGGCCGGCTCGGCCAACCAGATGAACGTCTCGAGGTTGCCCTTCGGGCCCGGCAGTCCCGAGCTCGCGTACCCCAGCACCGCCGCGCCGAGGTCCTTGGCGGCGCGTCCGACCGCGGTCAGGGCCCCGCGGCGCGCTTCGGGCTCGCGCACCACGCCACCCTTCCCCACCCGCTTGCGCCCGACCTCGAACTGGGGCTTGACCAGGGCCAGGCAGTCGAACCGCTCGGCGGCGCACGCGAGGGCGGCGGGCAGGAGCTTGGCGAGCGAGATGAACGACGCGTCCATGACGATCAGGTCGGGCGCGTAGGGGAGCTCGTCCGGGCGCAGCGTGCGCGCGTTGCGACGCTCGATCACCGTGACGCGCGAATCGCCGCGCAGGCGCCACTCGAACTCCCCGTAGGCGACGTCCACCGCGACGACGTGGGCCGCGCCCCGCTGGAGCAGGCAGTCGGTGAAGCCCCCGGTCGATGCCCCCACGTCGAGCGCCTGCCGCCCCGTCACGTCCAGCGACAGCGTCTCGAGTGCGTTCTCGAGCTTGCGCCCGCCGCGCGAGACGAATGCCGGCGCCTGCGCGACGGAAACCTCGACGTCCTCCCCGACGAGCTGCCCCGGCTTCAGCGCCGGGTCCCGGCCAGGGCCAAGCGAGATCTCGCCGGCGAGCACCGAGGCCGCGGCGCGCGAGCGCGAGGGGAACACTCCCCGCTGGGAGAGCAGCGTGTCGAGCCGAACCTTGGTCACGGCCGCGAACGGTACCGGCCACGGCGTGGGAATCCGCTCGGGCCCTGTGGTTCACGCCGCGGGGCGGTTTCGGGACGGGGCGGGGGGCGGTTTGGGCCACGCGGCCGGCGCGGGCCTCGCCGCGGCAGCATGGTTCTCCGGCGGGGCGGGCGAGAGGCCGAGGCGGGGCGAGACGCCGCGGCGGGGCGAGACGCCGAGGCGGGGCGAGACGGGTCGGGGCTGTGGCGTGATCGGCTGGTTGCGTGGCGGCTTCGTATGCGTCTGTTTGTGTTGGCTGGATTGGCAACCCTCCCCGGGGGGTGGCGGCGGTCCCGGCGCCCGGGCGGTCCGCCGGTCCCAGCACACGGGCCGTTCCCGTGGTCGGCGCTTTCGCGCGGCCGCGGGTCGCCGCGCGGCCGCGGGTCGCCACCCGGCCGCGGGTCGCCGCGCGGTTTGGGCACCCGGGTCACTTCTAGGCCACCCTGACAGCTTTCTGACCACGCCCCGCACGGAGTCGCGCGCGGTTTCAGCCCCCGGGGGGCGGGCGGCCGACCCCGTGCTGCGTTTTGATCGCATTTCAAGGGTTTCGCAGCACACCCCGCACCAACCGGCCCGCCCCGCCCCTATCCCCCCGCCCCACCCTCCCCACGGGGGCGGGCGGTCCCGACGCCCGGGCGGTCCACCGGCCCCAGTAGCGCGAGCCGTTCCCGTGGTCGCCGCCGCCGGCACGGCCCGGGCGGCGAACCGCCTCCGTGATCGACCTCACAGACATCCTCAATCTGACAGGGCACCCTGTCTACTATGACTCGCAACAGACGCTTCACGGTCTCGACGCACGGGGTGATTGAACTCGCCCTGGGCCTCGCGACCCTCGTCTCCCCCGTGCTCCTGCGCTTCGCAGGCAGCGGCATCGTCGCCGCCGTCGTGCTCGGATCCCTCATCGTCGGCCTGGCCGTGACGCTCAGCGACGACCGCCGAGCCTCGCTCGGATGGCACCACCTGTGCGA
>JAXDGF010000081.1:0-5932 GCA_034665165.1 Solirubrobacteraceae bacterium | reverse complement strand
GCATGGCCTGGGCGCGGCCGATCTCGCTCCCGTCGGCGGTGACGACGGAGTTGAGCGCCATGTTCTGGGCCTTGAAGGGGGCGACGCTGACGCCGGCGCGGTGGAGCCAGCGGCAGATCCCGGCCGTGACGACGGACTTGCCGGCGTCGGAGTGGGTGCCGCAGACGAGGAGCGCGCCGTTCATAGCGGCGGGGTGGGCCGGGGCGCGGTCGCGCGCGGGGACGCGGGCACGGTCGCGGGTGGGGGCCCGTGGTCACTTTTGTCAAATAATTCGCTAAAAGTGACCACGACCCCCGCCGCGGCCGCGCCGACCGCGAGCGACAAGCGTGTAGCGCGGCGGATGTCCGTGACCGTCGGCGCCCGGCCGTCGCCGAGGTGCGGGCGGTGCTCGACGGCGCCCGCGTAGGCGAGCGGCCCGCCGAGGCGGACGCCGAGCGCGCCGGCGAAGGCGGCTTCGATCTGCCCGGCGTTCGGGCTCGGGTGGGCGCCGCCGTCGCGGCGGGCAATCGCCGCGACCGCGAGCGGAGAGCCGCCGACGAGCGGCGCCGTGAGCGCCGTGAGCGCGACACTGATCCGGGCCGCCGGCCAGCTCATGGCGTCGTCGAGCTTGGCTGCGGCCCAGCCGAACTCGGCGTAGCGCTCGCTGCGGTGCCCGACCATCGCGTCGAGCGTGTTGGCGGCGCGGTAGGCGGCCGCGCCCGCCGGGCCGGCCAGCGCGCCCCATAGGAGCGCGCCGACGACGGCGTCGCTCGTGTTCTCGGCCACCGACTCGACGGTGGCACGGCAGAGCTCGGCCTCGCCGAGCTCGGCCGCGTCGCGACCGCACAGCGCGCGCAGCGCCCCGCGCGCGGCGTCCACGTCCCCGCGCTCGAGGTACGCGGCCACGCGCTCGGCTTCGCGGCGGAGCGAGCGGCCTCCGAGGGCCGCCCAGGTGAGCGCAGCGAGGACGACACCGCGCGGGGCCGCGCGGGCGACGAGCTCGGCGGCGAGCGCGACCGCGCCCACGAGTCCCAGCGCGAAGGCGGCACCGCGGGCGCGGGTAGGGGCGTAGACGGCGTCCTCGAGCGCGGTCGCGACGCGCCCGAAGCCGGCGACGGGATGCCAACGCGGGGGATCCCCGACAAGGAGGTCGGCGGAGTAGCCGGCGAGCACCGCCGGGCGGCTCACGTACTCGTCCGGTGCGGCTGGGCGGCGGGGTGGAGCACTGACGGCACCTCCGGGGATCGAGCGTCCCGTGCGTCGGATGGACCCGCGGCGGCTGAGTCTCTGGCTCCCGGCGAGCGCTGAGCTCGCCGGTGACAGTGGCGCGACCGCCCCGGACTCACACCGGGTTCCTCGCGCCGCCACGCTGATCGGCGGATCCTACTCTGGCGCTACTGGCTCCGCTGGTTCGGTCTAGTGTTGACGTCCGAGATGACGATCGAGAGCGGCTTTCAGCGTCCGCCCACCCCGCCCGGGTTCGATCGCTCGCGGGCGGCGGAGCGGGCGGCGGACCCGCGGGGCTGGCGCTACCCCGACCCGATGCGCGAGGCGGTGCACCGGGTGATCGCCGAGCGGCGCGACATCCGTCGCTTCCGGCCCGACGACGTTCCCGCCGAGGTGCTCGACCGCGTGCTCACCGCGGCGCACCACGCCCCCTCGGTTGGGCTGATGCAGCCCTGGCGCCTGATCGTCATCCGCTCGCTTGACACGCGCATCGCCGTGCGCGCCCTCGCCCAGCGTGAGCGCCTGCGTCAGGCCGAGCGCTTCGACGAGCGCGCCCGCCAGTTCCTCGACCAGAAGATCGAAGGCATCGTCGAGGCGCCGATAGGCGTGTGCGTGTGCTGCGACCACGGCGACCCGAACGTCGAGGTGCTTGGCCGCGGGACGATCCCGGAGACCGACGTCTACAGCACGGCCTGCGCGATCGAGAACCTCTGGCTCGCCGCGCGCGCCGAGGGCCTCGGGGTGGGATGGGTGAGCTTCTATCTCCCGGAGGACATGCGCGCCGTGCTCGGGATCCCGAGCGGGGTCGACCCGATGGCTTACCTGTGCCTGGGCTGGCCCGACGAGCGGCCCGACCGCCCCGGGCTCGAGGCGGCCGGGTGGTCGGCGCGGATGCCGCTCGACGACGTGGTCATGGCGGAGCGGTGGAGGTCGAAACCGCGGCTCGAGGCCGGCACCGCCCGCGAGCCCCGGGCCGCCGGTGCGCCCGCCGCTCCCGAGCCTGCCGTCGCCCCCGAGCCTGCCGTCGCCCCCGAGCCCGCCACGCCACGAGGCCCCGGTCCCGACCGCGCGGCCGCGATCGCGGCGCGCGACCGGCTCGACCGGCTCGTCAAGCCCGCCGGCAGCCTGGGCGCGCTCGAGCCGTTGCTCGAGCGCTGGGCTCAGATCACGGGCGCTCCCGCGCCGGGGAGGATCCGCGCCGGGGTGCTGGTATGCGTGGGTGACCATGGCCACGTCGCCCACGGAACGAGCCTGTTCGATGCGACGGTCTCGGCCCAGGTCGCCGCTGCGGCCGCGCGCGGCGAGACGGCGGTCGGCGTGCTCGCGCGGCGCGGCGGTCACGAGCTCATCGTCGCCGACGTCGGCCTGGCGGGACCGACGCCGGCCGGCGTTCGAGACGTGAAGGTGGCGCGCGGGACGGCGGACATGACGGGCGGGCCCGCGCTGACGGGCGACCAACTCGACGCGGCCATGGCCCGGGGCGCCGAGCTCACCCGGGAGCTCGCCGATCGGGGTGTCGGGTGCGTTGTGCTCGGCGAGATCGGCATCGGCAACACCGCCACCACGGCCGCGCTCATGAGCGCGCTCACGGGCGCACCCGCGGAGGTGACCGTGGGGCGCGGGACCGGCGTCGACGCGGCCGGGCTTGAACGAAAGCGAGGCGTGGTAGCGGCAGCGCTCGAGCGACAGCCTGGCGCCAAGCCGCCGCGCGACGCTCTCCTCGCCTTCGGCGGCCTCGAGCTCGCGGCGCTCGCCGGAGCCGCGACGGAGGCCGCGCGCGTGCGCCTCCCGGTGCTCCTCGACGGCTATGCGGCGACCGTGGCGGCGCTCGCCGCCGTCCGGCTCGATCCGCTCGTGGCCGAGGTGCTGATCGCGGGCCACCGGTCGGCGGAGCCCGGGCACGGCCTGGCGCTCGACGAGCTCGGGCTCGAGCCGCTGCTCGACCTGCGCCTGCGTCTCGGCGAAGCGTCGGGTGCGCTGATCGCACTGCCGCTGATCGAGGCGGCGGGCGCGCTGCACCGCGAGATGGCGACGTTCGAGGAGTCCGGCGTTGCTCGCAGCGCCGGCTGAGGGCCGGGGGGCGCTCCGCGCCGCGTGGTCGGGGCTCGCGGGCGCGATCACCTTCCTGACGATCGTTCCCCTCCGAGGTGGGGGAGACATGGGCCGCGCGGTGGGCTGGTTCCCCGTCGTCGGCGCCGCTGTAGGCGCGGTCGCGGGCGGAGTGCGGGCCGGGCTCGAGCCGCTCCTCGGAGCGACGCCGGCAACGGTTATCGCGGTCGCCGCCCTCGTTATCGTCACCGGCGCGCTGCACCAGGACGGGCTGGCTGACACCGTCGACGGGCTCGGGGTGCGCGGCGACCGCGCTCGCCGTCTGGCCGTCATGCGCGACTCGTCGATCGGGGTGTTCGGCGCCCTCGCCCTGATCGGCTGGACGCTGCTGCTCGTGACGGTGCTGGGCGAGCTGAGTGCCGAGCGGGCCGTCGAGGCGCTCGTCAGCGCGGCCGCGCTCGGGCGCTGGGCCGCCCTGCTCCACGCGACGTGGTCGCCGCCGGCGCGGGCCGAAGGCCTGGGGGCCGGGTTCTCGGTCGGCCTTGTCCCGCTGGCGTTCGCCACCGTCGTGGCGGCCGGCACGACGGTCGCGCTCTGTGGCGTCGCGGCCGGGCTGGCCGCTGTGGCTGCGGGGCTGACGGTCGCTGCCGTCTCGGCGCTACACGTCCGCGAGACGCTCGGCGGGCGCACGGGCGACACCCTCGGGGCCACCGTGGCCCTCGCAGAGGTGGTGGTGTGCACCGTCCTGCTCGCCGTCTGGCGAGGCTAGGCCCGAACCGCCGCGCGCCTCGAACGCCGCCAGGCAGCGCGGCCCGCAGAAGTACACCGTGCGGCCGCGCGCCTGAAGCTTCAGCGCGGTCTGGCGGTCGACCTGCATCCCGCACTCCGGATCCGTCGCGCCACGCCGGACCGTGAGCGCGAACAAAGCGACGAAGATGGCCGCGCCGACGATGTTCAAGACAAACTTGTAGTCGAGGGCGAGACCGCCGAAGACGGCCGTCCGCGTCGGACGCGGCCCCGAGGGGAGGAGGCCGCCGAGCCCGAAGAGCGCGTTGACGATGAGGGCGGCAACCATCATCGTCGCGAGCATGAGGGCCACGATTCGCGCCGCGTAGCGGGCGCCGTAGTACTTCCGGTAGACCACGATGATCGGGAGGACGATGAGGTCGGCGAAGAGGAAGGCGAGGACGCCGGCGAACGAGATCCCGCCCGACCAGAGGACCGCCGCGAGGGGCACGTTGCCCACCGAGCAGACGAAGCTGGCCACGGCGACGAGGGGTCCGACGATCACGTTCTCGATCGTCGGCAGCGGCTGGGGTGCGTGCCGAAGGAAGAGCGAGGAGAAGAAGCCGTTGCCGAGCTGGGCGATGAAGCCGGCGAGGAGAAACCCGAGGAAGACCTCGCGGTAGAGCATCTGCCAGTCGTTGCGGAAGTTGTGGGCCACGGCGGACCACGCCGGCACGCTCGTGAGACGCGCGCGCCACGGCTCGCCGGCCTCCGAGCTTTGATGCTCGTGCCCCGGATCGACGCGCCGTGCGTGCTCGCGGGCTCGCGCCTCGAGCGCCGGGGAGACGAAGACCCGGAGGAGCAGGGTCATGAGGACGATCATCACGATTCCGCCGAGGTACTCGGCAAGCGTGA
Source organism: Solirubrobacteraceae bacterium (assembly GCA_034665165.1). GTDB lineage: Bacteria > Actinomycetota > Thermoleophilia > Solirubrobacterales > Solirubrobacteraceae > Palsa-465. Next base: position 1,036 of record JAXDGF010000081.1, on the reverse strand, counting down.
ACTGCCATCCGATGAGGATCCAGAGCACGAGGCCGAGCTCCCATACGAGATTGGTGGAGGCGAACTGGAAGGCAAGCGCGCTCGCCGCCGAGGCGCCCTTCTCGAACAAGGACTTCGCGATCGCGACCGCGGCGTAAGAGCACGAGGACGAGGCGGCCCCAAGTCCCGTCGCAAGCGCGATCGGCCGCGGCCCCGACCCCGACAGCGCTCGCTCGATCCGCCGGCGCGGAACCCAGGCCTGGACGACGGCGGAGATGGCGAACCCGAGCACCAGCGCCCACCACACCTCCCACGCCATCAGGAACGAGTCCCTGAGCCCGTGCCAGAGCACGCCGGGAACGCTTACGGCCGCCTCAGTGAGGATCGCCATCGCATCCAGCATACCCATAGGGGGTATTGGTATGCTTCACCGCTATGGCACAGGTGACATCGCCCACGCGGGGCTACAGCGCGACCAAGGACCAGCTCCTCGCCCGCTTGCGCCGGATCGAAGGTCAGATCCGGGGGATCGAGGGCATGGTTGAGGACGACCGCTACTGCATCGACGTCCTGACCCAGATCAGCGCCGCCCAGGCCGCGCTCGACAAGGTCGCCCTCGGGCTGCTCGACGGCCACGCTCGCCACTGTGTGGTGGGCGCCGAACCCGCCGAGGATCGCGAGGAGAAGACGGTCGAGCTGATGGCCGCCGTCGGTCGCTTCATGCGCCGCGGCTAGCGCGGCGCGCGCTGCCCGCGTTGACCGCGCGGACCGGCAGCGTCCTCGCCGAGCGCGTGCAGCGCCTCGCCGTCGAGTCGCAGCGTCTGCCATTCGGTCATCGTCTCGGCGCCGAGCGCGGCGTAGAACTCGAGCGCGGGCTCGTTCCAGTTCAGCGCCGACCATTCCATCCGGGCGCATCCACGTTCGACGGCAAGCGCGGCCACGTGGGAAAGCAGGAGTCGTCCGATCCCGCCGCGGCGGTGCTCCGGGACGACGAAGAGATCCTCGAGCCACAGGCCGGGGCGGCACTGGAAGGTCGAGAAAGTGTGGAAGTAGAGCG
>JAXDGF010000080.1:0-2969 GCA_034665165.1 Solirubrobacteraceae bacterium | reverse complement strand
TCGATCGACCTAGCCGTGCGGGCGATCACGCGCTCGCCGGTGCCCACCGTCTCCAACTCCGAGCTCGCGGTCGAGGCCACCGTGGACATGCTCGCCGCGGGTGCGGAGCACGTGGCCGTGGCTGACGGCGGCGGCCGGATCGTCGGGCTCCTTTCGGCCACCGACCTGCTCGGGCTCGACGCCCGCAGCCCGATCGCGCTGCGCCACACGATCATGGGCGCGGCCGACGAGGACGTCCTCGTCCGCGCCGTCTCGCACCTGCCGCGCCTCTTCACCCTCCTCGTGCGCGCGGGCGTCCCGCCCCGAGACCTCGGTCGCGTGCTGAGCCTCCAGAACGACGCGGTGACGGCCAGGCTCATCGACTTCGCCATCGCCCGCCGAGGACCGGCGCCGGTGCCCTGGGCGTGGCTGACGCTCGGGAGCGCCGCGCGGCGCGAGTTCACGCTCGCCTCGGATCAGGACAACGCGCTCGCCTACGCCACCCCGCCCGCGGGTGAGGAGGACACGGTCGACGAGTACTTCGCCCAGTTCGCGGCCGAGGTCAACGAGGGACTGATCAGGTGCGGCTTCGGCGCCGACCACAACGGCGTCCTCGCGCGCGACCGCCGCTGGCGGATGTCGAAGGCGGCGTGGCTCGAGACCTTCGACGCCGTTCTGCGCGAGCCCGACGAGTCCCATCTCATCCGTGCCTCGGTGGCGTTCGATTTTCGCCACAGCCACGGCGGACTGGCGATCGCCGCCTCGCTCGCGGAGCGCATCCGCGCCGCGCGCGAGTACCCGGGCTTCATGCGCCTGATGGCCCGCACGGCGACCGGGTACCAGGTGGCGCTCGGGTTCCGCGGCCAGCTCGCGGTCGAGAAGCACGGCCCGGACGCGGGCCGGCTCGACCTCAAGCGGGGCGCGATCATCCCCATCGTCAACCTCGTTCGCTTCCATGCCCTCGCGGCCGGGGTGACGATCTCCCCCACGCTCGACCGGATCGACGCCGTCGCGAGCGCCGGCGGAATCGACGCGGGACTGGCCGCCGCCTTGCGCGAGGCCTTCGACGTGATCACGCGGCTGCGCTTCGAGCACCACGCGGCGTTGATCGCGGAGGGGCAGGCGCCGGATAACCTCGTCGACCCCGAGGCGCTCGCCCCCATCGCCCGTGGCGACCTGCGCGAGGCGCTGCACACGGTGCGCCGTGCGCAGAAGCTGCTCTCGGTGTGGACGCCGCAAGGCGTGTAGCGCGAGCGACCACATTCCGGGGGCAAAGTGTGCTCCCCGCTGCCATTCCGGCCGTGTCGGGGACGGTCTACGCTCAGGTCACGATGTGCGGGATAGCCGGCCTGTATATGAAGTCGCCCGCACTCGCTGGGCAGCTCGGACAGCACCTGTCGCGGATGCTCGAGCAGCTCTCGTTCCGCGGTCCCGACAGCGCCGGGGTCGCCTTCTACCGCGAGCCCGCGCCCGAGGGCTGGTGCAAGGTCTCGCTGCACTCGCCCGCCCCCGACCCGGATTGGGACGGCGTAGCCGCGTCGATGGCGCTCGCTTTCGGCGAGGTGTCCGGACCGCGGGTGCGGGCCACGCACGCAATCTTCGTCATCGCCGCCCCCGCCGAGCAGGCCGAAGCCTGGCTTTCAGCGCGCCATCCCGAGCTCCGGCTCATGAGCGCGGGAAACTCGATCGAGATCTACAAGGAGGCCGGCCCGCCGCGCGCGTTCATCGAGCGCTTCGCGCTCGAGCAGATGGGGGGGACCCACGCGCTCGGCCACACCCGCATGGCCACCGAGAGCCGCGTGACCACCGAGCACTCGCATCCGTTCTCGACCGGCCTCGACCTGTGCCTCGTCCACAACGGATCGCTCTCGAACCACAACAGACTCCGTCGCGTACTCCAGCGCGAGGGCATCCGCTTCCAGACCGACAACGACAGCGAGGTCGCCGCGGGGTACCTGACGTGGAGGATGCGCGAGGGGGCGACGCTCGAGCAGGCGCTCGAGGGCTGCATGGACGACCTCGACGGCTTCTACACCTTCGCGGTCGGAACCGCCGACGGCTTCGCCGCGCTCCGCGACCCGATCGCGTGCAAGCCCGCGGTCATGGCCGAGACCGACGATTGGGTCGCGATGGCGTCGGAGTACCGCGCCATCGCCGTCCTCCCCGGCGCTGAGGATGCTGAGCTGTGGGAGCCAGAGCCCGGACGCGTCTACAGCTGGGGCACTGCACCGGTGGCTTGATGGCCGCCCCGGACGCCACCCGGGACGCGGTCGAGTCCTACGATCTCGGCGCCGAGCCGGTCCGCGAGCTCAACCGGCGCCTGCACGATCCCGACGGCCCGCAGCGCCTGCGCGTGCTCTCTCCGGGAGGCCGGCACGCCATCGCCGTCGGGATCGACGGTCCGCGCGAGATCGAGATCGAGGGCCACGTCGGCTACTACTGCGCGGGGATGAACAAGCTCGCGACCGTCCGGGTGCACGGCAATTGCGGAGTCGGGGTGGCTGAGAACATGATGTCCGGGACCGTGATCGTCGAGGGCAGCGCCTCGCAGTCGGCGGGGGCGACGGCACGGGGTGGACTGCTCGTCATCCACGGCGACGCGTCGGCCCGGTGCGGGATCTCGCTCAAGGGGGCCGAGATCGTGGTACGCGGCTCCGTCGGCCACATGAGCGCGTTCATGGCCCAGAAGGGCGCCATCGTCGTGTGCGGCGACGCCGGCGACGCGCTCGGCGACTCGATCTATGAGGCGCGCCTGTACGTGAGCGGCGCGGTCGCCGGCCTTGGCGCCGATTGCATCGAGAAGGAGATGGACGAGGAGCACGACGCCGAGGTCCGGACGCTCCTCGAGCGCGCTGGCATCGAGGACGTGGATCCGGCCGCGTTCCGGCGCTACGGATCGGCGCGCACGCTCTACAACTTCAAGGTCGACGACGCGGGCGAGTTCTGACATGGCTCTGCGCGAGTCGGCGCTCTTCAGCCGCGACGTCATC
>JAXDGF010000079.1:0-4042 GCA_034665165.1 Solirubrobacteraceae bacterium | reverse complement strand
CGGCCGCGAGCCCGAGCTCGACGCGATTCCGGGGTCAGTCCTCCGAGCCGCGGCTCGCCACGGGCTGAAGTGCCCGACCATCGAGCGCCTGGTCGCCGCCATCGCCGAGCGGGCCGGGGTGCCCGTGCCGCACTGAGCGGCTCGCGATCAGCAAAACGCGTCGCTAGACGGGCGGAGTGACGCGGGGCACGAGTTCGGTCGCGACGGCGTCGACGACCTCTTCCTCCTCGACGACCTCGCCGCCGTCGTGCTCACCGTCGCACAGGATGCGGAAATTGCCCGTCACGCCTCGGTCGGCTTCGAGCACGATTCCGGGCAGGATCTCCTCGCCCTCCTCGAGGCCGAGGCGATCGAGGTCAAACGAGTTCATGCCGATCCCCCAGGCGCGGTGGTCGGTCTCCCGGTCGTGCGCGGCCACGCCGCGGGCGAAGTACTCGAGCAGCTTGGCGATGTTCGCCTGCGTGGTCATGCGCTGCCGTCAGACTAGCGCGCGTTCAGCGGCGCTCGAGGATCTCCACGCGGTAGCCGTCAGGGTCCCTGACGAAGCACAGGCGAGATCCGCCCTCACGAACCGTGTAGGGCGGGCGCTCGGGCTCGATCCCCTGCTCGGCCAGGGCCGCCAGCGTCGCGTCGAGGTCGCCGGCCGTGATGGCGATGTGGCCGTAGCCGGTGCCGATGTCGTAGAGCTCGTGATGGCCGACGTTGTAGGTGAGCTCCAGGCGCGGGTTGTCGCCGTCCTCGGGCTGGTTCATGAAGACGTTGATGGCCTCGTCGCGGATCGGCATCCGGCCGACCTCCTTGAAGCCAAGGGCCTCGTAGAAGGCGACGGAGCGATCGATGTCGGTGATGCGGTAGCAGGTGTGGATCAGGCTCATGCACCGCAAAGCCTACCCAGGTACGCTCAGATGCATGATCGTCGAGCGCTCGATGAGCGATGGCTGGCTTTCGAACACGTACGTGGTGGCCGACGAAATCGGCGGCCACGCCGTCATGGTCGACGCCGGCGGGCCGGTGGGGCCGCTCCTCGACACGATCCGGCGCGGCCAGTTCACGCTCACCCACATCCTCCTCACCCATCACCACCACGACCACGTCGCCGAGCTCGATGCGGCGCTCGCGCAGCATCCCGGTACCCCGGTCCTGATCCACGCCCTCGAGCGCGACAGCGTTCCCGGTGCCACCGGAACGATGGAGGCGGGCGTGGCGATCGAGAGCGGTGCCCTCACGATCGAGCCGCTCCATACCCCCGGCCACACGGCGGGAATGCTCTCGCTCCTCGTCAACGGGACCGACGTCTTCACCGGCGACACGTTGTTCAAGGGGTCCGTGGGCGGGGTCCGCGCTCCCGGTCACACCACCTACGAGGATCTGCGCTCCTCGATCATGGACAAGCTCCTCAAGCTGCCCCCGCACACCCGTATCCATCCCGGCCACACCGACCCGACCACGGTCGCGGATGAGCTCGAAGACAACGCCTTCGTCCGCATCTGGCGCGGCGTCGACCCTGAGGGCTCGGAGCCGTGCATGGCCATGGGCGAGCCGGCCACGCTGATCCTCTTCGGCCGGGACTACGACGGCGGGCACAAGGCGTGGGTGCGCTGGCCCGACGGATCGGACGACATCGTCCCGGGCTCCCAGGTACGTCGCGAAAGCGACGCCCCTGACCACTAGAATTGATCTCAGTGGCCCGAGACAAGATCCCCACCTCGCGCGTGGGGCGGACGGCCAAGATCGGGGGACTAGCGGCGGGGCAGGCGATCCGCCAGGCCGGAACCCGGGCGGCCAACGTAGCCCGCACGCCCGAAAACCGTGAAATCGCGCTGGAGCGCCGCCAGCTGGAGGCGGCGGAGCAGATCGTGGCTGCTCTCGGCACGATGAAGGGCGCGGCCATGAAGGTCGGGCAGGTCATGTCCTTCCTCGACGTCGGCCTCGTGCCCGAGGAGTATCGCGAGGAGTTCCAGCACAAGCTCGCGGCCCTGCGCGACGCCGCGCCCACGGTCGCCTTCAAGGACATGCGTCGGGTGATTGAGCAGGAGCTCGAAGACCCGCTCGGCCAGGTCTTCGCCGAGTTCGACGAGACGCCGATCGCGGCGGCGTCGATCGGCCAGGTCTACCGCGCCACCCTACGCGACGGGCGCGCGGTCGCCGTCAAGGTCCAGTACCCCGGAGTGGCGGCGGCCGTGCGTGCCGACATGCAGAACCTCGGCCTCATCCTGCGCCTGGCCAAGCGCATCGCTCCGGGCATGGACCCCAAGGCGATCGGCGAGGAGATCCGCGACCGCATCAACGAGGAGCTCGATTACGAGCTCGAGGCCCAGAATCAGCGCGCGCTGGCTCGAATCTTCCGCGGCCATCCGTTCATCGTCGTGCCCGAGGTGGTCACGAGCCTGAGCCGGGAGCGCGTGCTCGTGACCGAGTACGTGCACGGCACCGGGTTCGAGGAGCTCAAGCGCTACCCGCAGGAGGAGCGCGACCGGATCGGCGAGATCCTCTTCCGCTTCTACTTCGGGTGCCTGTACCGGCACCACCAGTTCTCCGGCGACCCCCATCCGGGCAACTCGATGCTGCTCGAGGACGGGCGGATGGCGTTCTTCGACTTCGGGCTCTTCAAGCGCATGCCGCCCGGATCGGTCGAGCTCGAGATCGCCGTCCTGCGCGCCGTGATCGAGGGCGACGCCGAGACGGTCATGCGCATGGGCGCCGAGACCGGGTTCTTCCCCGAGCCCGAGCGCTTCCGGCCCGAGCGCGTACTCGAGCATTTCCGGGCCGCGACCTCCTGGTACACGAGCGACGAGTACATCCAGCTCACCCCCGAATGGGCGACCCAGGTCATGATCGACATGAGCGACCCGCGCTCTGAGTACTTCGGGCAGATGCGCCACGAGAACGCGCCCCCCGACCACATCTTCGGTCGCCGCATGGAAGTCCTGACCCTCGCCGTCATCGCGCAGCTCCACGCGCGCGGCAACTTCCACCGGATCGCGCGGGAATGGTTCTACGGCGACCCGCCCGCCACCGAGCTGGGGCGCCAGGAAGCCGAGTTCTACGCGCGCGTGGCGGTTTAGCCGGCAAACCCGAGCGCGTGCATCTTGTAAACAGAAGGTGTATGTTCCGCCCACACTGGGGCGCGAGCTGGGAGGCGAGCCCCGCGGGCAAACTAAGGGGTACGACATGACTCGAATCTTGCGGGCTGCGATCGCGACGGTTCTTGCCGCGCTGATCTCCGCAACCGCCGCGGCGGTGGCGGAGATCCCCGTCAACAATGGCCTTTACGATGACGGCGCGCACGGGGTCCTCATCTCGCTGAAGGGCCAGTTCCTCATCCACGGCTTCGACATGAAGTGCCACGGGAAGACGTGGGTGGCGCGGGCACTGATCGGAATCCACCGGGACGGCACGTTCTCCTACCGCGGCACGGGGCGCTTGGCGAAGGGCGGGCATATCACCTCGACCTCGACCTCGATGAGCGTGAGCGGGGCGTTCACGAGCTCGCGGCGGGTCACGGGCAGGGCCTCGGCGGGCGGCTGCCACGCGAGCTATAGCGCGATCTTGATTTAGGTTCACGCCGGCGCGCGCCGGCCGGCCGCTAGGGGCTCTGCTCAGCGCGCGCCGGCCGGCCGTCAGCTCTGCTCGACGATGAGCAGCGTGTTGCCGTCGGGATCGCGGAACCAGAACATCGGCGGCACCGGGTCGCCCATACGGGAGATCTCGGCGTCGGCGTCGACGCCGTGTGACTGCATGTACGCGTGCGTGGCCTCGATGTCGTCGGTGGTCAGGGCGATGCCGGTCTCGACGGCCGTAGCCGGGTTGTCGGGGCGCGGGGGCGCGAGCGCGATCCCCGTGGTGCCTACCGGGGGATAGACCTCGACCCAGCGATACTTGTCGCCGAAGGCGACGTCGGTGCGCTTCTCGAAGCCGAGCGCCTCGTAGAACTCGATCGACTTGTCCTGATCCGTCGACGGGATCGTGACCAGGCTGATGGTGGCGATCCGGCTGCTGGTGGTGGTGCTCACCTGAGTCCTCCTGTGGAAGTGGATTTACT
>JAXDGF010000078.1:0-10693 GCA_034665165.1 Solirubrobacteraceae bacterium | reverse complement strand
TGGGGCGGCGGACGTGACTGTGAGGCGCGGCAGCCGCCCAGGCTCATGGAGCTCGCCCGGCGGACCGAGCCTGGGCGGGACACCGACCGTATGGGTCGCTCAGCCACGCAGGCCCGCGCGCGCCGCGGCCTCCGGCCCGCCCGCCCCACCCGAGCCGTACGCGCGTGCGGAACGGGCGCCACTACCGCCCCCGCCACTCCGGCTCGCGCTTCTCGAAGAACGCCTTGACCCCTTCCTCGAGGTCTTCGGTCGAGAACGCGACGGTGAGCTGGGCGCGGAGATAGTCGAGCGCGTCGACGAAGGCCATGTCCTGCTGGCGGAACATCGCGTCCTTGCCCAGCCGCATCATCACCGGGGACTTGCCGGCGAGCCGCTCGGCCCAGCCGCGCACGACTTCGTCGAACTCCTCGGCGACGACGACGCGGTTGACGAGGCCGATGCGCTCCGCCTCGCGGGCCGAGATCTGATCACCGAGGAGCAGTAGCTCGTTCGCCTTCTTGCGCGGGACGTTGCGGTAGATGAGCGCCATGATCATGAAGGGGAAGAGGCCGACGTTGATCTCCGGGGTGCCGAAGCGGGCGTCCTCCCGCGCGATGACCAGGTCGCAGGCGAGCGCGAGGCCGAGCGCTCCCGCGAGCACGTGGCCGTTGGCGGCGCAGATTGACGGCTTCCCGAGCTCGCCGAGGAGGCGGAAGGCCCTCGGGAAGCGCTCACTCGCGAAGTGCTTTTCCACCAGCGGCACGTCGGCCGCGAAGCCGCCGAGGTTGCCGCCGCTCGAGAACACCCGGTCGTGGGTCGACGTGAGCACCACGCACCTGACCGCCGCGTCGCCACGGGCGGCCTCGAGCGCCGCGATGAGCTCGGACAGGACCGCGTCGGAGAGGGCGTTTCGCGTCTCCGGCTGATCGAGGGCGATGGTCGCCACGCCGCTCGCGGCGACGTCGTAGCGGAGCGTGTCGTAGGGCATGCGGGCCTCGATGGGGTCGAATCCGGTTGCGGAGAAAGCCCGACAAGCCTAAGCGGTCACCGCTAACGCGTCCGCGGTGTCGCGGCTAACCCGCCCCGCCGGATCACCACTAGCCGCCCGCGGTAAGTAGGAAGTCCTACTGTTTACTTTGCCGCCCGCAACCGCTAGCGTCCAAGCCTCTCCCCCCACCAACGCGAGCCCAGGAGAGAGAACCCCGCCATGGCGACCGCCGACGTACTCAAGCCCGACTTCGCGACGCAGCGAAGGCACTTCATCTTCACCGACGAGCACGAGCAGCTGCGGGAGTCGATACACCGGTTCGTGGTCAAAGAGCTGCAACCTCACGCCGACGAATGGGAAGAGACCACCTTCCCCGACTGGGTCTTCACGCGGATGGGTGAGCTCGGCTTCCTCGGCCTCGACAAGCCCGAGGAGTACGGCGGTCAGGGCGGCGACTACTACACGAGCCTCGTCCTCGCCGAGGAGATGGCGCATTCGCACTCGGGTGGGCTCTCCATGGGCGTCGCGGTCCAGACGGACCTGACCCTGCCCCCGATTCTCGCCTTCGGCACCGAAGAGCAGAAGCAGGAGTGGGCCACGCCGGCGATCCGGGGCGAGAAGATCCTCTGCCTCGGGATCACCGAGCCGGACGCCGGCTCCGACGTCGCCGGGATCAAGACCCGCGCCGTACGCGACGGCGACGAGTACGTGATCAACGGCTCGAAGACGTTCATCACCAACGGCCACCGCGCCCACGGCATCGTCCTCGTGACCAAGACGGACCCCGAGGCCGGATACGACGGCTTCACCCTCTTCCTTGTGCCGATGGACCTCCCCGGCGTGATCCGGGAGAAGAAGCTCGAGAAGCTCGGCATGCACGCTTCGGACACGGCGCTCCTCGCCTTCCAAGACGTCCGCGTGCCCGCCACCGCGGTGCTGGGTCAGGTAGGCAAGGGCTTCTTCCACATCATGTGGGAGCTCCAAGGCGAGCGCCTCATCGGCGCTGCCTCCTCCGTGGCCGGGGCTCAGGAGGTGTTCGACCGCACCCTCAAGTACGCCAAGGAGCGCACCGCCTTCGGGCGCCCCATCGGCGGCTTCCAGGTCATCCGCCACAAGTTTGCCGAGATGGCGACCAAGATCGAGACGGCGCGCCAGCTCGTCTACACCACCGCCTGGCGCTGCCAGAACGGCGAGTACCCGGTTCGCGAGATCACCATGGCCAAGCTCCACGCGGCGCGTATCGGCGTCGAGGTCGCCGACGACTGTATCCAGATCCACGGCGGGAACGGCTACATGAAGGAGTACGGCATCGAGCGCGCGTGGCGCGACCTGCGGCTCAACCGCATCGGCGCCGGCACCGACGAGATCATGCTCGACGTCATCGGCCGCTCGTACGGGCTCTAGCACGAGCTCGCTTCCGGAGAAACTTCACACACGCCCGCCGCGCCAGCGGCTATGGTCCCCGGCGAATGGAAGTGGGGCAGAGCTTTGCGCCGGCCCGCGGCCTCCGGCCGCTGAGCGTCGGCGAGACGCTCGACGCGGCGATCAATCTCTACCGCCGCTACGCGGTCCTGCTGTGGCAGGCGGTCGCGGTGGTGGTGCTGCCGCTCGCCGTGATCCAGATCATCGTCGTGCGCGCCTCGCTCCCTTCGGGCGTCTACCTCCAAGACGGGACCCTCTACACGACGAACGTGAACGGCTCGACCACGGGCGTCATTCCCTCGCTGGCCGTCGCCGTCATCGGCGCGCTCGCGCAGCTCCTGTCGATCGGTGCCGTGTTCAAGCTCGTGCTCGACGGCTACCTGGAGCGCAGGCCAGAGCTGCGGGAGTCGTTCGCGTTCGCTGCCGCCCGGCTGGGCTCGCTCGTGTGGCTGGCCATTCTCGGCGGCGTGCTCATCTTCATCGGCTTCATCCTGGTGATCATCCCCGGGATCTACCTGATCGGCGCGTTCTCGGTCGCGATCCCGGTGCTGATGATGGAGGGTCTGACCGGGCTGGGCGCGCTCGGGCGTTCACGACGACTGGTGCAAGGGCGCTGGTGGCCGACGATCGCGCGCATCGTCGTGGCGGGCCTCCTGGTCGCGATCCTCGAGCTCGTCGTTGGTCTCATCAACCTGGGGTCGGCGTTCGGGATCTCGAACGTGACCCTGTACTTCGCCGTGAACGCGCTCACGAGCGCGCTGGCTCAGATCATCGCCGCGCCCTTCACGGCCGCCGTCGTCCTCATCACCTACATCGATCTCCGCGTGCGCAAGGAGGCCTTCGATCTCGAGCTCCTCGCCGGCGGCGCCGCTGGGGATGGGACACCCGGCGGCTCCGGCTACGAGCAGCCGGCAACCGGGCGCCATCCTCCGGAGACGATCGGCGGTTGGCCGCGGACGAACGAAGCGACCACAGGCACGCCCAGCGGCGGCACGCTCGGCGGATGGCCCCGCAACCAGCCGCCACGCTACGCCGACCTGCCGCATCCCCCCGAGCCGACCGAGCCGAAGGCCGACCCGCCGGCCGATCCGAACGAGGGCACCTCGATCCCGCCGCCTGGCGGATGAGCCTGGCCATCGCAGTCGTGCAGCCGCCCGCCGGAAGCGGGGAGTTGCGCCGGCTGGCGGCGTCGATCCTGTCCGAGCGGCGCTTTCGTGGTGCGCCCCTGGCCCAGCCGCTCCAGCCCGAGCTCCGCAAGGTCGGCCACTGGCTGAGCAACATCGCGTCGCTCGGCGGTCACTTCCCCGGGGGCGCGGGGGTCTTCTGGCTCCTGCTCGCAGCCGTCGTCCTCGTGGTCGCCGTGCGCGGGAGCAGGCGGTCGCTGGGACGGCTCGCGACCGCCGAGCGCGGCGGCGACGGGACCAGCGGCGCGGTGAGCTCGGGGGAGGATCCACGCGAGCTCGAGCGGGCCGCAGACACGGCCGAGCGCGGCGGCGCCTTCGGCGAAGCGATCCGCTTGCGCTTCCGGGCCGGACTGATGGCGCTCGGTGCGCGCGGCGCCATCGAGTACCGGTCCTCGCTGCGTACCGCCGAAATCTCGCGCCGGCTCGCCTCCGTCGACTTCGACCTCTTGGCTGCGACCTTCGAGCGGGTTGTGTACGGCGGGGCGAGCGCGGGCGAGGGCGACGCCGCCGCCGCCCGCGAGGGGTGGCGGCGCGTGCTGGGGAGGACGCGGAAGTGAACCCGCTCGCAAACGCCCCCAGCGCCGCCCGCGCCCGCCGCACCCCCAGCCCCCCCGGCACCCCGAGCGCCCCCAGCGCCCGCGCCCGCCGCACCCGCCGCGCCCGCCAGGCCGCGCTCGCGGCGCTCGCCGCGCTCGTCGCCTACGGGCTCGTCGCCTACGTCGTCGACGGCTTCACGCCGAGCCCGGGTGGGGTGCCCTCGTCCTCGTACGCGACGAGCGCCGAGGGGCTGGCGGCCTACGCGCAGCTTCTGCAGCGCACCGGCCACCCGGTGTCCCAGCTGCGCTCGGCTCCTTCGGCAGCGCGGCTGGGTCCGGACACAACCCTCGTCGTCCTCGACCCGCAAGTCCTCACCGCCGGCGACCTGAACGCCCTGCGCTCGTTCCTCCAGGCGGGCGGGACGCTGATCGCGGGCGGGAGCGCCGTCAACCCGAGTCGGTGGCTCGGCGCGCTGACCCCGAATCCGCCCACGTGGTCGCCAACCGGCCCCACGACCTCCTACCCGCTCACGAGCACGCCCTACACCGCCGGCGCCGGGCGGGTGCGGAGCGCCGGCTTCGGCAGCTTCACCGCTCCCGGGAGCGCCCTGCCGGCCGTCGGCGCCGGCGGCAACGCGCTGCTCGATATCGCCTCGGTCGGTGCGGGCAAGCTCCTGATGCTCGCCGACGCCTCGCCGCTCCAGGACTTCTACCTGGCGCGGGGCGACAACGCCGCCCTCGCGGTCGCCCTGGCCGGGCCCCCCGGGCGTCGCGTCAGCTTCGCCGAGAGCGTGCACGGGTACGGCGTCGCCACGGGGCTCGCGGCGCTGCCCAAGCGCTGGAAGTGGGCGCTGATCGGATTGCTCCTCGCCGCCGCCGTGGCCATCGCGGCCCGCTTTCGCCGCCTCGGCGACCCCGATCCGGCGCCGGACACGCCTCAGCCCCCGCGCAGAGCCCACGTCGAGGCGCTCGCCCTCGCGCTCAAGCGGACGGGGCAGCCGGCCGCGGCGGCCGCACCGGTACACGACCGCGCGCGCGAGATCGTCATCGCGCGCGCCGGGTTGACCGACCAGGCAACCCCCCAGGAGGTTCTCGCCGGGGCGGAGCAGCTCGGACTGGGCGAGCCCGAGGCGCGCTCGGTCGCCGCCCTGGACGTACCGCGCGACGATGACGGCGTGATCGTCGTCGGACGCGCCCTGGCCAAGCTGGAGTCACGGTGAAAGAGCTCCGCGAGCGCGTGGGGCGCGAGGTCGGTCAGGTCGTGGTCGGCCAGGAGGACTCGATCGATCACCTGCTCGCGGCCCTCGTGCTCGGCGGCCACGTCCTCCTCGAGGGCGTGCCCGGCGTCGCCAAGAGCCTCCTCGCGGAAGCGTTCGCGCGAACGATCGGCGGCAGCTTCCGCCGCGTCCAGTTCACCCCGGACATGCTCCCCTCAGATCTCACCGGGACGGTCGCCCTCCGGGGCGGCGAGCTCGAGTTCCGGCCCGGTCCCGTGTTCACCAACGTCCTCCTCGCCGACGAGATCAACCGCACGCCGCCGAAGACGCAGTCGGCACTCCTGGAAGCAATGCAGGAGCGCCAGGTATCGGCGGACGGCGTCTCGCACCCGCTGCCCGACCCGTTCATCGTCGTCGCCACCCAGAACCCCGTCGAGTACGAGGGCACCTATCCGCTCCCGGAGGCGCAGCTCGACCGCTTCCTCGTCCGCGTCGACGTGTCCTATCCGAGCGCCGCCGAAGAAGGCGCGATCCTCCGTCTCGCCCGCGCGGGTGTTGCCTCACCGTCGCTCGACGTGGTCACTCCCGTGCTCGACGGCGCGGCCATCGCCGACGCGCGGGCCGCGGTCGACGCGACGACGGTTTCGGACGAGGTCGAGAACTACGTGGTGGCCGTGACGCGCGCGACGCGCGCGCTCCCCAGCGTCGCGCTCGGCGCCAGCCCGCGCGCGGCCGTGCACCTGCTGGGCGCCGCCAAGGCGGCCGCGCAGCTCGCCGGACGGGCGTTCGTGACCCCGGACGACGTCGCCGCCATGGCCGTGCCTGTCCTCGCTCACCGGCTCGTATTGACGCCCGAAGCCGAGCTCGAGCGCTTCGGGCCCGGCCAGGCGATCGCCAGCGCGCTCGCCTCCGTTCCCGTTCCGCGGTGAGCCCGACCTCGCGCTCGGCGCTGCTCCTCGGCGCGCTGGCGCTGTCGGCGCTGGTGCTGCCCGTGGGCATCGTCGCACTGGCGGCGCTGGCGCTCGCCGGGGCCACCGTCGTCGACGCCCTCTCGGTGCGCGCCGAGCCGACCGTCACCCGGTCACTGCCCCGTGTTCTCTCGCGCGCGGTGCCCGTCACGGTCGAGGTGCGGACCGCGGCGGCGAACGCCGGCCGGGTGCAAGTGCGCCAGCCCACCCCGCCAGGGCTCTCACTCGAGCCGAGCGGCGGCGGTCGCGAGCTCCGCGCCGAGCTCGTGGCGCGCCGTCGCGGCCGCCTCGAGCTCCCGGCACCGGGCGTGCGTCTCGCCGGCCGTCTCGGGCTCGGGGCCTGGTACCACCGGCCCGGCACCGGCGCCGAGGTGCACGTGTATCCGGATCTGGTCACCGCCCGCCGGCTCGCCCTGGCCGCCCGCGAGGGTCGCACCACCGGCTCGAGCCGCCGCGTTCGCGGGCCGATCGGGCTGGGGACCGACTTCGAGTCCGTACGCGAGTGGCAGCCCGACGACGACGTCAGGCATGTCAACTGGCGCGCGACGCAGCGCACCGGGCGGCCGATGACGAACCAGTACCGGCTCGAGCAGGCCCGCGAGATCGTCTTCCTCGTCGACGCGGGCAGGCTCATGGCCGCGCCGCTGGGCCCCGGCCGGACCCGGCTCGATGCCACCCTCGACGCGCTTGCCGCCGTCGCCCTCGCCGCTGACGAGCTCTCCGACCACTGCGGTGCGATCGCCTTCGACGCCGAGGTCAGGGGGCAGTTGCGGCCGCGCCGCGGCGGGGGCGCGGCGATCGTCCTGGCTCTTTTCGACCTCCAGCCGCGCCCGCTCGACAGCGATTATCTGCGCGCCTTCCGCCTGGTCGCCGGAGGCAAGCGGGCGCTCGTGATGGTGCTCACCGACCTCTTCGACGAATCCGCGGCGGGAGCCCTGATCGAGGCTGTGCCCATCCTCTCACGCCGCCACGCGCTCGTCGTGGCGAGCGCCAGCGATCCCGATCTCGACGGCTTCCTGCGCACGCCACCGAAGACGGCGACCGACGTCTACGCCGCCGCCGCCGCGCTCGATCTCATCGACGCCCGGGCGCGGGCGGCGGCGCTCATCGCCCGCGGCGGCGCTCAGGTCGTCGAGGCGCCCCCGGAGCGGCTCGCGGCCGCGTGCGTGCACGCCTACCTGGCGGCCAAAGCCCGGCTACGGCTCTGACGGTCGGGCGACCGTACCCCGGCCGCGGGTCGCGACGAGCGCCCAGTACGGCGCCGCGATCCCCACCGCGACGGCGATGGCGGCAGCCAGCGGGAGCTGGTGTGGCGTCACGAAGCCCTCGACCAACCCGGCCACCACGAGCCACGGCGCCGTGGACAGGACGAGGAGCACGGCGCGCGGCGCTTCGGCCGCGAGCGCCTGCTTGCGGGTGAGGGGACCAGGCTCGACGACGGCCCAGCCCATGCGCATGCCGGCCGCGGCCGACACCGCGATGCACGAGAGCTCGAGCAGGCCGTGGGGCACGACGAGCTCGATGACGCGGGCGGCGTGACCGCCGCTGCCGGCGATCCCGGCGACCGCGCCGAGCAGGGCGCCGTTGTAGATCAGCACGAAGGCCGAGCCGAGCCCCAGGATGAGCCCGCCGCCGAAGGCGAGGAAGGTAACGGAGATGTTGTTGGTGAAGATCGAGACCGCGAGGGCCGCCGCCTGCGAAGCGCCGAGGCCGACGGCGTGGTGCGGGCCGCCGCCGCCCGAGAGGGACGCCGGCACCAGTCCCGCCGCGGCCCCCGGGTCGTGAACGGCCCAGGCCGTCGCCAGCGCGGCCGGGGCGAGGAGCAGTACCCATGCGAGAAGGACGGCCCGGCGCCGCTCGCGCACCCCGCGCCAGTAGCCCCCGCTCAGATACGACCACGCGGATCCGCGGCGCGGCTCGAGCGCATAGACGGTCGAGCGCGCACGGGCCACGAGCTGCTCGAGCCGGCCGGCGAGCTGCTCTCCCGGGAACGAGCGCCGGGCCCGGGCCAGGTCGGCGGCCGCCCCCCGGTAGAGCGTCCCGAGCCGGTGCACGCCGTCGGGTCCCAGCCGCTCGGGTCGGCCGTGCGCGCGGCGCACGAGCTCGTCGAGCTCGGACCACGAAGCCTGGCGCTCGCGCACGAAAGCCTCTACGTTCACGGCATGGAGTATGAGGACCGGATCGTCATACCCACGCCGGAAGGGGTCCAGATCGACTACGTGCTCGCCGGCCTCGGCTCCCGCTTCGCGGCGGCGCTCGTCGACGGTCTGCTCCGCGGCGTCGTCCTCGCCGCCCTCGGAGTCGTGCTCGTCGTCATCGGCGACCCTACGATCGCGGTGGTCGTGTTCGCCATCGGGGTGTTCGCGGCCCTGTTCGTGTACGACGTGGCCTTCGAGGTGTGGGCCGCGGGCCGGACGCCGGGGAAACGGTGGAACGCCCTGCGCGTCGTGAGGTCCGGCGGGGAGCCGGTCACGCTCGCCCCCAGCGCCGTCCGCAATCTGCTGCGCATCGTGGACCTTCCGCTCACGCTCTTCCTCGGGGGCGCGATCGCGATCATCGTCACCAAACGCAATCAGCGCTTCGGTGACCTCGCCGCCGACACCATCGTCATCCGCGAGCCCGGCGGTTCGGCATGGGAAGTACCGGGCATGGAACCGGCCCCTACCTACGCCACCGGGGCACCGCAGCTCGACCTGACCGGCGTGAGCGCGGCGGAGCTGGCGGCCGTCAGGGACTTCCTCGCGCGGCGTGCCGGCCTCACGAGCGTGGCCCGCACACGCGTGGCGCAGACGCTCGCCGAGGCGATCGCACCGAAGGTCGGCGGTCTCCCTCCCGACGCGCGAACCCCGGAGTGGATCCTCGAGACCATCGGCGCCGCCGGCCGGAGCCGGTAGTGATCGCCGCCGGGCCCGGGACGCAGCAGCGCCGCGAGGCCAGTGTGGGCGCTAGCATCCGCGCCGTGAGATGGAGGTTCGTGCCACCGCTGTGCGCGCTCCTGGGCGCAGCGGCGGCGCTCAGCGGCTGCGGAGCGAGCCGGGCCGTCGATCCGGTGGCCCGGGCGGCGACCGCCACGCTGGGCACCCAGGGCTACAAGATGTCGGCGGTGATGACCGTCGCGGGCGCCGCGTCGCCGGTGACGGCCACGATGAGGGGGAGCATCGACGCGACCGCCAACCGCGGCACGATGACGGTCGATGAGAACATCGACGGTCAGCACATCCACGCCCCGATGCTCTTCTCCTCGCTGAGCTTCTGGATGCGCTCGGCGTCGATCGCCGGAGCCGCGCGGCGAACCGGCGGAAAGGCGTGGATCTACGTCGACATGAGCAAGGCCCTTGGGGCGATGGGCGTCACCTCGCTGCCGAGCACCGTCAACCCGGCCCAGTTCCTCGACTACCTGCGAACCGTCGGCGCCAGCCCGGCGCGCGTGGGGACACTGGCGATCCACGGGGTGAGCACCACCCAATACCGCGCCGCCGTCAGTCTTGACCGCTACGCCCAGCAGTACCACGTCGCGGCCAAGACCGTCTCCTCGCTCGAAGCGGCGATGGGCACGCACACCATGCCGGTCGACGTTTGGGTCGACACCCAGAATCGCGTGCGCCGGATCCGCGTCGCCTTCCGCGAGTGCGTCGAGGGTACGAAGCTTCAGTTCAGCATGACCATGGGCATCTATGGCTTCGGCCCCCAGCCCCAGGTCCAGATCCCGGCCCGCAATGAGGTCTACAACCTGACGCCGAAGCTCGCCACCGCCTCCCGCTCGCTGAAGCTAGGCTGCGGCTAAGTGGTCGGTCACTAGGCGTTTTCGCGGCGCCCAGCCGGGCACAGTGCAAAGATCCTCATAGCTGATGGACTCAGCCCGCGGACAACTGCTGATCGCCGGACCCGCGCTCCTCGATCCGAACTTCTGGCGCACCGTGGTCCTCATCGTCGAGCACAACGAGGAGGGCGCGCTCGGCGTAGTGCTCAACCGCCCCTCCGAGACCACCGTGATCGACGCCGTCGCCCAGCTCGAGCAGCTCGTGGACCCCGACGAGTCGGTGTTCGTCGGCGGACCGGTCCAGCCCAGCTCCGTCATCGTCGTCGCCGAGTTCGAAGATCCGAGCGACGCCGCCCTCGTCGCCTTCGACGACATCGGCGTCATCGGCGCCGGTTCCTCGCCCGACGAGATCGCAGCCGGCGTCCGGCGCGCCCGGGCCTTCGTCGGCCACGCGGGCTGGGGACCCGGGCAGCTCGACAACGAGATCGAGCGCGGCGACTGGATCGTCGAGAGCGCCCGCAGCGAGGACGCCTTCGCCACCGACCCTGAGGAGCTGTGGGAAGCGGTGCTCACCCGCAAGGGCGGCAGCTACGCCCTGCTGGCCCGGATGCCGCCGGACCCGTCGGTGAACTGAAAGCG
>JAXDGF010000077.1:0-26588 GCA_034665165.1 Solirubrobacteraceae bacterium | reverse complement strand
TGGTCGAGTGGTTCGAGCTGCTTGGCGGCCTTGAGCAACAACGGTGGAGCGTCGCTGCCGCGGTCTACAGCGAACGCGACCTGAGCCCGCAGCAGGTCGACCTGGGCGCAGTGGAGCTCGTCGAGCGGTCCGGACTCGGCGATGGCGACCAGTCGCAGTGCCGCGTCGAACGCGCCGGCTAGGTGCTTGGCCCGGGCCGCGGCGAGCGCTCGCCTCGCCCTGTGCGAGGGCTCGGGCGTCAGCGCTGCGGCCCGCTCGAGGAACGCGGCCGCCGCGGCCAACCCTCCGCGCGCCTGCGCGCGGCCCGCGGAGCGCTCGAGCTCGGAGGCGACGTCCTCGTCGAGACCCGGCGTCGCTTGAGCCAGATGCCAAGCACGGCGATCGGGATCGACGTCGGGATCGGTTGCGTCCGCCAGCACACGATGCACAGCCTGCCTTTGCTCCGGCGACGCCGCCCGATACACCGCCGAGCGGACCAACGGGTGACGAAACGTCACGCTCGCGCCGATCGCGAGCAACCCGTCGGTCTCGGCCGCCGCTTGGACCCCGATCCCGAGCCGGTCGGCGGCCCGCCACACGAGCACCGGGTCGCCCACGGGATCCGCCGCCGCGACCAGCAGCAGCCGCTGGGTATCGACCGGAAGACCTTCAAGCCGCCTGCGAAAGCTGTCCTCGATCCGCCCCGAAAGGCCCGGCGCGTCCAAGAAACCGAACCCGCCCGCCAGCTCCGCAGGCGTCAACCCCTGCGGCAACTCCAACAACGCCAGCGGATTGCCGCGCGTCTCCGCCACGATCCGCTCCCGCACCCGCTCATCCAACGGCACCCGCAACACCGAGCCCAACAAAGCCCGCGCATCACCATTGCGCAGACCCTCGACTGCTAGCTTCGGCAATCCCTCGAGCTCATCACCTGGGTCGCGCGTCACCAGCACGAGCGCGACGGACTCCGCCAACAGCCGCCGCGCCACGAACACGAGCGCCTGCGCCGAGGCCCGATCAAGCCACTGCGCGTCATCAACCACACACACGAGCGGCTGCTCCTCGCCCACCTCCGACAACAGGCTCAGCACCGCCAGCCCGACCAAGAACCGATCCGGTGCTTCCCCTGCGCGCAGCCCGAACGCCGTCCCGAGCGCGTCCTGCTGGGGGGCAGGAAGCCGGTCCAGCCGATCCAGCATCGGCGCGCACAACTGCTGCAGGGCGGCGAACGCGAGCTCCATCTCGGACTCGATACCGACCGCGCGCATGACCCGGAACCCCGACGCGGAGCGGATCGCGGACTCCAACAGCGCCGTCTTGCCTACCCCCGCCTCGCCGGTCACCACCAGCACCCGGCCCTGCCCGCCGCGCACCGCCGCGAGCATGCGATCCAGCGCCTCGCGCTCGGTGCGCCGGCCGTGCAACACCTCCGCCGGCCGCTCGGTGACCATGCAGCACGGACGATACAGTGGGCGCGGCTCGCGTCGACACGCCGCGCCTGAGAAGCCTCGTCCGGTCAGCGGACTACGCGTCGCGTTCATGCTCACCAGCATCCTTCAGCCCGATGAAGCGGGTTTGGATCAGAACGCGGGCGTCGGCCGGCTCACCGACGGCCCGTGAGCGGAGTCGCCGCCGTAGGTGGCCGAGACGGTCTGACTGCCCGGGGTGGGCAGGTACGTCACCGTGCAGTTCGACGACGCGCCGGCGGTCTTAAGTGTGCAGGTCTTGCCGGGGCGGAAGGATCCGTGCGTATCGCTCGAGAAGGTGACGGTGCCAGTCGGCGCAGACACCGCCGCAGCGGTGTTCGTAACTGTGGCTGTGCACACGTAGCTGATCGTGGAGGTGTGCTGGAGCACGCACTTCACGCTGGAGCTGGTCGGGACCTTGTAGGTGACGGTTACGGCGCTGTGGCTCTGGTCGTGGCCGCGATCGCCGGCGTAGGTGGCCGTGATCGTCTGGCGACCTGCGAGCGGCGTGTACGTGACCTTGCACGCCGCTGATGCAAGGGTGCAACTGTGACCGTGCACGAACGACCCAGCCGGGAGGGCCGAGAACGAAACACGGCCCGTCGGCTTGAACGCCTTGCCCGCACCAGTGTTGCGGACGACGGCGGTGCACGCGATCGGTTGCTCGGCAGAGACGCGCGCCGGAGTGCACGTCACGGTCACCGCCGTCGAGCGCGGCGTCGAGACTTTCGTGACCCCATGGCTCGGCTCGTGACCCGTGTCTCCGCGGTAGGTCGCCGTCACGGTCTGCTCCCCGCCGGTTGGCGTGTAGTCGAGCTTGCAGCTGCGCCGCTTCCCCGAGGAGGTCAATGCGCACGTGCCACTCGACGCGAACGATCCGCTCGGCGTTGCCCTGAATGACACAGAGCCCGTCGGGGCGGTGCCAGCACCGACGTCCGCCACAATCGCTTCGCAGCTCGTCGTGTGACCGGCGGGGACAGGCGACGGAGCGCAGCTCACGCCGACGCGGGTCGCGTAGCGCCCCGCGATTGTGGTGCTGGCGGAACTCACCGCGTGGACCGCGTCGCCCGCGTAGCTGACAGAAACCGTCTGGCGCCCCGCCAGCGATCTGTAGGAGAGCTTGCAGCGAGCATGCGAGCCTGCCGGCGAGAGGGTGCACACCCCGGACGCCGCGAACGTTCCCGCCGGGACGGCCGCAAAGGTGACCGATCCCGTCGGAGCGGTCGCGGTGCCGCTGCCCGTGTCGTCGACCGTTGCCGTACACGTGATCTCGCGGCTCGCTGAGGTCCGCGCGGGTGGACACGCGACCGCCGCGCGCGTCGGGCGGAGCACCGCGACCGTCGTCTCGCCTACGCTCTTCTTGTCGGACTTGTCGCCGGCGTAGCTGGCGGTCACCGTCTGGCGGCCGGCGCCCGAGGTGAACGGCACCCCACACGTCGAGAAGGTCGTGCCGGGCTGAAGCACGCACCTCCTGGATGCAAACGAGCCGGTCGGCGCGACTGAGAACTCGACGGTTCCCGTCGGGAAGGTCCCACCCCGGGCTCCGGAGTTGGACACATTCGCGGAGCAGCGGATCGACTCACCCGGTGACGTCGTGGCCGGCTCGCAGATCACACCCACGCGCGTCGCTCGCGTCGCCGGCCTCGCCCGCGTCGCGCCGCAGGCGCTGATAAACCCCGCAAGCACGAACACGACGACGAAGCTGGACTCGATCCGGCGAGCGTGCATGATTGAACGCATCGACCGCTACCGTACCCGCATCTGAACGAACAAGGCAAGCGCGAATCCGGCCGCGCTTCGTGAGCACGGGATGGTGCTACTTCTCCGAGGCGAGCTCGGTCTTGTTCTCGACGCCCGGCTCCGGGTTCGAGAGCTGGTGGTGCTCGTCCTCTCGACCGGTGATCGAGCCCCGGAACTCACGCAGGCCCTGTCCGAGGGCGCGGCCGGCCTCGGGGATGCGCTTGGGACCGAGGAAGAGGAGTGCGACGACCAGCACGATGACGAGGTGGGTGGGCTGAAGGATGCTGGTGAACATGGTCGTCTCCTCTACGCGCGCTGGGCCGCGTCGGCGGCCGCGGCGAGGCCCAGGACGGTCGAGAAGAACCCCGCCGACTGACCCTCGAAGAGCTTGTCGGCGATGAAGCTCTCGATCGTCGCCACGGCGCCTCCGAATGCATCGAGTGTGGGGCGCACGACGGAGCAGGCGGGGAGATTCTTGTCGATGAATTCACACGGTTCGGGGAGGATCAGGTTGGTCTGGTTCAGCTCGCCGCCCTTCGCGTTGAGGTCGGGGAAGGTCACACCCGTCTTGGGGTCGACGACGCCGGCCAGCGGTTGCGCGACGGCGTTGCCGGCCTTGTCGTGCCAGAGCGAGAAGTGGTTGGTCTCCACGCCGCCGATGGAGACGATGATCCGCAGCACCTCGAGGCTCGTCGCCTTGAGAGCCATGACGCTGTAGAGGCTGGAGCCGCCCTGCTCGATGTAGGCGAAGTGAAAGCCGGCCGTGTTGGCGATGGCCTGCATCCGCGTCTCCTTGTCGCCCTGCGGGGGCACCGGGGCCGGCAGCGTGGGCGGGGTCTCGGTGTCGTTCAGCGGGATGGCCGGCTCGTTGTCGATCACCACTGCCTGTGGGAAGGTCGCACCGAAGTCGGGGTTGAGCCCGCTGCGATAGCGCACGTACCAGCTCGTGTCGACGTTCAGGGACTGGAGGTTCGTCAATCGCCCGATCTGATTTGCTCCGGTGGCCCGGCTGCTGGGAAGGTTCCGGAAGCGGTCAAGGTTGACCTGCCGGGCGCCCTTCGAACGCAGGTACGCGTTGAGGAAGGCGGCGTGGCTGAGCTCATCGTCGGTGTTATCCGAGATGTACTGAGGCATGTCACCGTCGAGGTTTGACAGGGCGGCCATGTAGGCCGGATTCCCGCCCGCGGCGCCCCCGAGCTCGTTGTACTGCACCCACAGATCGCTCTCGATCAACTCGACCGCCGCGAGGAACTGGAGGATGGCCACGTCACCCTGGGTGATGGCGCCCGTCTGTGCCCGCGCCGCATTTGTGAGCAGCGCGCTCGTGGGTAGCGCGGCCGCGCCGGCGATGCCGATGCTCTTGAGAAACGAGCGCCGGGCGACAACGCGTCGCCACGCGCCCTCGACGTCGGTGTCCGTCGAGGCGGGACCTGCAACGGCGGCGGCCGATGAATCATCCTTCGTGTGCATGATGCGTCCTTCCTGTCATAACTGTTTGCGGCCGATCTACTACGGCCAGTAGTTATGAGGACGTCGGTGCGACGAGTTCCTTCCCGGCGTGCGCAAAGAATCTACGACGCGCCGTCGTGGTGCGCCGAGACGCTCAGCCGGGCGGGGCGCTCTGGCCGAGGACGGCCGCGAGCGCTAGTGCGAGCAGGAGGAGGGACGCCTCGACCGACAGCGTGCGGCGAATGGTCGCGACCCGTGCGCCTGCCGCGAGCCGCGGGACGACGAAGCGGTGGTGGTAGCCGCCGAGGGTAACGGCACCGAGGGCGACGAGGCTCTTGAGCAGCAGCGTGATGCCCCAGCCGCTGGTGAAGAGCGCCGAGGGCCCGGGGAGCTCGCGCAGCGCGAGGTACGCGCCCGCGAGCGCGAGCACGACGACGGTCGGCATCGCCACCCGCGAGAAGCGCAGCAGGGAGGCGCGGAAGACCGCGTCACGGGCCGTGCGGGACAGGGGGCGCATGACCCCCGCGAGAATGAGGAGACCGAGGAGGCCGCCAACCCAGAGCGCGGCGGCGAGGAGATGCACGTAGTCGGCGGCGAGCGCGAGCGTCCCACGTGAGGCGGGGTGGCTGGCCCAACTGATGCCGAGGGCGAGAGCGAGGGAGAGCGCTCCCGCGCTCGCCAGCAGCTCCTCCCGTATGCGCGGCGTGACCCAAGCGCTGACGAGGAGCGCCAACACGAGGAGCCAGGCGAAGGTCATCACCGCGAAGGCCTGGCCAAGGTGCGTGCCGATGCGGATGGGGACGATCTGGGCGTCGGCGAAATTCGCCAGTCCGCCGGCGCCCACGATGGGATAGGCGCCCACGAGAAAGGCAAGCATCCCCGCGTGCAGCGCGAGGACCGCGCCGGCCACCGCGGCCCAGATCGCCACCGGGGTGTCACGTGGTCCCGCTTCGCCGAGGACCCACGCGGCGGGCGCCCACACCAGCGCCCGGAAGACGAGCATGCCACCGGCCAGGGCCACGCCCAGGAATTCGAGCCACGCCAGGAGCTCGGGCGCGACGGGGACGCCCACCCCTGGCACCGGCCCGGGCGGTAACGGTTTGACCCCGACCCCGTAGCTGAAGGCGCCCTCGGTGACGTGGCCGTCGTCGCTGGCAACCATCTGCCAGTGCACGGTGTAGCTGCCCTTCGGCCCGGGCCGGAGCGCGACGACCACCACCGGCCCCGCTGCGCGCGCGCGGCGGGCGAGGTTCCGGCCGTCAGCCGTGACTACGGTGACACGCGCGTAGCGCCCGACGACGTCCTCGCTGTACTCGAGCCTGAGCGACCGCGGCGCCCCGCTCAGGGCCCCTCCCCACCGCGGGGCGCTCGAGACGAGCACGGCGTGGGCACCGGCGGATGCGGGGAAGCTCAAGAGCAGGACGGCCAACCCGGCGACCAGGAGCGCTCGCCCCCTCATGACGCCGCTGCCACCGGAATCGCGATGAGTGCGAGCGCGAACCCAGTCAGGGGCAACACCGCGAGCGGGATCAGCGCGGCCCGGCGGCGGGTCACGCGCACGAGCTCAAGGATCCCCGCGGCGATGAGCAGGGACCCCATCGCGACGTGCCAGTGGGCAGCGGGGCCGCCCGGATCGATCTGCTCGTGGACGATGAACAGGACTCCGCAGCCGATAAATGCGATCGGCAGCACCGCGTCGAGCCACGGCCGCTCGTACACGCCACGCCGGCGCGCGAGCTCGAGCGCGCCCGCGAGGAAGAGGATGTCCCCCCACAGGAAGTGGATGAGCATGTCGTGGACGACGTCGGCGAACACGGTCGTGGCCCAGGCGCCGACTCCTCCGAGCATCAGCGCCCAGGGCACGAGGAGGGAGCGCGGTCGCGCCGCACGGCCGTCGCGCGTGGCCCGGGGCAGATACTCCTCGAGGATCAGCCCGAGGAAGAGGGCGCCCAGGAGCCAGTGGGCGCGCGCGACCTGAAGCTGTGTGAGGATCACCGGCGGCGGCTCCTGAACAGAAGCCAGACGCCGATGAGCACGAGCAGCAACGGCGGCTGGGCGATGTCGTCGTAGAAACCCGACGGGCCCAGGCCGTAGAGCGAGATCCCTCGCGCTATCGCCCACACGACGCCGCCGGCGACGAGCGCGAGTCCGACGATGACGCGAGAGAGAGCCAACAGCCGGCGCCAAGCCCCGGCGAGGAGATCCGATCCCGATCGTCGTGGTGAGGCGGGGCGACCCAGCTCGGGGACCACACCACCAGCCGCTGACTGAAATCGCTCGCTACTCAACGGCCACTCCCACGGTCCACATCCTGAGGCGTCG
The DNA here is from genome assembly GCA_034665165.1 of Solirubrobacteraceae bacterium. Lineage (GTDB taxonomy): Bacteria > Actinomycetota > Thermoleophilia > Solirubrobacterales > Solirubrobacteraceae > Palsa-465. Next base: position 19,632 of record JAXDGF010000077.1, on the reverse strand, counting down.
CGAACGCTACCAGCAGGGCCGCGCGGGCCTTGGCGGAGGGGTCGCCCGTTGTTAGACTCACTAATCGATGACTCATATATCAGCAGGATGCGTGAGACATCGAACTCGCGTTCGCCGATGAAGACGCCGCCCGCCCCGCGTGGAGGAACCAGCGGTCGCCGGCGGCTCGAGACCGGAGCGCTGGCGACCGCCGTCCGCCCGGCGGGTGAGCTCCTCGCCGACCGGGCCTACGAGGCGCTCCGTGACCGGATCGTCATGCTCCGGATCCCCCCCGGGGCCCCCATCGACGAGGACGTGATCGGGCAGGAGCTCGAGATGGGGCGAACCCCGGTGCGAGAGGCGATCAAGCGCCTCTCGCTCGAGAACCTCGTGACCGTGTTTCCGCGCCGGGGAACGTTCGCTTCGGAGATCAACATCACCGACCTCGCGCACATCTCCGACGTCCGCGGCGTGCTCGAGGGCCACGCCGCAGAACGTGCGGCGCAGCGGATCACGGAGGCACAGCGCGCTGAGCTCGCCGAGCTCCTTGTGGAGCTCGGCCACAGCGAGGGGAGCGACGACCTCGAGGCGCTGATGACCCTCGACGCGCAGGTCCACCGCTTCATCTACCGCTGCGCGGCCAACCCATTCCTCGAACAGACGCTCGGGCGCTACTTCAACCTCTCGATCCGGATCTGGCATCTCGTCCTCGATCGGCTGCCGCACCTGTTCGCCCGTGTCCACGAGCACGACGATCTCCTGCGCGCCATCGCCGCAGGTGAGGCCGACCGTGCCCGTGACATCCTCGCCGACCACATCGCCACCTTCGAGCGCGAGATCCGCGCGGTGATCTGAGGCGCAGAGTCCCGATCGCCCGGCTCCTGATCTCGTGCGCCGACCGCGGGCACATCGTGGCCGCCGTATCCGGCTGCCTGAGCGATCTCGGAGCCAACATCATCCAGTCCGACCAGTACTCGAGCGACCCCGAGGGCGGGCAGTTCTTCATGCGCCTCGAGTTCTCGATCGACGGCTCCGTGCTGCAGGCGCTGCCGGAGCGGTTCGTCACGGTCGCCGAGCGCTTCGGTATGGACTTCAGCATCGCCCACTCCGGCGAGCCCAAGCGCGTGGCCCTGATGGTGTCGCGGCCGGACCATTGCCTGCTCGACCTGCTCTGGCGCTGGCGCCGCGGCGAGCTCGACTGCGACATCCCGCTCGTGGTCTCAAACCACGAGGACCTTCACGCCGACGTCGCCATGTTCGGCGTGCGCTACGTGCACATCCCCGTCGAGCGCGGCGCCAAGGCGGCCGCCGAGGACCGGCTGCTTGAGGTCCTGGGCAGCGAATATGACCTCATCGTGCTCGCCCGCTACATGCAGATCCTCAGTCCCGAGTTCCTCGCCCGCGTCGGCACCCCGATCATCAATATCCATCACTCCTTCCTCCCCGCGTTCGCCGGCAAGGACCCGTATGTCCAGGCGCGCGAGCGCGGCGTGAAGCTGATCGGGGCGACGGCCCACTACGTCAACGAGGAGCTCGACGCGGGACCGATCATCGAGCAGGACACGGCCCGCATCACCCATCGCGCCAGCTCCGACGCCCTCGCTCAGATCGGACGCGACATCGAGCGCACCGTCCTCGCCCGGGCGGTCCAGTGGCACCTCGAGGACCGCGTCCTCGTCTACGGCAAGGGCACGGTTGTGTTCGCGTGACCCTGGCTCTTGGTCGCCAGGTACTCGTCGAGCGGCGCGTCGTGTCCGAGCCGCGTCGAGAGCGCGTGCGCCTGCTCTAGGCACACGCGCCCGAGGAGGCGCAGGCGCTGGGGGGCGAGCCGCAGCGAGGCGCCCGAGGCGGTGAGCGCGGCGATGACGGCGCCGCCGCGGTCGCGCACGGGCGCGGCCACGGCCGAGAGGCCAGGCTCGAGCTCGTCGACGATGGTCGCGTAGCCCTGGTCCCTGACCGCCTCGAGCTCGCGCCGCAGCCGCTCACGGTCGGTCACCGTCGCCGGGGTCAGGGCTTCGAGCTCGCCGGCGGGGAGCTCGACGGCGCCGAAGGCGAGGAAGACCTTGCCCGCGGCCGTGGAGTGGAGGCCGAGCTCGCGGCCGATCCAGTTCGTGGCGCCGAGCAGGTGGCGCCCGTCGATCTGCGCGATCGCCTCGGTCCCGGCCGGGCGGGGGAGGATCAGGTTGGCGGTCTCGCCGCTCTCGGTTGCGAGCCGGCGCATGCTCGGCTGGGCAAGCTCGACGAGGTCCTCGCGACCGACGCCCGAGCGGGCGAAGCGGAGCGCCGCCGTGCCCGGACGCACCCCTTCGGCGTCCCACGCGACGAGGTCGTGAGACTGCAAACCCGCGACCAGGGGAGCGACGTCGACGGCGGGGAGTCCAACCACCTCCGCGAGCTCGGTCACCGTGCGCGGCGAGCGCTCGAGCACGGCGGCGAGGACGTGGGCGGCGCGCTCGGCCGTGGGATCGGGGTCGGGGCGGGCGCTCGCCTCAGCGCTCATCCGCGCCCACCGCCGCGGGTGAGGACCACGGTCTGGAGCTCGGTGAAGGAGTGCATGACGTTGGCGCCCCCGACGCGGCCGATGCCGCTGTCGGTGCCGGCGCGGCCGCCGAAGGGAAGGTGGGCCTCCCAGTAGTTGGTCGACTCGTTGATGTTGACCCAGCCGGTGCGGACGTGGTCGGCGAACTCGAGCCCGTTGCCCAGATCGGCGGTGAAGATGGCGGCCAGCAGTCCGTAGGGCGAGGCGTTCGTGAGCGAGATCGCCTGGGCGAGGGAATCGATCGTCACGATCGGGGCGACGGGCCCGAACGTCTCCTCGACCGCGATGCGCGCGTCGGCGGGGACGTCGGTGAGGACGGTGGGCTGCCAGTAGAGATCGGTGGGGAAGCCGGTGGCGCGGGCGCCCCCGCTGACCACGCTCGCGCCCCGGGCGACGGCGTCGCCGACGTGTTCGTCCATCTTGAGGGCAACGGGCTCGTTGTTGACCGGACCCATCGTGCTCGTGTCGGCGAAGGGGTCACCGAGCAGAATGCGCTCGGTCACGCGCCGCGCCAGGAGCTCGACGAACTCGTCCTGGACGGCGCGGTGCACGAGGATCCGCTCACCGGCGGTGCAGCTCTGGCCGGCGCACAGGTAGCACGCGGTCAGGGTTGCGTCGACGGCGGCCTCGAGGTCGGCGTCGTCCATGACGACGAGGGGGCCGTTTCCGCCCATCTCGAGGAGGGCTGCCTTGCCGGCCGCCGCCTGGGCCACGAGCCGGCCCGTGGCCGTCGAGCCGATGAAGGCGACGCCGTCGGTGCCGGGGTTGCGTGCGATCTCGTCGCCGACGACGGGACCGGGGCCGGTCACGAGGTTGAAGACGCCGGGGGGCAGATCGGCCTCGGCGATGCACTCGGCGAGGGCGACGGCGCACACGGCCGTCGACGGCGCCGGCGTCCACACCACCGCGTTCCCGCACGCGAGCGCGGGCGCGATGAGCTCGGCGGGCATCGTGTAAGGCCAGTTCCAGGGACTGATCACGCCGACGACGCCGCGGGGACGGCGCACGAGCATGATGCGCTTGCCGGGTGAGAACGAGTTGGGGAGCTCGCCGCCGAGCCGCTTGCCGTCCTCGGCCGCCATCCGCCAGTACTCGACGAGCTCGTCCACCTCGTCGAACGCCTCAGCGCGGAGGGGCTTTCCCTGGTCGAGGGTGAGGGTGTGGGCGAGCTCGTCGCGCCGGGACTCGATGATCTCGGCCACCGCGGTCATCTTGGCCGCGCGCTCGAAGGCTCCCGTTCGCGCCCAGCGCTCGGAGGCGCCTCGGGCGGCGTCGATCGCTCTTTGCGCGTCGGCGCGATCGCCGTTGGGGACCGTCCCGATGAGCTCGCCGGTGGCGGGGCTGGTGGCGTCAAACGTCTCGCCGGTGGTGGCGTCCTGCCATTCGCCGGCGAGGAACATCTGTTGAGTGGTGCCTGTCGCCATCCTCTTCCCGCCGGTTGCGCGTTGACACAGTAAAACAACTGATATATAACAGGCTGATCAGGCCTCGGTCAACGATTCCCACGACAAGACGACGCGGAACCGGCCGTGGCCCACGACCGTCGATCGACACTCCGCCCGAGACCGGGGCACGACCTGGGGAGGTCCTCAGATGTCAACCGTAGGCTCCACCGACAGCGGCGAGCTCGCCGGATTCGGCTACAAGCAGGAGCTTGACCGTTCCCTCGGGAGCTTCTCCTCCTTCGCGGCGGGGTTCAGCTACATCTCGATCCTCACCGGGGTCTTCGAGCTCTTCGGATTCGGCTTCCTCAACGCCGGGCCGGCCGTGTGGTGGTCATGGTTGATCGTCTTCGCCGGTCAGATGGCGGTGGCGCTGTGCTTCGCCGAGCTCGCGGGGCAGTTCCCGCTCGCGGGCTCCGTGTACCAGTGGTCCAAGCGCATCGGCACCGACTTCGTCTCGTGGATGACGGGGTGGATCCTCATCATCGGGTCGATCGTCACCGTGGCCGCGGTGGCGGTGGCGTGGCAAGTTGTGCTCCCGCCGGTCTGGAGCAAGCTGCAGTTCGTAGGCAGCGCGGCCGACGCCGGCACCTTCCTAACGCCCAACGGAGCCAAGAACGCGCTCATCCTCGGCGCCATCCTCGTCGTCTTCGCGACCATCATCAACATGCTCGGCGTCAGGGTCATGGCCCGGATCAACAACTTCGGTGTGATCGTCGAGCTCATCGGGTCGACGATCCTTGTAATCCTCCTCATCTTCCACTTCCACCGTGGTCCGGGTGTTCTCACCAACACGCTCGGAACTGGCGCCGGGCACTCGTGGGGCTACTTCGGCGCCTTCCTCATCGGCGGGATCATGAGCGCCTACGTGATGTATGGATTCGACACGGCAGGGACGCTGGCCGAGGAGACGAACGATCCCCGGCGCAATGCCCCCCCGGCCATCCTCCGTGCGCTGGCCACCGCGGCCACCATCGGCGCCCTGCTGATCCTCTTCGCGCTCATGTCGGTCAGGAACATCCACGACCCGAAGATCGCGTCTAACGGACTGCCGTACATCGTCAAGCAGGCGCTCGGCAGCACGACCGGAAATATCTTCCTCGTCGCCTCGGCCGTTGCCATCACCGTGTGCACGCTGGCCGTGTGCACGGCGTGCATCCGGATGCTGTTCTCGATGGCCCGCGACGGACGCCTCCCGTTCGGCTCGAGCGTCGCCCGGGTGTCGGGACGGGCCAAGGTGCCGATCGTCCCGGCTCTGCTCGTGGGCTTCCTCTCGCTCGTACTCCTGGCCGTCAACATCGCCAACCAGTCCGCGTTCGCCACGCTCACCTCGGTGGCGATCATCATGTTCTACCTGCCTTACCTGGCGGTCACGGGCTCGATGCTCTTCAAGCGGCTGCGCGGCGAATGGCCGCGTCCCGAGCATGGGCCCTATTTCAACCTGGGACGCTGGGGGCTCCTCGTCAACGTCTTCGCCGTCGTCTACGGGACCGTGATCGCCTTTGAGATCGCGTGGCCGCGTGCGGCCGTGTACGGGACGAAGTGGTATTTCCGCTTCGGCGCCTACGAGTTCATCGGCGCGTCCTTCGTCATCGGCGCGCTCTATTACTTCCTCGTCCAGCGCAAGAAGGGCTCGCAGGTCCTGGCCGAGCACCGCGCCGAGACGCCGAGGATCGGGGAGCCCGCGCTCGGCGAAGTGGCGCCGTGATCGACGGGGGCGAGTTCGACTACGTGATCGCCGGCGGGGGGACCGCCGGCTGCGTCGTCGCCGCTCGCCTGTCGGAGGATCCGGCCGTCAGCGTGCTCCTGCTCGAGGCCGGGCCCTCGGACGTCGAGGACGCCGCCATCCTGCGCCTCGAGGACTGGATGTTCCTGCTCGACTCGGGCTACGACTGGGACTACCTGGTCGAGCCCCAGGAGAAGGGCAACAGCTTTCTCCGCCACGCGCGCGCCAAGGTCCTCGGCGGCTGCTCGTCCCACAACTCGTGCATCGCCTTCTGGACTCCCAAGGAGGATCTCGACGAGTGGGCGGCGAGCGGCTGCGAGGGCTGGAGCGCGGCCGAGTGCTGGCCTTTGATCACGCGGCTCGAGACCAACGACGGACCTGGCGACCACCACGGTCGCGACGGGCCCGTGAACATCCGCACCGTCCCGCCCGAGGACCCGTGCGGCGTCGCCCTGCTCGCGGCCGCCGCCCAGGCCGGCCTACCTACGAGCCTGTTCAACGAGGGTCACACCGTGAGGACCGGCGCGGGGTGGTTCCAGATCAACTCCGGGGCCGACAACACGCGGATGTCGTCGTCGCACGCGTATCTCCATCCGATCATCGGCGCGCGTCCGAACCTCGAGATCCGCACCCATTGCTGGGTCAGCCGCGTCGCGCTCGAGGACGGGCGCGCGGTCGCGGTCGAGTACCTGACGCCCGACATCCTCACCCACGCCTCGGCCCGCGCTCGCCGTGAGGTCATCCTCAGCGCCGGGGCGATTGACACCCCGAAGCTGCTCATGCTCTCGGGTATCGGTCCCGGTGGGCACCTCCGGGAGATGGGGATCGAGACGCTCGTCGACTCACGCGGGGTGGGCGAGAACCTCGACGACCACGTCGAGGGCATCATCCAGTGGGACGCCAAGCAGCCGATGATCCGCACCTCAACCCAGTGGTGGGAGATCGGGCTCTTCTCCGCCTCCGAGGAGGGACTCGACCGGCCTGATCTGATGATGCACTACGGGTCGGTGCCGTTCGACATGAACACCGCCCGCTGGGGTTACCCGACCACGGAGAACGGGTTCTGCCTGACTCCGAACGTCTGTCGCGGCCGCTCGCGCGGGACCGTGCGCCTACGTACGCGCGACTTCCGGGATCGCGCCCGCGTCGACCCGCGCTACTTCACCGATCCCGACGGCCACGACGAGCGCGTGATGGCGTATGGCATGCGTCTGGCGCGCAAGATCGTCGCCCAGCCCCCGATGGCCGAGTGGGCCGGAGCCGAGCTCGCCCCCGGCCCCGACGCCCAGACCGACGACGAGCTCATCGACTACATGCACAAGACCCACAACACGGTCTACCATCCCGCCTGCAGCGCCCACATGGGCCCGGACTCGGATCGGCTCGCGGTCGTGGATCCCCGACTGCGCGTGCGCGGCGTCGCGGGCCTGCGCATCGCCGACGGCTCGATCCTTCCCTTCCTCCCGGCGATCAACCCGTGCATCACGACGATGATGATCGGCGAGAAGTGCGCGGACATGCTCACCGAAGACGCGGCGCAGGGCGCGCCGCAGATGGCGCAACCAGCGGGCGGTTGACTCCGGCACCCGCGGCGCCGCCGACGGAGGTCGCCCGCTTCCTGCGGGCGCATCCACCCTTTGACGCCCTCGATCAGGAGGTGGTCGAGCGCGTGGCGGAGGCGGTCGAGGTGGAGCAGTTTGCGGCGGGCACGACGATCTTCTCCCGCGGGGCGGAGCCCGTCGAGCACCTGCGCGTCGTGCGCAGCGGCGCGGTCGAGCTCATCCTCCACGGTCGCGTCCTCGACCTCCTCGGTGAGGGCGAGCTCTTCGGCCACGCCTCGATGCTGTCCGGGCTCCCGACCGGATTCGAGGCGCGCGCGGTTGAGGACACCGTCTGCTACCGGATCGGCGCCGACGTGGCGCGCGAGCTCCTGGCCGCCCCCGCGGGCCTGCGCTTCGTGGCGCGCTCCCTGCTCGAGACCGCGGACGGCCTCGCTGGCGGGGCTGAGTCGCCGCGTGATCCTGCGCACCAGCCGGTCGCGTCGCTGATCCGGGGAGCGCCGGTCGTCTGCGGTCCCGACACGCCGATCGCGGAGGCAGCCCAGAGGATGGCGGCGGCGTCGTGCTCGGCCGTCGTTGTCGAGCTTGGCGACGGGACGCTGGGGATCGTCACCGACCGCGACCTGCGCACGCGTGTCGTTGCCGCCGGACTGCCCGGCGAGACGCCGGTGTCGGCGGTGATGTCGGCGCCCGCCTACACGTGCCGGCCCGACCAGCTCGGCGGCGAGGTCCTGCTCGACATGCTCGACCGCGGCTGTCGCCATTTTCCCGTCGTCTCCGCGAGCTCGTTGATCGTCGGCGTCGTCGAGGACCTCGATCTCGTCGTGGTCGAGACGCGGTCGTCATTCTTCCTGCGCCAGCGGATCGCGCGGGCGCGAACCGTTGCTGAGCTCGCGAGCGCCGCCGGCGACCTCCGTCCCACCATCATCGCCATGCACGACGCTCGCGTCGCCACGGCGAACATCATGGCCGTCTACGCCGTCGTCGCCGACGCCGTGACCCGCCGCCTGCTCGAGCTCGCGATCGCGGCGACGGGCGAGCCGACTGCACCCTTCGCCTGGCTCGCGCTCGGGAGTCAGGCCCGACGCGAGGCGATCCCGAGCGCCGATGTCGACAGCGCGATCGTGTGGTTCGGCGATGCGCCCGACGCCGGTGGGCGCTTGCACGAGCTCGCGACCCAGGTCGTAGCGGGGCTGGGGGAGTGCGGCTTTCGCGCCGACGCCCACGGCGCCTCGGCCTCGAACCCGATCTTCGTGCGCTCGCTCGCGTCCTGGCAGAGCGCGGCGCGGAGCTGGATCTCCGACCCGACTCAGGAGAAGGCGCTCATCCTCGTCTCCGTCCTCGTCGACAGCCGCCCGGTATGGGGAGTGCACACCGGCACCCCAGTCGCCGACACCTTCCGCCTCGCCCCCAGCAACCCCGCCCTCTTGCGCCTCCTCGCCCGCTTCGCCCTCTCCTACCGCCCGCCCACAGGGTTCTTCCGCGGGCTCGTCGTCGAGCACACGGGCGAGCACCGGGGCCGGCTCGACCTCAAGCACGGCGGCGTCATCCCCATCGTCGACCTCGCGCGCTGGGCGGGCATGGCGGCCGGCGTGACGAGCGCGTCGACGGCCGAGCGCCTGCGCGCGGCGGCGTCGGCCGACATCCTGCCTCCGGCCGACGCCCGGACGCTCCAGGACGCCTTCGACCTCGTCACGGGCCTGCGCCTCGAGCACCAGGTCGAGCAGCTCCGCGCCGGCCAGGAGCCCGACGACTACGTCGATCCGGCGACACTCAGCCCGCTCACGCGCACGTACCTGAAGGAGGCGTTCCGGGCGGTGGCGTCGATCCAGAAACGGGTCGCGGGTGAGCTCAGTGCGAGGCCAGCGGGCCCTTAGTTGAAGCGAACCTTGCCGTTCGAGCGCGCGCGGGCCTGGGCGCGGTCGACGAAGTCCAGTCGCTTCAGGGCCGCGCGGAAGAGCCTGGTCACGAGCCGCAGCCGGGCGTTCTCGGAACGCAGGTCGAGAAGGCCCTGCTTGGCGTCGAGCCCGAAGTCGACGGTCGCCGCCATCGCGTACGCGCCCATCGTCACGAGCTCCTCCGTGTCCGCGTCGCGGTCGGTGGCGCGCTTGACGAGATCGGCGTACACCTCCTGCGCCTGGCTCAGCAGCGCCTCGTCCACCACCTCGTCGCGGTCGGCGAGGAACTCGATCGTGCCGGCCGGATAGGCGAGGTGCTCTTGGCGCTCGAGGACGCGGAAGGGTCTCGTGCCGCGCGTGAGGAGGTTCATCCGCCCGTCGTCGAGCCGCTCCAGCACCCGGTCGATCTCACACGCGCACCCGTTCTCGCGCAGGCCGTCGTCGGAGAGCCAGAGGATGCCGAACTCGCCCTCGTTCTGGAGGCACTCGTTCATCATCGTCTTGTAGCGCTCCTCGAAGATGTGGAGCGGGATCAGCTCTCCCGGTAGCGCCACCAGGGCCAGGGGGAACAGCGGAAAGTCGCGAACCAGGTGTTCTGGCACAGACGCAGGGTATCCGTCGCCGCCCGACCCGGACGGTGTGAGGGGTCGGCATTACGCGGGCTTGCGGGCGGTGAGGAGAAGGTTGTAGAAGATCGCCGGCGGGAGGTAGGGCTCGAGCAGGCGCTCGTCGACGCGCTGGAGGAAGAGGTATCCGTGATAGGCGTAGCTCGTCCACGCGTAGGGGATGTCTGCCGCCTTGGCGGTGCCTTCGAGCCCGCGGTTGAGCCAACCGAACCAGTTGGCAAGCAGCTCTTCGCCGCGCACCTGGACGGTTGTGAAGCCGGAGCGGCGGGCGAGCTGTGACAGGTCCCCGGGCGCGAAGGCGTGGATGTCGACGCAGTCCTCGAGCGCGTGATCCTCCGCCTCCTTCTTGTCGCTGCCGACGGTCGCTGCCGGGGACAGCTTCAGCACCGCGCGCCAGGCCGGAGCGAGCAGGCTCGCCCCTCGCTTGGGCACTCGCGCCAGCCGGTCGCCGATCCGCGACGGCTCGCCGGCGAACACGATCTGTCCCCCGGGGCGCAGCACCCGGTGCAGCTCGGTGAAGGCCCGCGGCAGGTCGGGCAGATGGTGCAGCACCGCGTGTCCGAACACGAGGTCAAAGCTCTCGTCGCCGAAAGGCAACGATTCGGCGTCGGCGCGGGCGGCCCTGACGTTGAGCCCCAGGCGCCTGGCGTTGGCCGCGAGCGTGGCGACCATTCCAGGCGAGATGTCCGTGCACGTCGCCTCCTCGAGGACGCCGGCCTGAAGTAGGTTGAGGCTGAAGTAACCGGTGCCGGCGCCGATCTCGAGTCCCCGGGGGTAGCGGCCGCGCAGCTCATCACCGAGCAGCTTGCGGATCTTCCCGAGCACCTGGCCCTGGCCGACGTCGCCGAAGTCGATACCCCACTTGGCGTCGTAGCCGGCGGCGGCTACGTCGTGATAGCGAGTGTTGACGTCTCGGATCTCGTCGGCCGTCCGCAGCGCTTCCATGGCCAGACGGACAATAAGGGTTCGCGTCTGACGGGGCCCTAACCTCTTGGGCCGTGTCAGCAGACGCCTACGTCCAGCGCGGCCTCCCGCCCGAGGTGCCCCCGCTCGAGCTCACGGGGGAGCGCACCCTCCCGGACGTGCCGGCCGAGAACTACTGGTTCCGGCGCCACCTCGCGGTCTACGAATGGATCGGCGCCCGCGTGGCAGGGCTCCGCGTCGTCGATCTCGCGTGCGGCGAGGGCTACGGTTCCGAGGTCCTGTCGCGCTCGGCCGCCAGCGTAGTCGGGGTCGACGCCAACCCCGAGACCTACGAGCACGCGCGCCTGCGCTACGTCCGCGAGAACCTCACCTTCGAGCGGGCGCTCGTCGAGACCTACGGGGAGGAAGGGTGCTGCGATGCCGTTGTGTTCCTGCAAACGATCGAGCACGTCCAGGATCCGGCCGCCGTGCTCGCGCACCTGGCGTCGCTTTTGGTCCCCGGTGGAACCGCCTACGTCTCGACGCCCAACGTCCTGACCCTCGCGCCGCCGGGCGCCGTCAAGTCAGAGAACCCCTGGCACCTGCGCGAGTACCGCGCGGCCGAGTTCTTGGCGCTGTGCCGGGGCGTGTTTGCGGAGGTGGAGCTGCTGGGCGTATTCCACGCGCGCCGTCTCCGCGCCCACGAGATCGCCCTGCGCCTCGGTTGGGATCGGCTCCACGCGCGGCTCGGCCTGACCGGGACGTTCTACGACTGGTTCACGCCGGCGCTGGCGTCGAGCGACTTCGCGGTGCGGGCTGGACAGTTGGACAAGGCGTTGGATTTTCTGGCGGTTTGTCGGGGGTGAGGGGGCGGATCGGACAGGGCGAGCTCGCGCTCGTCCTCCATACCCACATGCCGTATGTCGAGGGCTTCGGCACCTGGCCGTTCGGCGAGGAGTGGCTCTGGGAGGCGATCGCCACCTCGTACGTACCGCTCCTCGACGTGCTCGGCAAGGCCCCGGTCACGCTCTCGCTGACCCCGGTGCTGTGTGATCAGCTCGAGGCACCGGGGGCGATGGAGCGGTGCCTGCGCTTTCTTCGTGACGTCCGGCCCGAGTCGCACCGTCTCGATACCGAGGCGTTCCGGGCCGCCGGGGAGGAATGCCTTGCCGGTGAGCTCGAGCGCTCGGCCGCCGAGTACGCGGCAGCCGCCGACCGGCTCGAGGCCATGGGTGGAGACCTCCTCGGCGCCCTCTCGCCGCACGCGAGCTGGACCTCGGCGGCAACTCATCCGATCTTGCCGCTGCTCGTGACCGACGCCGCTGTCGCCCTTCAGATCGAGACCGGTATCGCGTCCCATCGGCGCCGGTTCGGCCACTGGGACGGTGGCTTCTGGCTTCCCGAGTGCGCGCACGCACCTTGGCTTGACGGGCTGCTGGAGGACTTCGGCGTGCACGCGACGTGCGTCGAGTTGACCGGCGTCTTCGGCCTCGGCGCGCCCGAGCACCTGCGACCGCTGGTGACCGACGAGGGCCCCGTCCTGTGGCCGATCGATCGGGCAATCATCGCCCTCGTTTGGGGCGAGGGCGGATATCCGGCGGCGGGTACATACCGCAACTACCACGGCTACACCCAGTACCGCCATCGCGTGTGGGGGAACGACGGCGAACCGTATGACCACGAGGCGGCGCGCTCGCTCGCGCGCGAGCATGCGGCTGACTTCGTCGCGCGCGTGCGGTCCCGGGTTCAGCACGGCGGGGTGTGCGTATGCGCGCTCGACACCGAGTTGCTCGGACACTGGTGGTACGAGGGCGTGGCATGGCTCGAGGCGGTGCTCGACGAGTCGACGCGCCAGGGCTTGGCGCTGACCACGCTCGACGACGCGGTGGGGCGCCATGAGCCCGTGCCGGCGCCGCCGAGCCTGCCCGAGACCACGTGGGGACACGGCGGCGATCTGAGCACCTGGAGCGGGCCGGCGGTGGCCGACCTCGCGTGGCAGGCGCGGACGGCCGAGCTCGCGGTGATCCGCGCCGGCGGCCGCGCCCCCCAGCGTGCCGTGCGCGAGCTTCTCGCGCTCCAGGCGAGCGATTGGGCCTTCCTCGCCACTCGAGAGCTTGCCGGCGATTATCCCCGCGAGCGGATGCAGGGACACGCGGACGCGCTCGCGCTGGCGCTCGCGAGCGCGGAGGGCGAAGCGAGCGCCCTCGATCCCGCGCTCCGCAACCTCGCCACCGATCTCCTGGCCGGTGGCTGGCTGTAGCCGAGCGCTCGAGGGGTCAGGCCCAGCGGAACGTCTTGGGGGCGTCGCGCATACGGATGATGCGTGCCGGGATCCCGCCGACGATCGCATTGTCCGGGACGTCGCTGGTGACGACCGCGCTCGTGCCGATGACGGAGTTGTCGCCGACGGTGACGCCGCGCAGGATGCAGGCGCCATAGCCGATCCAGGTGTTGTGGCCGATGTGGACCTCGCGCTTGTAGATCCCCTGTTCGCGGATCGGGCGCTCGACTTCGACCATGCCGTGGTCGAAGTCGATCATCATCACCTTGTCGGCGATGATGCACTCGCGGCCGATCGAGATGTTGCGGTAGGCCGAGATCGTGCACTCCTGGCCGAGCACACTCTTGGCGCCGATCGTGACCGCTCCCTCGTGCACGCGCACCTTGGTGCCGTGGCCGAGCCAGGACCAGCGCCCGAGGGTGACGGTCGCGTTCTCGCCGATCTCGAACTTCACTCCCGGGCACACGAAGCACAGCCCGTCGGTGCGCAGGCGGCCGCGCCAGCGCAGCTTGAGCCAGGCCCAGCGCGCGATCAGGACGGCGTAGCCGGGCCTGATCATGTTGTGGGCACGGGCGAAGTCGAGAAACGTCCGCGGACCGCCGCGTAGCGGGGGCGGCGGCATGCGCACGAGCGGAGGCGCCGGTGCCGTGGTCGCGGGCCGGGTCGGCTGGGTCACCGTCGGCTGGGTTCCGGTCGGCTGCGATCCGGTCGGCTTGGTGACGGTCGGCTCGGTGACGGTCGGCTGGGTGACGGGTTCCACGGCGAGGATCGTAATCACGCGGGGCGGGACACCGACCCGGGACCGAGATCCTAATCGCGTCGGCTCGGACGGCGCCGGCGAATCACCCCGTGCTGCGTTTTGATCGTCCTGACGATGAAAAGGCAGCACGCCCCCTCGCGGAACCGCCGTACACCAGCGGTTGGGCGGGCTCGCCGCCGCGATGACATCATTGCCCACCCCATGGCCACGACCGAAAGCTCCCTCGCGGAACGCCTGCTCGCCGGTGACAAACGCGCTCTGGCGCGCGGCATCTCGCTTGTCGAGGACGACGATCCTGAGGGCTGGGCGCTCGTGCAGGAGGTGTATCCGCACACTGGCCGCGCCTCCGTCATCGGGTTCACCGGTCCCCCGGGCGTGGGCAAGTCGACGCTCCTGGGGGCGCTGACCAAGCTCGAGCGTGAGCGCGAGCGGACCGTGGCCGTGCTCTCGATCGACCCATCTTCTCCGTACACCCAGGGCGCGCTGCTCGGGGACAGGATCAGGCTCAGTGACCACTTCCTCGACCCGGGCGTGTTCATCCGCTCGATGGCCAACCGTGGCGCGCTCGGAGGTCTGAGCGAGGCAGCACTCCAGACGGCGCTGCTCATGGACGCCTCCGGTCGCGACGTCGTCCTGCTCGAGACGGTGGGCGTGGGCCAGGCCGAGGTCGACATCATCGACCACGCCGACACGGTGGTGCTCGTCCTCATGCCGGGATCGGGAGATTCGATCCAGGCCCTCAAGGCCGGCGTCATGGAGATCCCCGACGTCATCGTCGTCAACAAGGCCGATCACCCGATGACCGACACCATGATCCGCGAGATCCGGGGCGTGCTCGCGCTCGGACCGCACGAGGGGTGGCAGGTCCCGGTCGTGCGCACCGAATCGCTCAGGGGCGAGGGGGTCGAGGAGCTACTCGAGAAGCTCTCCGAGCACCGGGCCTTCATCGAGGCCGAAGGCACCCTGCACGAGCGTCGCCGCCGCAACCTCATGAACGAGGTCCTCGCCATCGCCTCCTTCCGGCTCCGCCGCGAGCTCGAAGCGTCGCTGCAGGACGATCCCGCCGTCCAGCGTCTGCTCGACCAGGTCGTCGAGCGCGAGATCGATCCGGCGACAGCGGCGACGAAGATCCTCGAGAGTCGCTAGGCGCTCCGAGGGCCGCCGCTCCGAGGGCCGCCGCTCCGCCGCCCGCCGCTAAGCGCCCAGCGCGCGGGCGATCACCATCTCCTGCACTTCATCGGTCCCTTCGCCGATGGTGAGAACCTTGGCGTCGCGGTAGAAGCGGCACACCGGGTACTCCTCGATGTAGCCGTAGCCGCCGTGGATCTGGACGGCCTCGTCGGCGGCATGCACGGCGAGGCGGCCGCTCTTGAGCTTGGCCTGGGCCGCGACGAGGGTGAAGTTGCGGCCGGCGTCCTTGAGCCAGGCGGCCTTGTGGACGAGGAGGCGGGTGGCCTCGATCTCGACCGAGAGATCCGCGAGCTTGGCCTGGATCGACTGGAACTTCGAGATCGGCGACCCGAACGCCCGCCGCTCCTTCGCGTATGTGAGCGCCTGCCCGAAGGCGCCCTGGGCGAGGCCGACGCCCATGGCGGCGACGCCGATACGGCCGATGTCGAGGACGTGGAAGAACTGGCGCAGGCCCCCGCCGCGCGGGCCGAGGAGATTCTCTTCCGGCACGCGGCAGTCGGTAAACGAGAGCGGGCGGGTGTCGGAGGCGTTCCAGCCCATCTTCCGGTACGGCTCGCCCTGCTCGTAACCGGGCGTGCCGTTGGCCACGACGATATTCGAGATCTCGCGCGCGCCGCCCGCCCCGCCCGCCCCGCCCGCGCCGCCCGCCCCGCCCGTCACCGCCGTAATGACGACCAGCCCCGAGATGTCGGTCCCAGCGTTGGTGATGAACTGCTTGGCGCCGTTGATGAGCCACTCGCCGTCCTCGAGCTCGGCGCGCGTCTTGGTGTTGCCCGCATCCGACCCGGCCTCGGGCTCGGTCAGGCCGAAGGCCCCGAGCTGTTCGCCCCGGCACAGGGGCGGGAGCCATTCGTGCTTCTGGGCCTCGGATCCGAACAGGTATATGGGCTGGGTGCCGAGCGAGGTATGGGCACACAACGTGATCGCAACCGACGAGTCCACCCGCGCCAGCTCCTCGACGACGATGGCGTACGCGAGCGAGTCGCCGCCCCCGCCGCCGTACTCCTCCGGGAAGGGGATGCCCATGAGATCGAGCTCGCCGAGCCGGCGCACGATCTCGTACGGGAACCGCTTGGTCCGATCAAGCTCCTCGGCGACGGGTGCGACCTCCTGCTCGGCGAACTCGCGCACCGTCTCGCGCAGGAGGCGGTGATCCTGGTCGAGATCGAACTCCATCAGCGGAACGCCGTCAGTCGGCCAGAGCCTGGGCGGCCGCCGCCAGCAGGCGCACGCCGACCCCCGTCGCGCCCTTGTCGAAGTAGGGCCGCCGGCCGCCATAGGCGGTGCCCGCGATGTCGAGATGAGCCCAGGGCACGTCGCCGGCGAAATGGTGCAGGAACTCAGCCGCCGTGATCGAGGTCGCCTCGCGCCGTTCGGTGACATTGGTCAGCTGTGCGTAGCGGCCCTTGATCGTCTCGGCGTAGAGGGGGTCGAGTGGCAGGCGCCAGACCCGCTCGCCTGTCAACCGCCCCGACTCGGCGACGACGGCGGCGAGGGCGTCGTCGTTGGACATCAGGCCCGAATGGACCGATCCCAGCGCGACCACGACGCCGCCCGTCAGGGTTGCGATGTCGACGATCCGCTCCGCCCCCTCCCGGATCGCGTAGGTGATGCAGTCGGCGAGCACGAGGCGACCCTCGGCGTCGGTGTTGTTGACCTCGATCGTCGTGCCGTCGAGCGCGGTGACGATGTCGCCGGGCTTGACCGCGCCCGGGCCCGGCAGGTTCTCGGTCGAGCCGACGACGCCGAGGAGGTCGACGGGCGCGCCGAGCGAGGCTAGGGCGCCGATCGACTCGATCACGGCGCCGCCGCCGCACATGTCGAACTTCATGTCCTGCATATGGGCGGCCGGCTTCAGCGACAGGCCGCCCGAGTCGAAGGTGATCGCCTTGCCGACCAGGGCCACGAGCGGTCCCTGGGCGCCGGGACCGCGGTAGCGCAGGGCGATGAGCCGGGCGCCGTGTCCCGATCCCTGGGCCACGGCCGAGAAGGCGCCCATGCCGGCTTCCCGGATCTCGGTCTCGTCCAAAACCGTCACGCTGACTCCGTGGCCCTCGTCGGCGAGCTCGCGCGCTCGCGCCGCCAGCGCTTCGGGCGGGAGGTCGTTGGCCGGCGTGTTGGCGAGGTCGCGGGCGCGGTTCTGGGCTGCCGTCAACACAGCCGCCGTGTCGACGGCGTCGGCGACGTCGTGGTGCGAGCTGACGAGCAGAATTCGGGCTCCCGGGCCGTTGTCGCTGTCGGGAGCCTTGTAGCGTTGAAACCGGTAGGCGTGGAGGAGCGTCCCTTCGACGAGGCCGGCCACGATCGGGTCGGCGACGTGGTGGGGTACCTCCCAGCACAGGGTCTTCACGCCGAGCTCGCGGGCGCGCCCGTGGGTAACCCCGGCCGCGATCCGTGCGCGCTCGGCGTCGAAATCTGTGCGCGCGCCGAGGCCGACGACAATCCACCGCCGCCCCTCGGCATGGGTCACCGCGAGCCGCTTGAACGCGGGCCGGGCCTCGCCTGCGTCGAGCAGCGCCTGGAGCGCTCCGTCGGGGGTGTCGTGGGCGATGCGGTCGCCCTCGAAGATGCCGACGGCGATCGTGTCGGCGTCGGTCGCCAGCGGGCCGTCCGTCGTCGCCTCGACTTCCACGCGCAGGAACCTAGCAGCGCCAGAGCGCCGCCGAGGCCGCGGGGCCTGGGAGCGGAGGCCGGCCCGACGCCTACTAGCATTGGCGCGGCAAGCCACCGCGAATCGATCCCGGAGTCCCTACATGCCCAAGACCGTCATTCTCTCGGCCGCTCGAACCCCCATCGGCAAGCTTGGTGGTGGGCTCGCCTCGCTCGATGCGACCGAGCTCGGCGGCACTTCGATCAAGGCCGCGCTCGAGCGCGCCGCCGTGGCGCCCGACGACGTTCAGCACGTGGTCATGGGCCAGGTGCTCCAGGCCGGCCAGGGCCAGATCCCCTCGCGCCAGGCGCAGATCAAGGCCGGCATCCCCAAGGAGGTTTCGTCAGAGACGATCAACAAGGTGTGCGCCTCCGGCCTCCGCGCCACCGTGATGATCGACACCGCCATCCGCGCCGGCGATCTCGACGTCGGCGTCGGCGGTGGGATGGAGTCGATGTCGAGCGCGCCCTACCTGCTCCCGCAGGCGCGCTTCGGCTATCGGATGGGCGACGGCAAGATGCTCGACGCGATGATCCACGACGGGCTCACGAACCCGTTCTCGGGCAAGCACATGGCCCAGGAGGCGAGCGAAGTCGCGGCCGAGCTCGAGCTCACGCGGCCCGACATGGATCGCTGGGCGCTCCGTTCGCACCAGCTCGCGGTCGAGGCCACCGACGCGGGCCGCCTCCCCGAGGAGATCGTGCCCGTGACGGTGAAGGGCAGGAAAGGCGACACGGTCGTCGAGGTCGACGAGGCTCCGCGTCGGGACGCAAGTCTCGAATCGCTGGCCAAGCTCCCCCCGATCTTCACCAAGGACGGGTCGCATACGGCCGGCAATTCGCCCGGCGTGAACGACGGCGGCGGCGCGCTCGTGCTTTCCAGCGATGAGTGGGCCCAGCGCAACGGCAAGACCGCGCTCGCCACGATCCTCGGCCACGCTCAGTCGGCTGACGATTTCGCCTACCTGGCGCGCACGCCCGCGCTCGCGGCCCGGAAGCTCCTCGACAAGCTCGGCCTGAGCGCCGACGAGATCGACCTATGGGAGATCAACGAGGCCTTTGCGTCGGTGACCCTGAACTCGATCCGCATGCTCGGCATCGACGCGGACAAGGTCAACGTCAACGGCGGCGCCGTCGCCCTCGGACACCCGATCGGCGCCTCGGGGGCGCGGATCCTGGGCACGCTCGTATACGAGCTTCGCCGCCGCGGCGGAGGCCTCGGGTGCGCGGCGATCTGCTCCGGCGGCGGTCAGGGCGACGCGGTGATCTTGGAGGTGCACGGCGGCTGAGCCGTCGGAACCCGGGAGCTCGCGGCCAGGCGAGCTCTTAGGCGCCGGCGCAGCCGCCGGGAGTTCGCCGCCAGGCGAACTCTTAAGCGCCGAAGGCGCCGCCTTCTTCGACCTCGATCGGACGCTGATGGAGGGCTCTTCGGCCTTCCAGTTCGGACGAGCCTCCTACCGCGCCGGACTGCTCACCCGCCGCCAGCTGGCGGCCGACGCTTGGGCCAATGTCCGCTTCCGTCTCCACGGCTCGACCGACGAAGGCACCACGGCGCTGCGCGACCGCATCTCGGCGAGCCTGGAGGGCACGCGTGTCCGCGAGGTCGAGCGCTTGGGCGCGGATGTCCTGGCGGGAATCCTGCCGCGCCTATACCCGAAGATGCTCGCCGTCGCGCACGAGCATCAGGACGCGGGGCGACGGACCTTCATCGTGACCGCGGCTCCGCATGAGCTGGCCGAGATGCTCGCTCACGTGCTCGCCTTCGACGGCGCGATCGGCTCTCGCATCGCCGAGGAACGCGACGGCGTCTACACGGGACGGGCGGGCGGCATGTTCGCCTACCGCGAGGGCAAGGCGATCGCCATCCGCCAGCTCGCGGCGCGGGAGGGCATCGATCTGGAAGCGTCCTACGCCTACTCCGATTCCGAGTCCGACGTGCCGATGCTGCGCGCGGTCGGCCATGCCGTCGCCGTGAACCCCGACCACGAGCTCGGCCGGATCGCGCGCGAAGAAGGATGGGAGATCCTCAGGTTCGAGCGCCTCGGCCGTCGGCTGAAGACCGTGGCCGCGCTGGCGGTC
>JAXDGF010000076.1:0-3910 GCA_034665165.1 Solirubrobacteraceae bacterium | reverse complement strand
CGACAACCGCAACCACGCTCGTGGAGGGCGACCTAAAGGCCCAGAGCGTCCTCGAGATCACGAGCGAGCTGTCCGACGGCGGCGTCCTATTCGGAGACGGGATCGAAGCCGACCGACTCCAACTTGATTGGGGCCAGCACGCCGAAGTCGGCATCGCCGACCGCCAACTCAGGCTGGTTGCGTGACCACCGGCTCTGGCTGCCGTGCACGGGGGACTTCCATCGCTGACGTTTGGGGGGGTCGGAATGGGCAGGATCCCCGATGTGCGGATGGCCTTTGTGCCCGAGCATGCAGCCTCATTGATCTATCAGGAGGCGGTTATGTCAGGGTCGTCTGTTACCGGCGGTTCGGCCGGAGTCCAGAGCGATCTGTGGGGTGCGCGCGCTCGCGAGTGGTGCGCGATGGAGGCGCAGATGCGGCCCCTTTACGAAGCGGTGCTCGAGCAGGTTGCGATCGGCCACGGTACCGAGTTGCTGGACGCCGGCTGTGGCGCCGGCCTCGCGGCTCAGCTTGCCGCCCAGCGCGGCGCTGTCGTCAGCGGGCTCGACGCCACGCCTGCGCTGCTGGCGATCGCCGCCGAGCGTGTGCCGAATGGCGAGTTCACCGCGGGTGACCTGGAGTCGCTGCCGTACGGCGATGATGCCTTTCAGGCGGTCGTCGGCTTTAACTCGTTTCAGTACGCGGCGAGCCCACGGGTCGCACTCGAGCAGGCACGGCGTGTGGCTCGCGCCGGGGCTCCTGTCGTGATCGCGACGTGGGCAGTGCCGGAGCGGTGCGAGGCGGCTGCCTACCTCGCCGCCCTGGGCTCGCTGATGCCCCCGCCTCCGCCGGGCACCCCCGGGCCGTTCGCGCTCTCGGCTCCCGGCGCGCTCGAGGGTCTGGCGACCGAGGCAGGACTCAGCCCGGTGGATGCCGCGGAGGTGTCGTGCCCGTGGACGTTTCCTGACCTCGAAGCGGCGTTGAGCGGGATGCTCGCCGCCGGTCCGGCGATCAAGGCGATCCGCTTCGCCGGGGAAGCGGCGACTCGAGACGCCGTCGCGGCCGCGATCGAGCCGTTCCGTCAGCCTTCGGGTGGGTACGTGATCGGCTCGGCGTTCCGCTACCTGGTCACGAAGGCGTAGACGGCCGGCGATGCCCCGCCCGACACGGGCGGGGCAAGCCGGATCGGGGTCGATAATGAGCCGATGGCGAACCGGGTCTCGAGCCGCCGGCTGCTCGGGCGGGATCACGAACTGGGGCTGTTGCTGGAGCTGGTGCGACGAGCCGGCGACGGGGACGGAGGCGCGGCGCTCGTCGTTGGTGAGGCGGGGATCGGAAAGAGCCGTCTGGTCGGCGAGTTCGCTCGCCGTGTTCGAAAGAGCGGGGCACTCGTTCTCGTCGGTGAGTGTGTCGACCTGGCGGAGGCTGAGCTTCCGTACGCTCCGATCGTCGGAGCCCTCCGCGCCGTGGTCCGAGGACGTAGCGAGCCCGACCTGGCCAAGCTTTTCGGCGCGGCCCGCAGCGAGCTGGCGCGGCTGCTGCCCGAGCTCGGCGACCCGGGCCCGAGCGTCCAGGGCTCCGTCGGGCAGACCCGCCTGTTCGAGCTTGTGCTCGGTGTCCTGAGCCGCCTTGGCCAGGAGCGGCCCGTCGCGCTCGTGATCGAGGATGTCCACTGGGCCGACGGCGCAAGCCTCGACCTGATCGCCTTCCTCGTTCGCAATCAGCGCTCGGAACGGCTCGCCATGGTCATCACGTTCCGCTCTGGTGAGCTCTCGCCCGAGCACCCGGTGCGCGCGCGTCTCGCTGAGCTCGAGCACGGTGGGCGTGCCCAGCGGATCGAGCTCGATCCTCTCTCGTCCGAGCACGTGGCCGCGCAGGTCCTCGACATCACGGGCACGCCTCCGAGCGCCGGGCTCAGCCTCGCCCTGCACGACCGCGCCGGAGGCAACCCGTTCTTCGTCGAGGAGTTGCTGGCCGCCGGCGACGGGGACGAGCTGCCCGACTCATTGCGGGACGCACTCCTGGTTCGCCTGCGTCGCCTCTCGGGGCGTGCTCGCAAGATCGTTGGCATCGCGTCGGTCGCAGGCCGCCCGATCGACCATCGGCTGCTCAGTGCGCTCGTCGTGATGGAGCACGGCGAGTTGATCGGAGGGCTGCGCGAGGCGGTCGCCCAGCAGGTCCTGATCAGCGATGGTCTGAGCTACGCATTCCGGCACGCGCTTGTGCGGGAGGCGGTTTACGCCGATCTCGTGGCCGGCCAGCGCACCCCAATCCATGCCGCGCTCGCCGAGAAGCTCTCCCGCGAGCCGACGCTCGCGGGAGCTCAGACCGCAGTCGCCGCCGAGATTGCGCACCACTGGACTGCCGCGGGCGAGATCGAGGCGGCGCTGGCGGCCTCGGTGCGCGCGGGCGTGGAGGCCGAGCGGATGTATGCCATCCAGGAGGCGCGCCGACAGTACGAGCGGGTGCTCGAGCTGTGGGATCGGGTGGCCGAGCCCGAGCGCGTCGCAGGGCTGCCGCGCTCAACGCTCCTCTCACGGGCCGCCGATGCGGAGTGGCTCGCCGGGAATGAAACGCGTGCGGTGGCGCTCGCTCGCGCGGCGCTCGAGCACCCGGAGCTCGAGCATGACGATGCCCGCGCAGCCCGCGTCGAGGAGCGCCTGGCCAGTTACCTGTGGGGCGCGGGAGATTCCGCTGGCGCGCTCCACGCTGCTCGCCGAGCAGTGGCCCGGCTCGACGGCCGCGAACCGTCGGCGGATCGCGCTCGCGCACTCTGCGCCGAGGGTCGGATGCTCGTGATGCGCAGCCGTAACGAGGAAGCCCGGGAGCGGCTCGAGGAGTCACTCGAGATCGCGCGCACGATCGGGGCTTCGAGCGAGGAGGCCCAGGCACTCAACTACCTGGGCGGCGCCCTGGCGTTCCTTGGTGACTACCCCGGTGGGATCGAGCGTCTCCGGGCAGCCGTGCGAATCGCCCGCGAGACCGGGTCCCGGGCACGCGGCCTGTCGCAGTATGAGAACCTCAGCGAGGTCCTCGCCGAAGCCGGCTGGCTTGAGGACGCGCGCGACGTTGCCTCCGAAGGCATCGCCGCCGCCCGAGAGCTCGGCCTTCAGCGCTCATACGGCCTCGTGCTGATGGGGCGTGGTGCGTTGTGTGCGCTCGCGCTCGGGCGCACGACAGAGGCCGGCGAGCTGACCAGCGCGGCGCTCGAGCTCGGCGAGCAGACGTTCTTCGCCTTCAACGTGCTCGAGGCCCGCGCGCGCTACGAGGTTGTACGGGGTGAATTCGACGCGGCCGAGCGGCACCTCGCGGCAGCCGATGCGATGGCCGCGCGCATCGGCGACCCGATGTGGACCGGTCCGGTCGCCGCGGCGAGGGCGGAGCTCGAACTCTGGCGCGGGCAGCCGCTCCAAGCCGCGGCGATCGTCCGCCCGGCGCTCGCAGTCGGGCCGGAGCGCCAGTGCCTCCAGCACACCAGCGAGCTCCACGCCGTCGGCGCACGATCACTCGCCGAGCTCGCCGTCGCCGCGCGAGCGCGCCGCCAAGACTCTGCCGCATGCACCGAGGCAGTGGCCCTGCTCGCCCGTCTCGAGAGCAGGCTCACGAGCGCCTTCCCGCTCGGTGCCGCCCCGCCCCGGGTATCAGCCGACATCGCGCTCTGCCGGGCCGAGGTCCGCCGCGCCGGCGGCGATTCTGATCACGATGCATGGTCCGCCGCGGTTACCGCCGCCGACGCCGCCGGTCATTCGACCCGCAGCATCTACGCCCGCTGGCGGCTGACCGAAGCGCTGCTGGAACACTCAATCCGCGACCGCGCGGAGACCGCGCTCCGCGAGGCTGCGCATAGGGCAGCGGCGATCGAGCACGAGCCCTTCACCCACGAGATCACGGCGCTGGCCCGACGCGCACGGATCTCGCTAACGACCGATTC
>JAXDGF010000075.1:0-2647 GCA_034665165.1 Solirubrobacteraceae bacterium | reverse complement strand
CGGCATACGGTTGCGGCCGGGCTCGAGCCTCATGGAGTTGCGCGTCCGGCTGACCAACCGCACGGAACTCACCCAGACGTTCCTGTGGTGGGCCAATGCCGCCGTGGCCGTGCATGACGATTACCAGTCGTTCTTCCCGACCGATGTGCACGTAGTCGCCGACCATGCGAAGCGAGCAGTGACGGGCTTCCCCCACGCGGACAACGTGTACTACGGCATCGACTACCCGGCGAGGGCCGACGCTGAGCATCCCGATGCCGACCGCCTCGACTGGTACCGGAACATCCCCGTCCCGACCTCGTATATGTGCATCGGCTCCGCCGATGACTTCTTCGGCGGGTACGATCACGCCGCGCGCCTCGGATTCGTCCATGTCGCTGACCGCCGCGTCGCTCCCGGGAAGAAGCAGTGGACCTGGGGCGATTCACCGTTCGGCACCGCCTGGGAGCGCAACCTGACTGATTCCGACGGCCCTTACATCGAGCTCATGGCCGGCGTGTACACCGACAACCAGCCCGACTTCTCCTTCCTCGCGCCTGGCGAGACCAGGGCCTTCAGCCAGTTCTGGTACCCGATCCATGCCACCGGCCCGGTGCGGCAGGCGACCACGGAGGCCGCGGTGTCCCTCAAGGTGGCCGCCCCCCACCAGGGCGCCGGCCACACGGTGGTGCACCTCGCGGCCGAGGTCACCCGTCCGCACGCCGACGCGGATGTCGTTCTTTCGGCCTCCGGCGGCAGGGTTCTCTGGCAGCGCCGCCTCGCCCTCGCGCCGGGGGCGCCGGTCATCGAGGAGGTGCGGCCTGCTGGCGCGTGGCGGCCCGAGGATCTCACCCTGCGCGTGACCGCGGCCGGCGAGGAGCTCGTGTCGTGGCGCCCGCGCCCCAAGTCCCCAGGCGCGCACCGGCCCCAGCCGGCGACGCCGGCGCTGGCGCCGGCCGAGATCGTCGCGCAGGACGAGCTGTACCTCGCCGGCGTGCACCTCGCGCAGTACCGGCATCCGACCCGCGACCCCGAGCCGTACTGGCAGGAGGCACTGCGCCGCGATCCCGGCGACAGCCGGGTCAACGTCGCGCTGGCCGAGCGCCGACTGCGCGATGGCCGGCTGAGCGAGGCCGAGCATCTGCTGCGCTCGGCCATCGCGCGTCAGGTGAGGCGAAACCCGAACCCATCGGACGGCGAGGCGCACTACCTCTTGGGCGTGGTGCTCGCGCGGGCCGCTCGTCCCGATGAGGCAGGAGAATTCTTCGCGAAGAGCGCGTGGAACGCGGCGTGGTGCCTCCCCGCGCACCTCGCCCTGGCCCGGCTCGCCCTCGCCGCCGGCCAGGCGCGCGAAGCGCTCGCGCACGCGCGTCAAGCCCGGGAGCACGCCGCCTCATCGGGAGCCGCCGCGGCACTTGAGGCGATCGCGCTGCGCCGGCTGGGTCGTGCGGCCGAGTCCCGGGCCGTCGTTGCCGAGCGTGTCGCCGCGGACCCGCTCGATCCGTGGCTGCGCGACCTCGCCGCAGACCCGTTGGAGACCGACGCGCTCAGCCTCATGGACGTGGCGGACGAGTACCGGGTGACCGGGGAGGTCGGGGATGCGCTCCGCGTGCTGGAAGCGGCGACTGACGCCGCGCGCCGTCGCCCGGTCACCGGGGCGGGCAACCCGCTTCCGCTGATCCACTATCGGCGCGCCGAGCTGCTGCGCAACCTGAGCGATCCCGCCGCCGAGGACGAACTCGCTCTCGCCCGCCGGACGGACGCCACCCGCTGCTTCGCCCGTGGACTGGACGATGCGCTCCTGCTCGAGCGCGCCCTGGAACACGACCCCCGCGACGCCCGAGCCGCGGCACTGCTCGGTCACTGGCTGCTATTCCACCGCCGCCCGCAGGAGGCCGAGGCTTCGCTGCGCCGTTCCGCCGCGGCGAAGGGAGACGACCCGGCCGTTTGGCGCAGCCTCGCGCTCATCGCTTACAACGAGCGGCACGATTCGTCGTCCGCCGCCCGCTGCTACGAGCGCGCCATCGCGCTCGCGCCAGGCGACGCCAAGCTCCTGTACGAGGCCGACCAGCTCGCGTCCCGTCGTGGCGTGCCGGTGGCCGATCGCCTCGCCGCGCTCGAGGCCAGGCGTGCTGATGTGCTGCGCCGCGACGACCTGACCCTGGCCTACTCGCGGCTCCTGACGCAGGCGGGACGAGAGGATGAGGCGATCACGCTGCTGGTCCGGCACCGGTTCCATCCCTGGGAGGGCGGAGAAGGTGTCGCCCTAGCCGCCTGGGCCAGCGCTCACCAGGCTGCGGCCCGGCGAAACCTGTCCGAGGGAAGGCCAGCGGAAGCCGTCTCGGCGGCCCGGGCCGCCCTCGAGCCGCCCGAGAACCTCAGCGAGGCGCCGCACCCGCTGGCGAACCGGGCTGCACTGCTACTCGATCTCGGCGACGCACTTGCCGCCGCGGGCGACGGACCTGCCGCGCGGGCCGCATGGGCCGGGGCGGCGGAGAGCGCGGGAGACTTCTCCTCGATGGCCCCCGTTCCGTACTCGGAGGCCACGTACGCCGTGGTCGTGGCAGCCGAACGGCTGGGACGGGCCGAGGATGCCGCGCGGCTGCGGGAAGGCCTGCGCGACTACATCGCGAGGCTGCGGCGCACGCCGGCCCAGATCGACTACTTC
>JAXDGF010000074.1:0-9954 GCA_034665165.1 Solirubrobacteraceae bacterium | reverse complement strand
GTTGTCCGCGTAGTCGACGCCCATGTCGATGCGCTCGGCGACGAGGTGTCCGGCGGGCACCTGAGTGAACGGATTGACGTAGGTCCCGGGCTCAACCGAGCACTGCTGCTGCCCGGGCCAGCCGACGGCGAGCGGCGCGCCGGTTTGGGCCGGGGCGGAGAGCCCCCGTTGGTAATAGCCGTGGGCGCGCGCGAGGACGGCCTGGACGTACCAGTCGGCGTGGTTGTAGCCGAACACCGCCCGCGGCCAGGTCGACGGGTCGGCCGTCAGCCCCTCCCCAGCGAGGTAGTGCGCGGCGCTGTAAACGGCGTCGCCCTCGTCGTAGACGTTGGGCGCTTGGCCCGGCGGGTCGTCCGGCGCGTTGACTTTGACCCCGTCCCACGTGTCGCCCGCCGCGCCGCCGATCCCGATCTGCATCGGACCCGCGGCCCCGGCGCTGTTGGCGCCCGAGTGCACGCCCGGAAGCCTCGACGAGCCGAAGTCCGATTCCTCATAGTTGATGGCGGCGAGGATGGCCGCTCCTTCCGGACCGAGGTTGTAGCGACCCGCCGCACCCTCGAAGAGCGGGACGAGCCCCGCGGGCACGCCGCCGACCGGCCCGGACGGAGACGTGCACGCCGGCGGGGCGAACCCCGCCATGGCCGAGAACACGACGAGCGCCATCGCGAGCCCGACGAACCCGAGCAGGACCCAGAAGCGCCACACGGTTCAGAGGACCGTCATCCGGGCGACACGCCAACCGCGCGGGCGGCTCGGACCTCGGACGAGGCGGAGCTCGAAGGCGCTCGCGGCTCGGCTCGGGCCGGCCGCGCGGACCGTGACCAGCGTCACCGCGGCGCCGGGCAGACGCTCGAGCGGGGCGACCGCAACGAGTCTCTGGCGCACCTGGTCGGGGCGGGTCCCCGGCGGGAGGCTGGGTCGATGGGAGAGAAGCTGGGCGGCGAATGCCGGCGTGCATGTACCCGCGATCGCCTGCCTCACCGCCAATCCGAGTTCGCCTACTTGATACCTCAGGTACGCCGCGGCGAACCGCCGCGCGACCACGAGCACGGGAGGCCAGGCACTGGCGCGCGGCAGCGGGGCGTCGGGGTCGATGAGCCAGCGGTTGGGTCGGGCGTGGCGGGCGGCCGGGGCCGCATGGGCGGCGAGGCCGACGGCGGCGAGCGCGGCGGCCGTGGCGGCCGGTCCGGCGGCGTCGATCCGGGCGACGGTCGCGGCCGGTCCGGCAGCCGGGGACGGACCTCGGGTGCTGCCGTGGCCGTGGCCCGTGAGGGCGGCCAGGCACACGATCGCCGCGGCCCCCGCGACCGCTCCCGCCCAGACGAGTCGCCTCGGCCCACCACCGTGCGTGAGGTCCATGCGCCACCAGATATCAGCGGTGAGCACGACAGCCGGCGCAGGCGAGGGTGATTTTGCGAGGGTGTCACGCGGACTTGCCGATACCGGGAGACAGGCGCGACGTTTGGTGCCCGCGCGTCACACGGGCTGGCGGCGGCGCGGGACCTACGCGCGAACTAATGCGGGTTGGTCGCGGATAACGCGACCAACCCGCATCAGTTCGGCTCCGCCCCCCCCAACCCGCCCCCCCGCCCCGCCCTCCCGATCCGCCCCCCCCAACCCGCCGCCTGTCACTAGGCTTGCCCCGACCACACCTGTAGAGGGAGCGACATGACCTACTTCGTCACCGGCGCGACCGGATTCATCGGCCGCAACCTCGTCGAGCGCCTGCTCGCGCGTGACGGCGACGTCTATGTGCTCGTGCGCGAGGGATCGCTGGACCGGCTCGAGCGCATGATCGAGCGGTGGGGCGGCGCCGACCGGATCCATCCGGTCGTCGGCGACCTGAGCGCCCCCCGGCTGGGGATCTCAGCTGAGCGCGTCGCCGAGCTCGACGGCAAGGTCGATCACTTCTTCCATCTGGCCGCCGTGTACGACATGACCGCCGGCGATGAGACGAACCGGATCGCGAACGTCGACGGGACCCGCCACACGGTCGAGTTCGCCAACGCCATCAACGCCGGCCGCTTCCACCACGTGTCCTCGATCGCCGCCGCCGGCAAGTACAAGGGCCTGTTCCGCGAGGACATGTTCGACGAGGGCCAGAAGCTCGACCATCCCTACCACCGGACCAAGTTCGAGTCCGAGAAGATCGCCCGCACGCAGACCAAGATGCCGTGGCGGGTGTACCGGCCCGCCGTCGTCGTCGGCGATTCGAAGACCGGCGAGATGGACAAGATCGACGGCCCGTACTACTTCTTCACGGCGATCAAGATGGCGCGGCATTACCTCCCCGGGTGGTTCCCGCTCATCGGCCCCGAGCTCGGCTACACGAACATCGTCCCGGTCGACTTCGTCGCCGACGCCCTCGATCACATCGCTCACCTCCCGGGCCTCGACGGACAGGCCTTCCACCTTGCCGCTCCGAAGTCGCAGCGCTCCGGCGAGGTGATCAACACCTTCGCCAAGGCCGCGCACGCGCCGCAGCTGTCGGTCCGGATCGACACGCGGATGCTCCAGGCCCTTCCCAAGGGCACGCTCTCGATGCTGATGCAGCTTCCCGCCGCGCGCGGCGTGCGCCGCGCCATCCTCTCCGATTTCGGCATTCCCGAGGAGGTGCTCGGCTACATCGGGCTCACGGCCCAGTTCGACACCAGGGACACCGAGCGCGCGCTCGAGGGCAGCGGGATCGCGGTCCCGCCCCTCGAGAGCTATGCCGACAAGCTCTGGGACTACTGGGAGCGCAACCTTGATCCCGATCTGTTCAAGGACCGCAGCTTCGAGGGCGCCGTCGCCGGGAAGACCGTCCTCATCACCGGCGCCTCGAGCGGGATCGGTCGGGCGGCCGCGATGAAGATCGCGCGGGCTCGTGGAATCCCCATCCTCGTCGCGCGGGGGGCGGAGAAGCTCGAGGAGGCGAGGCAGGAGATCGAGGACCTCGGCGGGACCGCCTACGCCTACGCGGCCGACCTGTCAGACGCCGATTCGGTCGACGACCTCGTCGCCCGCGTTCTCGCCGATCACCCGTCGATCGACGTCCTCGTCAACAACGCCGGGCGTTCGATCCGCCGCTCGATCGCGCTCTCCTACGACCGCTTCCACGACTTCGAGCGCACGATCCAGCTCAACTACCTCGGGACGATCAAGCTCATCATGGGTCTTCTCCCCCACATGCGCGAGCGCAAGTCCGGGCTGATCGTCAACGTCTCCTCGATCGGGGTCCAAACCAGCCCGCCCCGGTTCTCGGCCTACGTCGCCTCGAAAGCGGCTCTGGATGCCTGGACCAGGGTCGTCGCCTCGGAGACGATCGGCGACAGTGTCCATTTCACCACCATCCACATGCCCCTCGTGCGCACGCCGATGATCGCCCCGACCAAGATCTACGACAGCTTTCCGACCATTTCCCCAGACGAAGCCGCTGACCTCATCTGCGATGCCATCCGGGCCAGGCCCAAGCAGATCAACACCCGCCTCGGTACGTTCGGCGAGGTCTCCTACGCCCTGTTTCCGAAGGCCGTCGACCAGATCCTGTCGGCCGCGTACAAGGTGTTCCCGGAGTCCGCCGCGGCCAAGGGCCAGAAGGACCCCAACGAGCAGGCCTCCACCGAGCAGGTCGCGCTCGCCCATCTGATGAAAGGCGTGCACTGGTAGGCCGCCCCACCCGCGCTAGACCCCGACCAGAAGCACGCCCTCCCGCAGGCCCCCACACCCGATCTCCAGCGCAGTCCCGAACAGGTTCGACACCGCCTCGAGGATCAGCAACCCCGCCGGTAACAGGCGCACGCGCTCGAGATCGAGGGCGAACCTGCCGGCGATCTCGGCGGCGCGCTCGGCCGCGAGCAACCGGAATGAGCGCTCGAAGGCGGCGGGGTCGAGGAGGGCCCCGGCGAGGCGGCGCATCGAGGCCGCGCTGCCCCCGACCGCGACCGCTTCGACCGTCGAGGGCGGTTCGACGCCTTCGAGCCCGGCGGCGACGTGGGCGCGCGCGGCGGCGAGCTCCTCCGCGAGCGGCGGGTCGGAGCGCAGGTACTCGTCGGCGAGGTCGCCCGAGCCGAGGGCGACGGAGAAGAACCAGCCGATCGTGTGAGGCGCGGTGCCGACGACGATCTCGGAGGAGCCGCCGCCGACGTCGACGACTCCGAGAGCACCGACGGGGCGGTGACCGAGGGTGCCGGCGGCGCCGATGAAGGCGAGCCGCGCCTCCGCCTCGCCCGAGAGGATATGGACCGTGAGGCCGCAGGCGGTCTCGATCGCGCGCACGAGCTCGGAGCCGTTGACGGCGCGACGGATCGCCGCGGTGGCGACGCCGACGACCTCGCTCGAGCCGAGGCCGCGCGCGAATTCGAGCTGCGCGCAGACGACCGCCACGACTTCGTCGATCTTGGCTTCGCCGATGGTCCCGTCGCCCGCGGTTCCGCTGCCAATGCGGGTGAAAACACGATCCTGGTGCACCTCGTGAAGTTGTCCATCCTGGCACTCCGCTACGAGGAGCCGAGTAGTGTTCGATCCTATGTCGATGCAAGCACGGCGCACGTGCGCAGCAACGATAGTCGTGTACCGCAGCATGATCACATTTCGTTAAGCGAGCCACGGGTAACGGCTGTCCAGGGCAACCGCCCCGTCATGGCCACACCCTTCGCCCGCCTCGAGAGGATTTGCAACCTAAGAGGAGGCTTTGATGCCCGCGCGCAACGGCTGACGCACCAGTTTCGGGACCGCTGAAGGCACGCGGCTGTAACCGTGCCTCGAGACGGGTAACCCTCAGAAAATTAGGCTCGAAGCACGGGCGGCGCAAGCCGATATGATCCGGTGCGCTAGTGGTTGCGCATAGATAGAACGAACCACGGTGAATCCGGTGCAAGCGGCGTCCAGACAAGCAAGCACGGTGGGGAGACGGAAGCTCGCACTCCTGTTGCTGGCGTTCGCCACCGTGGCGCTCGTCCCTGCCTTCATTTACGTCACCCCCAATCGCGGCTTCGGTCACCCCGGGCTGGTCGGGTTGCTGTTTGCCTTTGGGTTCTGCGCCTACCGCGCGGACGTGCACTTCAAGCGCAAGGTCGCGTTCAAGATCGACGGGGGATTTGCCCTCGTCCTCGCCGCCGTCGCCGTCGCCGGTCCTCTGGCCGGCCTGATCGTCTTCCTCCCGTGGGAGATCGCCAGCCGCTTGATCTGGCGCGAGCACCGGGTCTTCACTCCGGGCGCCCTTGCCAATCTCGCCTCCTACGGCTGGGCCGCCCTCGCTGGGGCCGAGGTTCTCAAGCTCGCCGACGTGACAACGCTGACCGCCCACGCCGCCCCCGGCCTGTTCGCGGCCGGGATGGTGATGGGGATCGTGCAGCTCGTGATCGCCAGGTTTGTGTACGGGACGCTCTACCAGGGCTATCGCGCCGGGCCGCTCGTCCGCGGCGAATTCCCTGACTTCATCAGCGTCGTCCTGGTCGAGGTCCTCCTCGGCACGATCACGGTGGTGCTGTTCGGTGCGGTGGGCGTTCCCGCCTTCGCCCTCTTCGCGCTCGTCATCCTCACTCCGAGCCTCGTGCTTCCCGCGCTGGCCCGGCGCCACTCGGTGACCCAGCTCGGTCAGGCCGCGGCCGCGGCGCTCTACGCCAGCGCCCTCGGCGACGTGCTCCGCTTGAACCGCGACCGCCGCCGGGTGCTCGCGGGCGCCGCACACTTGCTGCACCACGGTAAGCACGCTCCCGGCGCGCGCTGGTCAGACCGCCACAACATCGAGTTCGCGGCCAGGTACGCGGGCGAGCACTACGACGGCGGCGGCGGCCCGGGCGCCCTCGCCGCCCGCCAGATCCCCCTCGACAGCCGCATCCTCGCCGTCGCCGTCAGGTGGGCGCAGCTCACCGCCGAGGGCTCCCAGCGCCTCCCCCACTCGGAGGCGTTACTGGGACTCGAGCTGGCGGCCGGCTCCGAGCTCGATCCGCGCGTCGTCGCCGCCGCGGGAGAGATCGTGAACGCCGAGCTGCCCTTCGCCCGCGACAACGCCTTCCAGCCGGTCCTGCACCGCCTCCCGCTGCCCCGAGCGCTACGGCGGGTGGGACTGCCGTACGCGCTGGGCAACCTCGAACGCGTATAGCGCACGGCGCTGGCCCAGGGCATAACCCGGCCCGCGCCGGATGGCATGATCCTCTCCGTGTCCGAGCCGGCTATCGACGTCCGCGGCCTACGGAAGGCCTACGGCGATTTCGAGGCGGTCCGCGGGATCGACTTCCAGGTCCGCCGGGGTGAGGTGTTCGGGCTCCTGGGCCCCAACGGGGCCGGTAAGACGACCACGGTCGAGATCCTCGAGGGCTACCGCGCGCGGAGCGCGGGCGAGGTCAGCGTGCTCGGCTTCGACCCGGGGCGCAGGCCGCGTGAGTTTCGCGCGCGCGTGGGCATCGTGCTCCAGAGCACTGGCCTGTACCGGCATATCCGGGTGCGCGAGGCGCTCGTGCATTTCGGCGCCATGTACCCGCACCCGCGCGACATCGACGAGGTGATCGCGCTCACGGGCCTCGAGGGCAAGGAGGACGCTATGGCCCGCACCCTCTCGGGGGGCCAGCGCCGGCGGCTCGATCTCGCCCTCGCGCTCGTCGGCGATCCCGAGCTCGTGTTCCTCGACGAGCCCACGACGGGTTTCGACCCCGCCGCGCGGCGGACGGCGTGGGACACGATCCGCTCGCTGCGGGACCTTGGTAAGACCGTACTCCTGACCACGCACTATCTCGACGAGGCGCAGGCGATCGCCGACCGAGTGGCGATCATCAAGGACGGGCGGATCGCGGTCGAGGGCGCGCCGGGCGACCTCGGGTCGAACGGAGGGGCGCCGCGCTACCGGGTTGCGTACCGGAACGGCACCGGCGGCGAGATCGAGCAGCAGACCGACGACCCGACGACCCTCCTGCACGAGCTCACGGGCGCGGCGCTGGCTCGCGGCGAGCGGCTCGACGGACTCACGGTCACGCGCCCTACGCTCGAGGACGTGTATCTGGAACTGACCGCGGAGCAAGCCGCAGAAACGGCAACAACGGATCGCGCCGCGGGCGAGGGAGCACCGCTCCCGGGCCACGGACGGCCCGAGGAGGCACCACTCCCAGGCCGCGGGCGGTGGAGGCGGCGATGACCGATGTCGCGGCTCTCGCCTGGCGCCAGTATCGGCTCGAGCGCCGCCTGTTCTGGCGCAACCCCAGCGCCGCCTTCTTCAACTTCCTGCTGCCGCTCCTCTTCCTCGCCTTCTTCGGCGCCGCCTTTCACAGCGACCACAAGGAGCTGCGGATCATCGTTCCCGGCATCGCCGCGATGAGCGTGATGTCGACGACGTTCACCGCGCTCGCGTACAACATGACCTTCCTCCGCGAGCAAGGAGTGCTCAAGCGCATCCGCGGGGCGCCGATGCCCGGAATCTCCTACCTGCTCGGGCTCGCGGGCAACGCGGTCACCAACGCCGCGCTCCAGATCGCGATCATCACCGTCGCAGGGCGGGTGTTCTTCGGGACAGGCTGGCCGCGTGAGTGGGTCGAGCTCGTCGTCTTCGTCATCGTCGGCGTGGTCTGCTTCGCCTCGCTCGGCGTCGCCTTCTCGCACGTGATCCCCAACTTCGACTCCGCGCCGGCCTACATCAACGCCGTCTTCTTCCCCGTCGTCGCCGTGTCCGGCGTGTTCTTCGACACCGCGCACTCGCCGGGGTTCATGAAGGGCATCGCCGAGGCGCTCCCGCTCTACCACCTGATCGCCGGGCTCTCAGGGGCGATGGTCAGGGGGACGAGCCTGTCGGCAAATGTCAGCGCCCTCGGTGTGATCGCGGCCTGGGCGGTGCTCGGCATCATCTTCGCCGTGCGCGGCTTCAGCTGGGATCAGCGACGTGCCTAGGAGGCTTTCACACCACCCTCCTAGGCCCGCCGGCAGGGATCTCGACGACGCGCCCAGAGGTTTGGCCGCGCCCCGAAGCGCCAATACCCAGACTTACGGTGCCAACTCCCCGTGACATCCAGGAAATAATTCCCGCGTGAGTTCCCGTTCGCTCGCCTCGGTCGACGCTGCCGATGCCACCGAGCCTCCCGCGGTGCGGCTCACGCTGCCCGCGAAACCGGAGAACGTCGGGCTCGCGCGTCAGGTGCTCGCGGGTCTCGCCGAGGCCCTCGACGCCGACGAGGAGCTCGTGGCGGACATGAAGATCGCCGTCACCGAGGCGGTCAACAACATCGTCCTTCACGCCTATCCCGGTGGCACCGGTCCCGCCGAGGTCACGATGACCTCGACCCTCGACCAGATCGTAATCAGCGTCCGGGACGAGGGTGCGGGCATGAACCCCCTGCCCGCCGACGCCGACGCGCCGTCGAGGCTCGGCTTCGGGTTCGCGATGATGGCCTCCCTCTGCGACCAGTTCGGCATCAACAGCGGCACGGCCGGGACCGAGGTGCGGATGCGCTTCGCCGTGCGCGAGAAGGCGGCCCCCGACGTCGATGAGCTCTTCGACACCGCGCGCCGCATCGACGCCGGGCCGGCGCCGCGCGGCGACATCGCCCTCGTGCTCACACCGGGAGCGCCGGCGGCGGCCGTGCTCGGGCGCTTTGTCTCGCTCCTCGCGGCCCAGTCCAGCCTCTCGCTCGACCGCATGTCCGATCTGCAGCTGGTCAGCGACGCCCTCGCCATCCACGCCCCCCGGCGCACGGTCACCGGGTCATTTCACGTCAGCGCCTCGGGCCACGAATCTGGCTTCGACCTGCGGGTGGGGCCACTCGAGGCCGGTGGCAGCGACGCGATCGTCGCCGACGCGACCCTGGCCGGCGTCGGGTCCTTGCTCCACCTCCTCAGCGACGGCATCGCCTCGGAGCCGGTCAAGGGCGGCGCTCCGGGGGCCGAGTTCCTGCGCCTGCGGCTGAAGCGCGCGTCCCGCCGGCGCTGATCACCAACGCCTGTGCGCACGGGCTCCGTCATCCTGTCGGGGCGATGTCGTCCCGTGCCGTCCCCTGGCAAGCCGCCAACACCTTCACCCACCACGCCTTCCCGGCGGCGCGCCTCGCCGCCGAGCGCGACGCGACGGTGTCCGTCTGCCTCCCGGCCCGCGACGAGGAACGGACGATCGGCCCGATCCTCGAACAGCTCGTTCCTCTGCGCGAGCTCGGCGCCATCGATCAGATCGTCGTCGTCGACCGCTCGACGGACGCCACGGCGCGGATCGCGCGCAAGTTCGGCGTCGAGGTGCACGACCAGGAAGCGCTGGCGCCCGAGCTCGGGCCCGTGCTCGGCAAGGGCGACGCCATGTGGCGCGCGCTCGGAGTCCTGTGGGGGGACGTCGTCTGCTTCCTCGATGCCGACTCCGAGCGCTTCGGGGCCCACTTCGCCTGCGGCCTGATCGGCCCGCTGCTGTGCGAGCGCGGGATCTCGTTCGTGAAGGGCTTCTACCGGCGCCCATTCCGGGTGGGCGACGTCGTCCTCCCGGACGGTGGCGGGCGCGTCACCGAACTCATGGCTCGCCCCCTCCTGAACCTCTTCTATCCCGAGCTGGCGGCGATCCGCCAGCCGCTGGCGGGTGAGATCGCGGCCCGCCGCGACCTCCTCGAGCGCCTGCCGTTCGTCACCGGCTACGGCGTCGACGTCGCGCTCCTGATCGATGCTTACCGGTCCGATGGCCTCGACGCGATCGCGCAGGTCGACCTCGACGTGCGCCAGAACGCCCACCAGCCGCTGCGCGAGCTCGGGCCGATGGCATCCGCCGTGCTCCAGGCCGTGGCCTCGCGCCTCGAGCGAGAAGGCCGTCTGCGCGGGCCCCTGCCGTCCGGCTTTCTGCTCCCGGACGATGACCAGCCGGTGGCCGTCACCGGCCCCCCGGTCGAGCGTCCACCCATCGGCGGGCTGCGGGCGGTTGCCTGATCCGCGTCGGCAAGGGATGCGCTCTCTGCGGGTCACCTTGTTGTGGATCCTGGTCGGCGTCGCCGCGGGGTGTGGCTCGAGCACCGGCGGCGG
>JAXDGF010000073.1:0-7281 GCA_034665165.1 Solirubrobacteraceae bacterium | reverse complement strand
GGAGTCACGCGGATCGTCACCGTCGGCACCAACGGCGCCTCGTGTCGCGCCGCGCTCGCGGCCGCGGAGGCGTTCCCGCAGGTGTACGCGGCGATCGGGCGCCACCCGAACGAGGCGACCGGGTTCGACGACGCCGACCTGGCGGAGCTCAAGGCTCTGGCCGCGCACGAGAAGTGCGTGGCGATCGGTGAGACCGGACTCGACTACTACCGCGATTACGCGCCGCGCGCAGACCAGGAGCGGGCCTTCGCGGCCCAGATCGAGCTCGCGCGCGAGGTGGGAAAGCCGCTCGTGATTCACACCCGCGCGGCCGACGAGGACACGCTGGCGACGCTCTCGGCGTGCGCCGGCGGCGTGCGCGTGATCCTCCACTGCTTCTCGATGACCGACCGTGTCGAAGAATGCCTCGCGCACGACGATTGGTGGCTGTCGTTCGCAGGCAACCTCACGTACAAGACCGCCGAGCCGTTGCGCGCCGCCGCCGCCCGCGTCCCGCCCGCGCGGCTCCTGGTCGAGACCGACGCCCCCTACCTGACGCCAGTGCCGCTTCGCGGCCAGGCGAACCAACCGGCGTACGTCGTCCATACCGCCCACGCAGTCGCGGCCGTGCGGGGCATCAGCTACAAGGAGCTCGAGGGTGAGGTCGAGCGCAGCGCCGCCGCGGTCTTCGGCTGGTGAGCCCCCGGCGCGCCCGGGACCTGGGCCAGAACTTCCTCGTCGACCGCAACCTGCTCGACGTCATCGAACGCCTCGCCGTGCTCGATCCCGACGACTTCGTGCTCGAGATCGGCGGCGGCCTCGGGATCCTCTCCGAGCGCCTCGCCCGCCGCGCCGGCCACGTCCACGTGATCGAGATCGATCGCCGGCTCGAGGTCCAGCTTCGGCACGCGCTGGCGCCGTT
This sequence comes from Solirubrobacteraceae bacterium, assembly GCA_034665165.1. Lineage (GTDB taxonomy): Bacteria > Actinomycetota > Thermoleophilia > Solirubrobacterales > Solirubrobacteraceae > Palsa-465. Next base: position 6,380 of record JAXDGF010000073.1, on the reverse strand, counting down.
CGCGAATGCAACGCTGCATATCGGTGACGCCCTCGAGCTCGACCTCTCAGCGCTCGAGCCGTCCCCGAACGCGATCGTCGCCAACCTCCCCTACGGCATTGCGGCCACCGCGATCCTGAAAACCATCGACGAGCTCCCGGGCGTCGGGCGCTGGCTCGTGATGGTCCAGCGCGAGGTCGGCGAGCGCCTCGCTGCGGGACCGGGGACGGGCGCCTACGGGATCCCGAGCGTGCTCGCGCAGCTTGCCTGCAAGGTCAAGGTCCTGCGCCCCGTCTCCCGGCAAGTGTTCCGTCCCGTGCCGCGCGTCGACTCGGTCTTGGTCGGCCTCGAGCGCCGCGGCCCGGGCGCGGATCCCGCCCTCCAGGCCTTCGTCCACGACGCCTTCTCCCACCGGCGCAAGGCGCTCGCGGGCTCGCTCGCGCTCGCGCGACGCGACGATCCCGATGTGCGCGACCGGGCCCGCGAGGCGCTCGTCGAGCTCGGACACCCGGCTGACGCGCGCGCCGAGCGGCTCGGGCCCGAGGAGCTCCGGGAGCTGTGGCGGAGGCTGGCGGCGTGAGCGGTCCGAAGCTGCGCGCGCTCGCGCCCGGGAAGATCAACCTGTCGCTGTTTCTCGGGCCGGTGCGGGGCGACGGGCGCCACGAGCTCGTGACGCTGTTCCAACCCGTATCGCTCGCCGATGAAGTCACGCTCTCGGTGCTCGAGGGCTCCGGCGAGGACCAGGTCGTGTGCCCGGGCGTCGAAGGGCCGAACATCGTCGCGCGGGCGCTGGCCGAGTTGCGAGCGCGGGGCTGGGACGGGCCGCCCGTGCTCGTTGAGGTGGCCAAGCGGATTCCGGTGGCCGCAGGGATGGCGGGAGGATCGGCGGACGCGGCCGCGGTGTTGCGCCTGGCGACGGCTTTGCGTCCGCTGCCGGGGCCTTCGGCGGCCGAGGAGATCGCGGCGGTCCTCGGCGCCGACGTGCCTGGTCAGCTTGCCCCCGGCCCGGCGCTCGGCACCGGGGCAGGGGACGTGGTGACGGCCGTCCCTGCACGCGGTTCGCTTGCATTCCTGATCTTGCCCTCGTCCGAGCAGCTCTCGACCCGGGCGGTGTTCGCCGCAGCCGACCGTCTGCGGCTGCCTCGGTCCCGTGATGAGCTCTCACAGCGCCTGGCTGCGCTCGAAGCGGCGCTCGGCGCGGGACCGGACCTGCCCGCGGACCTGCTCGTCAACGACCTCGAGCCCGCCGCGCGCTCGCTGCTCCCGTCGATCGGGGACGCGCTCGACCTGGCGCGCTCGCTCGGGGCCGACGCCGCCCTGGTGTGCGGGTCGGGCCCGACCGTGGCCGGCGTCTTCTGGGGCTCCGACGCTCCCGCGCGGGCCCGGTCCGCGGCGGCGGCCGCCGGCGATCGCCGTCCGCCCGCCGGCGAGCGCCGCCCGCCCGCCGTGGCCGTGGTCCCGGTAGATGCGGGCTTTGCCGTAGTCGAAGACGCCTAATGTCGGCCCCGTCCGGCACAATAAGGTGCTCGCAACATGAGCAACCAAGATGTCACCTACCTGGTGGGGGCTTGCTTGGGCGTGTTCGGCCTGGTCGCGTTCTGCGCGCTGGTGCTCGTGCCGGCCATCACCGCCTACCGGCGACCGCTCGAGCGGGTGGCGGTCGTGGTCCTGTCCATGTACGTCCTGGCCGCGCTCGTCGGGCTCGGCGTCCTCGCCGGCGCCTTCATCGTGCTCGAGTGGCCGCGCTTCTTCTAAATGCAGCCCACCGACCCGATGACCATGCCTGAGGAAGCTCCCCAGCGCCCTGCGCGAGCGCCCGACCTGAACGCGCTGGCGGCGATCACCAACGCGGTCGAGGCCGGCGCCGGGCTTCCGGAGATCCTCCGCGCCGCGGCGCGGGCGCTCGACGCCAGCCTGATCCTCATCGACCGCTCCGGCGCCGTGCTCGCCGTCGCCGCCCGCTCGCCCGCCGACGAGCGCTCGCTCATGCGCGATGCCCCCGACGTCACCACCGTCGACCTCAAGGTGGCCGAGACGCCGGTGGGTCAGCTGCGCATGCGCGCCCGCGACCAGGCCCCCGACGGGTCCATGCTCCGCATCGTCACCACGCTCGTAGCCTCCGAGGTCGAGCGCGTGCGCGCCCCCGAGCGGGCCTCCGAGCAGGCGGCGACGAGCTTCCAGCGCGTGTTGCTCCGGCGTGGGATCGCCGACCGCGAGGATCTGATTGCGCGCGGCAAGGAGCTGGGGACGGACCTGGGGGCGGGGGGGAGCGTGGTTGTGGTCCGGGCCCACCCGCGCACTCCGACCGAGGACGACTGGCGCCAGCGCCTGCTCGCGGTCACCGGGCGCGGCGCGCGTTCGATTGCCCCGGGCGCGATCGCGGCGGCGGCCGACAACGACCCGGATCAGGTCATCGTCGTCGTTCCCGACCCCGACGGGGATACGGGGCGCCGCGTCGCGGCGGCGGTGCTGCGCGAGCTCGAGTCGGGCCTCGCCGGGTTCTCCTTCACCCTCGGTCGCAGCCGGCACGCCGAGGATCCTCTCGACCTCAGCCGGGCCGGCAACGAGGCCCTCCTCGCCGCCAACGTCGTCGAAGGCGACCCGCGCCGGACCGAGCTCGGCTACGAGGAGACCGGCACCTACCAGCTCCTGCTCCCGCACATGAACGATCCCGTCGAGCTCAACCGCTTCTACGACGAGACCGTGCGTCCGCTCGTGATCTACGACGAGCAGTACGAGACCGATCTCCTGGGGACCCTGTCGACCTTCCTCGAGTGCGACGCCAACGTCAACGCGACCGCGGCGCGCCTCATCACCCACCGCCACACGATCCGCTACCGCTTCGAGCGCGTGCGCGAGCTCACCGGGCTCGACGTCTCCTCCACCGACGGGCGCGAGAAGCTCTCGCTCGGGCTGAAGGCGATGCGCGTCCTCGGCATCGCCGCCCCCCGCGGCCCGGCCACCGAGCCCGGGGCCGAGGGCGGACGGGTGCCGCGGTAGGCGTCGGACGGGCGCGGGGCGATCGCCCATCATGGCCGTCGGGATCATCACCGGATCGGGGACCTACGCACTCCCGGACTTCGAGGTGGCCGAGGTGATCGAGCACCGCACTCCCTTCGGCGAGGCTTCGGTTACGCGGGGAACCTACGCCGGGGTGTCCGCACTCCACGTCTCGCGCCACGGCCGCGGCCACGCCCGCCTTTCCAACCACGTGACCCATCGCGCCAACATCTGGGCGCTCAAGGATATTGGCGCGACCGCGGTCGTGGGCTGCACGGCGTGCGGGGCCGTCGACCCGACCGTCGCGCTGGGCTCGCTCGTCGTCTTCGACGACCTCCACTTCATCTCCAACCGGCTGCCCGACGGATCGATATGCACGTTCTTCGCCGATCCTGGGGACGTCGCGCGCGGGCACTGGATCTTGCACGGAGGGCCGTTCTCGAACGGACTGCGTGACGTGCTCGTCGCGGCCGCGGCGGAGGCCGGACACAACGCCCGCGACGGTGGCACCTACGGCCACGTCGATGGTCCCCGCTTCAACACTCCCACCGAGATCGCCCAGCTCGCCGGCTGCGGAGTCACCGCCGTGAGCCAGACGGGCGGGCCCGAGGTGGTCCTCTGCGGCGAGCTCGAGTTGCCCTACGCGCTGATGGGCTTCGCCACCGACTACGCCAACGAGGTGGTGCCCGGCGAGCCGACACCGGTCGCCACGCTGATCGAGCTCATGGGCCGGAGCACGCCGATCTTCGCCGACGTTCTCCGCATCGCCCTCCCGCGCGTCGAGGCCGAGCCACCCTCCCCGGCGGGGACGGTGTATCGCTTCGAGCAGGGATGAGCGCTGAAGCGGGTCCGGGTCGCTCCGAGTAGGGATGAACCCACATGCACGCCCCGGGCCGGCCGTCGTCGTCATGGCCGAGGCGGCCCGTCCCGGCCACGTGCGGCGCGCGCTCGAGCCGCTGCTCGGGCCCGACGGGTGCGCTGCGCTCCAGTCGGCGCTGATCGTCGCGGCGGTGACATGGGCCGAAGAGGTCGCGCCGGGCGCCGTCTATGTTGCCTACGACCCGGGTGACGCGGGGACCGAGATACGTGACCTCGTGGCGCACGGCACGCAGCTGTTTCCCCAGACCGGCGATGGCCTCGGGGTCAGGTTGGCCGACGCGACGGGGAGGCTGCTGGACGGCGCTTCGCGGCCCGTCCTCGTCGTCTGGCCCGACCTCCCGCGCTTGCGCACGGCCCACGCCACCGCTGCGCTCGGCGACCTCGAAGCAGGGTGCGACATGAGCCTCGGGCCCACGATCGAAGGCGGCTTCTACCTGATCGCGATCGGGCGACCGCAGCCGAAGCTGTTCGCGCTCCCCGACGAGGCCTGGCGTACGTCCGACGGGATGGCGCTCGCGGTCACCGCCCAACAGGAGGCGGGCCTCGAGATCGGGGTCCTGCGCACCGAGCGCGCACTGCACCGCCCGGCCGACGTGCGCGCCGCGCGCGCCGACCCCACCCTGCCGCCCGAGCTCGCCCAGATTCTCGGCGCGCGTGATACGTGAGCCCCTGGCGCTCTTCACTGGCTATTACCGTCGCTCCGTAGCGTCGGGACGGCTTGAGACGTGTAGCGCCCCGACTCACGACCCCGAGCCCGGCCGGGCGGGAGCCGCAGGACGGTGTTCGCTCGAGCCTCGGCTACCGTCCGGCACTCGACGGAATCCGCGGTCTCGCCATCATCGGCGTGCTCATGTTGCACTCGACGATCTGGGGCGCGATGCCGCCGCTCTTGCCGGGCGGGAACCTCGGCGTGACCGTCTTCTTCGTCCTCTCGGGCTATCTGATCACGACGTTGCTTCTGGGTGAGCACGAGCGCACGGGGGGGATCGACCTGCGCTCGTTCTACCTGCGCCGGACGGCGCGGCTCCTGCCTGGGCTGCTTGTGCTGCTGCCGGTGTATGTGGTTGTGTTCTCGCGCAACCAGAGCGCGTGGCAGCTCGTGCTTCTCGTCGGCCCGGTGTTGCTCTACCTGAGCAGCTTCGTGCAGGCGATCTGGGGCGCGATGGGACCTCTCGCTTGGACCTGGTCACTCTCGGTCGAGGAGCACTTCTATGCCTTCTGGCCGTGGGCCATCCGCTGGCTCCTGGACGGGCGGGGCGATGGCCGCGGCGGCGATGGCCGCGGCGGCGATGGCCGCCGAGACGATGGCCGCCGGCGCGCGCGCGCCTGGGTGCGCCGGCGTCCGCTCGGGTTGGCTGCTGGTTGCGCCGTGGCGATGATCTGCGTAGCGGTCGGCCTGCGGACCTATCTCGCCGGCTCCTTCCACTGGGACACGTTCGCTTACTACGCGACCCCGACCCGGCTCGACGCTCTCGCCTTCGGCTGCCTCGCGGCGCTGTTCGGACACCGCTACCGCGCGCCGCTGCCGCGCCTCGCCGGCTGGGCCGCGCTCGCGGTCATCGGCTGGTGCTACGCCAATCCCGATTACACGATCGGGACCGACGCGCTCAACCTCTACGGACTGCCGCTGTCCGAGTTCGCCGCCGCCGTGCTCATCGTCAGCGTCGTCAATCGCCCCCGCGGCCTGCTCGCCCGCGCGCTCTCGTTCCGGCCGCTGGTCCACCTCGGCGCGATCTCCTACGGACTCTATCTCTGGAACCTGCTGCCCGGGCAAACGTGGACGCTGCTCCTCGGACGGCACGCCGGCACGGCCGGGACGGTGGCCCTGTTCGCGATCATGTTCGTCGCCGTCGAGCTGTCGTACCGGTATGTCGAGCGGCCTGTGCTGCGGTGGGCGAAGGCGCGGCTTGCGGCGCGGGAGGGGCGGGGTGTCGCGGGCGGGCCGCGTGGCGTTGTCACGCGGCCGCGTTACCAGGCCCGTCGGCCCGGAGGCCTCGCGTCCGACACGGGTCCACGGTAGCTCGAACCTGAACTACCGTGTAGCAACGTGCGAGAAGCTCGGATCGTATGGGGTAACGTGAGGCACATGGCATAGAGATCCATCGCTCTGGGGAGTGGTGTAACGGCAGCCCGCCGGCCTTTGGAGCCGTGAGGTCCCGGTCCGAATCCGGGCTCCCCAGTCACCGTAAACACCTGCAAAGAAGCGCCTTTCCGTCCGGCATACGAACTAATGTTCGGGTATGGGTTGGACTCCCCGTTACACCGAGGCCGAGGTCCGAGAGGCGGTCGAAAACTCGCCTAGCTACACCGAAGCGCTCCGTCGGCTTGGACTCCGCCCGGCGGGCGGCAATCACAAGTCGCTCAAAAAGCTCATCGCGTTCTACAGTCGATGAGTTACGTCGCCGTCGGTCGCAAGTACGGCGTGTCGGACAATGCGATCCGCAAATGGATCCGCTGGTACGAATATCAGCGCGAGCTGGAGGCTGGGCGAACGGAGCGCTTGGAGCCCGAGGACGAGGCCG
>JAXDGF010000072.1:0-2931 GCA_034665165.1 Solirubrobacteraceae bacterium | reverse complement strand
TCGCGCTCGGGATCGATCCCGAGCCGCTGTCGATGGCGCCTTTCGTCGTCGCCACCCACGTGTTCCCCGCCGTGAGCGCGGCCGACTTCGGGGTCGAGGTCCATCCGCGAGCCCCGGCCTTCGTGTTTCCCTCCCTGGGCGCCTATGTGGGCGGGGATATCGTCGCCGGCATGCTCGCGACAGGCTTGACCCGCGACCGGCGCCTGCGCCTCTTCATCGACGTGGGCACGAACAGCGAGATCGCGCTCGGCTCGAGCGAGCGCGTCCTCGCCACCGCGGCTCCCGCCGGGCCCGCCTTCGAGGCGGCCCAGATCAAGTGCGGCATGCGCGCCGCCGAGGGGGCGATCGAGGGGCTGGGGATCGACGGGGACGAGCTGTCGCTCGAGGTCATCGGCGACGTCGAGGCGGTGGGCATGTGCGGATCTGGGCTCGTCGACGCCGTGTCCGAGCTCGTCCAGGCGGGACTCCTCGACCGCTCGGGGCGCTTCATCCCCAACGAGGACGCGGCGGCGCGTTATCCCGCCCTGGCCTCGCGCCTGACCATGATCGGCAAGGAGCGGGTCTTCGTCCTGCACTGGCGCGGTTCCGATCCGGAGACATCGGTGTACCTCTCCCAGCGCGACGTGCGCGAGCTCCAGTTCGCCAAGGCCTCGATCGCCACCGGGTGGCAGATCCTCCTCAACGAGCTCGGTGTCGGAGCCGACGAGATCACCCAGGTCCTCCTCGCCGGGAGCTTCGGCGCCTATCTCACCCCCCTGAGCGCGGTGCGCATCGGCCTCGTGCCCAAGCTCGCGCTTCCGCGCATCGTCTCCGCCGGCAACGTCGCCGGCGAGGGCGCCAAGATCGCCGCCCTCTCGCTGCGCGAGCGCGCCGAGGCGCACTCGATTCTGCGCGAGGTCGAGTACGTCGAGCTCTCCGGCCGCGCAGACTTCAACGACCTCTTCATCGACCAGCTCGCGTTCCCGGGATGAGCGCGGTGGGCCGGGTCGCGTGACTGCGGTGCTCGGACTCCCGGGGTGAGCGCGGTCGCCGTAATCGCCTGCGGCGCCCTCGCCGCCGACGTGCGCCGGATCGGCCGCCGCCGGGGGTGGGACATCGACGTCCACCCGGTGCCGGCGCTTCTGCATAACCGGCCCGAGCGGATCGCCCCGGCCGTGGCCGCCGTGGTGGCGCGCCTCCGCGACCGCTACGACGCAGTCGCCGTGGCCTACGGAGACTGCGGCACGTACGGCGCTCTCGACGAAACGCTCGACGACCTCGGCCTCGAGCGCCTCGACGCCGCGGACTGCTACGACGTCTTGGGGCGCGAGGAGGTCGCCCGCGCGCTCGCCGAGCAGCCCGGCACCTACTTCCTCACCGACTTCCTCGCGCGGACCTTCGAGCGCACCGTCGTGCGCGAGCTCGGCCTCGACCGCTACCCCGCCCTCCGAGACGACTACTTCGGCGGCTACACGCGCGTCGTGTGGCTGGCGCAGCGTCCGACCAAGGCCACGCGCACCGCCGCCGAGCGCGCGGCGGCGCGGATCGGCCTGCCGCTCGAGGTGAAGGTCGTGGGGAATCGTGGGCTCGAGCGCCAGTTGGAGCGGCTGGTGGGGGCGGCGGAAATCTGATCAGCGTGCGGAGCGATCGCAGCCGGGGGAATAGCGTCCGGCCGGACGTGCACAGCGCGAAGATGTGGAAGCGGTCCCGAAACGTGAACACAACCACCGCAACCGCGCGGTCACGCTGCGGGCTACCGGACCGCAAACGCTTGCGGGCACCATTGTTTCCGCATACCGGAAACGATGATGCCCTCAACGCCGACGCAGCCTCCCGGCTGCCCGTACCCCCGGAATCACCACCACATCCCGGCCAAGCGATTAACTAACGCCGCGCCGGGAGCTCGACCCGGTCGCGCTCGCCGATCTCGCGCTGCACGCCGGCAGGCACGCCGGCGGCAACCACGCGCGCGGGCAGGTCGCGCGTCACGACCGCGCCCGCGCCCACCACGGTGTCTTCGCCGATGCTCACGCCGGGACAGACGATCGCCCCGGCCCCGAGCCAGACGTTGTCCGCGATGGCGATGGGCTCGGCGTATTCCCACCCGAGCCGCCGCGGCTCGGGATCGATGGGATGGGTAGCGGTCACGAGTTGCACGTGCGCGGCGAGCTGACACGCGGCGCCGATGGTGATGGGGGCGGCGTCGAGCATGACGCAGTCATAGTTGACGAATGTCCCGGCCCCGACGGTGATCTGCGTCCCGTAATCGCACCGGAAAGCGGGCTGGATGACGACGCCCTCCCCCACGCTGCCCAGGAGCTCGCGCAGGAGCCGGTCGCGCTCGCGCCGCGCCGCGTGCGGGGTCGAGTTGTAGAGCTCGAGCAGCTGCTGGGCGCGGGCATGAGCCGCCACCACCTCAGGGTCGTCGAAGCGGTAGAGCTCGCCGGCGACCATCCGCGCTTTCATCCCCATGCCGGGGATCATGGCAAGGCGGGCCGCGGGGGGCGCGCCGCGCGGCCGATCACCCCCCGTACGCGCCCTGCAGGAGCGACTCCATCGTCGAGGCCGAGCTGCCGCCGATCGGGGTCCCGCTGCCGTCGCAGAAGCCGATCTCGACGTGCGGACCGCTGGAGATGCCGACAATCCCGGGACCGACCTCGCTCATCACCGCCCCCGCGCCCACGTGGGTGCCGACGGGCAACTGGTTGGCGGGACCGGCGTGGCCGTAGTAGACGTAGCTGTAGCCGTCGAGCGAGCTGTCGCAGTGGAGCACCGGCGCCCACGGGCCGAAGCCGCCGATGCCGTGGAGCACGATCGTCCCCGAACACACGGCGTACTCCGGCGTTCCGCCCGGGGCGGAGATGTCGACGCCCTGATCGAGCGACCAGCTGCCAGGGGGTGACGCCGCTGACGTGGGGAGCGGGAAGGTGAAGCTGCCGCTGCTCGCGGGCG
>JAXDGF010000071.1:0-9817 GCA_034665165.1 Solirubrobacteraceae bacterium | reverse complement strand
GGCGGCCCCCGAGCGCGCGCAGGCCCCGCTCGCCGTGCTCGGCCGCGTAGTCGGCGAGCGCGTGCAGGCGCCGAGCGCGCAGGCGCCGCGCGGGGAGGTCGATCCGCTCGCGATGCCCGTCGAGCGCCCCGATGAGCTCCCCGATCCCCGCCGGCGGGACGACCGACGAGACGGCGATGACCGGGATCTCGCGCGCGCCGAGCGAGCGCAGCGCGGAGCGCAGATCGGCGAGCGCGCGCCTCGCCGGCGGCCCGAGGTCGGACTTGGTGACGACGAGAACGTCGGGTATCTCCATGATCCCCGACTTCAGGAACTGGAGCACGTCGCCCGAGCCGGGCTGGACCACAACCGCGACGGTGTCGGCCACGTCGGCCACCTCGGTCTCGGACTGGCCCACTCCCACGGTCTCGATGACGACGACGTCGAAGGCGGCGGCGAGCGCGCTCGCGGCCGCGCGGGTGGCGGGCGCGAGCCCTCCCAAGCGCTGGCCTACGGCCGTGGAGCGGATGTAGACGCCGCGGTCAGAGGGGTCGACCTCGATCCGGGCCCGGTCCCCGAGGAGCGAGCCGCCCGAGCGCCGCGAGGACGGGTCGACCGCGAGCACCGCGACCGTCCGCCCGGCGGCGCGCCACTCGGCCACGAGCCGCGAGAGCAAGGACGATTTCCCGACGCCGGGGGGCCCGGTGATACCGACGATGTGGGCGCGGGGCTCGCCCCCGAGCGCGGTCGGCGATACGGCGGCGAGCAGCTCCCCCGTCTGTGCCCGCGCCTCCGGGGAGCGGTTCTCGACCAGGTTGAGCACGGCCGGCGCGGCGCTGAGATCGCGCTTCCGCAGGCGCTGGCCGAGGTCGGCACCCTCGGGCATCAACAGCCGTCGGGGGCGATCAAGCGCGGACGCCGGCCTGGAGGCGGTGGCGCTCGGCCACGAGGTCGACGATCTCGTGCATGATCCGGTTCAGGTCGAAGTCCTTGGGCGTGTACACGGCCGCGACCCCGGCGTCGCGCAGGCGGGCGGCGTCGGCCTCGGGGATGATGCCCCCCACGACGACGGGCACGTCGCCGACGCCGGCCTCGCTCAGCGCCGCGAGGACCGAGGGGATGAGCTCGGCGTGCGAGCCCGAGAGGATCGAGAGGCCGACGACGTGAACGCCCTCCTGCGCCGCCGAGGTGGCGATCTCGGTCGGGGTGAGGCGGATGCCCTGGTAGACGACGTCCATGCCGACGTCGCGCGCGCGCACGGCGATCTGCTCGGCGCCGTTGGAGTGGCCGTCGAGCCCGGGCTTGCCGACGAGGATCTTCAGCCGCCGCCCGAGCGACTCGCTCACGGCCTCGACCTCGTCGCGGAGTTCGGCGAGATCCTCGCTCGGGACCGAGGCGGCCTCGCCGACGCCGGTCGGGGCCCGGTAGCTGCCGAACTCCGACCGCAAGGTCTGCGCCCACTCGCCCGTCGTCACTCCCGCGCGGGCGGCGGCGATCGTCGCGGGCATGATGTTCTCGGCGTCATCGCGCGCCGCCTGGGCGAGGGCCTCGAGGGCGGCGTCGACGGCGGACTGATCGCGCGTCGATCGCCACTCCTCGAGCGCGGCCCGGCGCTCGGCCTCGACCTCGGGGTCGACGACGAGGATTCCGCCCTCTCCGTCGGCCGTTAGCGGCGAGGGCTCGGTTTCCGTGTAGCGGTTCACGCCCACGACCACGAGCTCGCCCGACTCGATCCGGTGGATGCGCTCGCGATGGGACTCGACCAGGCCGGCCTTCATGTACTCGACCGCCTCGACGGCGCCGCCCTGCTCCTGCACGCGCTTGATCTCCTCGCGCGCGCCCTCGAGGAGCTCGGCCACCAGCCCGTCCATCACCTTCGAGCCCTCGAAGATGTCCGGGTAGTCGAGCAGGTCGGTCTCGTAGGCCAGCACCTGCTGCAGGCGCAGCGACCACTGCTGGTCCCAGGGCCGGGGCAGGCCGAGTGCCTCGTTCCACGCCGGCAGCTGGATCGCGCGGGCTCGCACGCTGCGCCCGAGGGTGACCGCGAGCGCCTCGAGCGCGATCCGGTACGCGTTGTTCTCGGGCTGTGCCTCGGTGAGCCCGAGCGAGTTGACCTGGACGCCGTAGCGGAAGCGGCGATGGCGGTCGTCCTCGACCGCGTAGCGCTCGCGCCCGAGCTCGTCCCAGAGCACGGCCATGGCCCGCAGCTTGGCGTGCTCCTCGATGAAGCGCACGCCCGCGTTGACGAAGAACGAGATGCGACCGAAGACGGCTCCCATGCGGTCCCGATCGACGCGGGCGGCGACGGCGTCGAGGACGGCGATCGCGTTGCTCATCGCGTACGCGATCTCCTGGACGGGCGTGGCTCCTGCCTCCTGGAGGTGGTAGGAGCAGATGTTGATCGGGTTCCACTTGGGAACGTGCTCGACCGTGTAGGCGATGATGTCGGCCACCAGGCGCATGCTCGGGCCGGGGGGGAAGGCGTACGTGCCACGGCTCAAGTACTCCTTGAGGATGTCGTTCTGGGTCGTGCCCTGGAGCTCCTCGGCCGCGACGCCCTGCTCCTCGGCGGCGACGATGTAGAGGGCGAGGAGCCACGCCGCGGTGGCGTTGATCGTCATCGAGGTGTTCATCTGATCGAGCGGGATCGCATCGAACAGGGTCCGCATGTCGCCGAGGCCGGTGATCGACACCCCGACCTTGCCGACCTCGCCGCGGGCGAGCTCGTGGTCGGGGTCATAGCCCGTCTGGGTGGGGAGATCGAAGGCCACGGAGAGGCCGGTCTGGCCCTTGGCCAGGTTGCCCCGATAGAGCTCGTTCGAGCGGCGCGCATCCGAGTGCCCGGAGTAGGTGCGCATGAGCCACGGGCGGTCGCGCTCGGCCAGGCGCGGCGAGGGCGTATCGGCCATGAGGTGCATTATGAATGGACGCCTGCGCGGAGAGGATGAACGGGAGCGTGCGCGGGGAGGATTCGATGTTCGAATCGAGAACCGGAGGGGAAGGCTTCTGCCATGCCCGATCAGCACGCCGCCGCCACCGAGCACGAGCTCATCTCGACCGTCACCGAGCCCCTCGGCCAGCTTCCCGAGGATCCGCTCGCCGCGGTCCCGGTCGATTTTCCCGTCGCGCTGCGCGGTTATGACCGCATCGCGGTCGACGCCTATGTCGCGCGCACCACTCAGCTCGTCGCCGAGCTTCAGTCGACCCGCTCCCCCGAAGCGGCCGTTCGCCGTGCCCTCCAGCGCGTGGGGGAGGAGATCGCCGGAATCCTCCAGCGCGCCCACGACACCGCCGACGAGATCACCGCGCGCTCCCGCTCCGAGGCCGAAGAGCGGCTCGAGACGGCGCGGCGGGAGGCCCTCGAGCTGACGGCCGACGCCGAGCGCCGCGTCGCCGAGCTCGATGCCGAGACCGACCGCATCTGGGCCGAGCGCCACAGCATCGTCACGGACGTACGCGAGCTCGCGAGCCGGCTCACCGGCCTCGCCGAGGAGGCGCTCGGTCGCTTCCCGGCCGATGGCGCGCCCGACATAGTGCAGGCGCCCGCGCACCCGTTCGACGGTGCCGTCGAGGTGTCCGACCTCCAGGATCCGCTGCTGGAGGACGAGCCGGCGATTTCCGAGGACCAGCTCACGATCGAGCAGCCCGTGGCCGAGGAGCCGGTCCTCGACGCGCTCCTCGCCTTCGAGCCCGAACTCGAGTCCACGTTCGAGCCCGAACCCGAGTCCACGTTCGAGCCCGAACCCGAGCCCACGGTAGTCATGGAGCCACCGATCGGCTTCGAGCCCGGCGACGCCGAGCATGGCGGCGTCGATCAGCCCACGGCCGACATGCCGCCGATCGAGCCTTGGGAGGGCGTTGACCCGGGTCCGTTCGACCCTCACCATCGCTGACGGCGAAAACGCGGGCGCGAGTGGCGCTCGTCTAGGTTTACCGGCATGCGACTGATCGACCTCAGGCATCTCGGGCGCGAGCGCGTGATCGGGTGCTGGCAGGTGGCGGACGTGCTCGTCGACCCGGGTCCGGCGTCGTGCCTGGACACCCTGCTCGACGCACTCGGCGACGAGCGTCCCCGGGCGTTGCTCCTCACGCACATCCACCTCGATCACGCCGGGGCGAGCGGATCGCTAGTGCGGCGCTGGCCCGACCTCGAGGTCTACGTGCACGAGCGCGGGGCGCGGCACATGAGCGACCCCGCCCGGCTCATCGACAGCGCGCAGCGCCTGTACGGCGATGACATGGACCGCCTGTGGGGAGAGTTCCTCCCCGTTCCCGAAGCCAACCTCCACGTGCTCGAGGGCGGGGAGGTGCTCCCCGGGGGCTTCGAGGTCGCCTACACCCCGGGCCACGCCGCCCACCACGTCTCGTACCTCCACGACGGCACCGCGTTCGTGGGTGACGTCGGCGGAGTCCGCGTTCCGCCCTCGCGCTTCGTCATCCCGCCAACCCCGCCGCCCGACATCGACATCGAGGCGTGGCACGCGTCGATCGACCGGGTCGCTGCCTGGGAACCCGAGCACCTGGCCCTGACGCACTTCGGGGCGGTGGAGGACACGGCCCGCCATTTCGCGGACATCCATCGCCGCCTCGACGAGCAGGCCGAGCTCGTGCGTGGCGGAGACCGAGACGCCTTCCTCGCGCGCGTCGCGCGCGACGTCGCCGGCGTCGGGGACCCCGATACGGCCGCCGCCTACACCCAGGCCGCGCCTCACGATCAGCTCTACGCCGGTCTCGAGCGCTACTGGCGCAAGCGCGAAGAGGCCGTCGGTCCGCGAGTGACCTGATCGTATGCCGCAGACGGTGGAACTGCCCCGCGTGGGCGGCCCCGGCAGTGGTCTCGGCGGCCATTGGCGCGTCATCGTCCTCAACGACGAGCACAACACCTTCGATCACGTCGCGGAGTCGCTCGCGCGCATCGTCCCCGGGGTCAGCCTGGCCGACGGGTACCGGCTGGCGGACCAGATCCACCATTCCGGTCGCGCCATCGTCTGGAGCGGGGCGCGCGAAGACGCCGAGGGCTACTGGCAGCAGCTCGACGGGGCGGGCCTGACGATGGCTCCGCTCGAGTCCGCCTAGCCGCAGGCGCTCACCCGCGCGGCTGGTCGCTCGCGCTCACCCGCGCGGCTGGTCGCTCGCGCTACGCGGCGCGGCTCGTCGCGGGCGGGCGCCCGGCGGTCACGAGCTGTTTGGCGCGCTGGCGCTCCGGGCTCACGCGCACCACGTTCCACACGAGGCCGAGGCGCTCGAGCAGCGAGATCACCAGGCCGGTGGGGTCGGTCAGGCGCTCCCAGAAGCGCAGGCCGTGGAAGGCGGAGGTGGGGAAGGCGTGGTGGTTGTGGTGCCAGGCCTCGCCCATCGACAGGACCGAGAGCCAGAACACGTTGCGGGACTCGTCCTCGACGTCGAAGCGCCGGCGACCGACGAAGTGGCAGATCGAGTTGACTGACCAGGTCACGTGGTGGAGAAGGAAGATGCGCACGAAGCCGCCCCACAGGAGGGCCGTGAGAGCGGTGCCGAGTGTGCCCCCGATGGCCCAACCGATGGCGAAGGGGATGGCCATGCTGAGGATGACCCAGACCCAGAAGAGCTTGTCGACGGCGCGGAGGACGCCGTCCTTGACCAGATCGCCTGCGAAGCGCTCGCGGTCCGCGGTGCCCACCGACTCGAAGAGCCAGCCGATGTGCGCGTGCCAGAGGCCCTTGACCGCCCCCGAGAACCCGGGGCCGCTCAGGTGCGGGGAGTGGGGATCGCCCTCCTGGTCGGTGAAGGCGTGGTGCTTGCGGTGGTCGGCCACCCAGGTGATGACCGAGCCCTCGACCGCCATCGAGCCGATCACGGCGACGATGGCGCGGAAGGCGCGCGAGGACTCGAAGGCTCGGTGGGTGAACATCCGGTGGTAGCCGAGCGTGACCCCGAGGCAGGTGAAGGTGTAGAAGCCGACGAGGAGGCTGAGCTCGACGGGACCGATGGCGCGGTTCCAGAGCAGCACGATGGCGACGATCAGCCCGATGAAGGGCAGAGAGAGCCCGATCAGATTGGCGATCTTGTGTGCGCGCGTCATCGCTGTCCGTACGAAGCATACGGCCACGTGGGCTCCCGAGTCCACGGGCGCTGCGCGAATCCTTACGCGGCGGGCACCGGCTCGTCGGCGGTTTCGAGCTCGCCGACCGTGATCTCGTCGTGCCATACGTACACAATCGGGACCTGGAAGTGCCCGGAGTTGTCGGCCCGGAAGCGAATCATCTCCGGCCCCTCCCAGTACTTGTGCCAGTCGAGCTCTGACTCGAACCACGCCATCTGCGTGATCTTGTAGCGGTCGTCGCGGGAGCGGTGGACCGCATACTTGGTCGCGCCGTAGCGCAGCGCGACGGGGGCGACCTCGCTTACGGCCTCGGCGAAGGCTTCGTGGCGCAGAACGGTCGCGTACCAGGGGATATAGACGATCCTCGACATCGTCAGGCCCCGACCTCGGCGCGAATCGCGCCTGGGCCCTCGGCGGTCCGGCCCTCGCCCTCGGCGGCGGCGCCGACGAGGATAGCGATCTTGCCCAGGTGCTTGTTGTCGCGCAGGAGCTGGTGGGCCTCGCCGACCCGCTCGAAGCCCATCGTCTGCCACAGGACAGGCCGGATCTTCGACTGCTGGATGAGCTCGTTGGCCTTGTTCGCCTCCCAGGCGTTGGCGAAGTGCGAGCCGAGGATCTCCTTCTGGCGCATCCACAGATACCTCACGTCGAAATCGAGCTGGTAGCCCGAGGTGGCGCCGCAGATGACCACCTTGCCGAACGGCTTGACGATCAGGACCGAGGTGGGGAAGGTGGCCTTGCCCACGTGCTCGAAGACGATGTCGGGCGGTCCGCCGAGGATCTTCTCGACCGCCTTGCCGAAGCGCCTGGACTCCTTGAAGCGGGCCTTCTCCTCCTCGGGAGTCTCGTCGCCACGGCGCATCATGCCTTCGTACTCGCCGCGGTGGATGTATCCGGTCGCGCCGAGCTGCTCGATCAGCTGCCCTTTGGCCTCGCTCGAGACGACGCCCACGGACTCGGCGCCCGTGAGGCGGCAGAGCTGGGTCGCGAACACGCCGAGGCCGCCGGCGGCGCCCCAGATCAGGACGCGGTGCCCGGCCTGGAGCTGGCAGCGGTCGATCAGCATCCGATAGGCGGTGAAGTAGGTCAGTCCGTATGAGGCCGCCTCCTCCCAGGCCAGGTGGCTGGGCTTGGGCAGGAGCTGCTGGGCCTGGACCTTGCAGAACTGGGCGAACGAGCCCCAACTCGTCTCGTAGCCCCAGATCTGCTGGGAAGGGGCGGCGAGCGGGTCGAGTCCGTGGACCTCGGGGTCCTCGTAGGAGGCCTGGTTGCAGTGGACGACGACCTCGTCCCCGGGCTTCCAGCGCGTGACTCCCTGCCCGACCTTCCAGACGACGCCCGAGGCATCGGAGCCGCCGATGTGATGGTCCTCGTTCGGGTGGTAGCGGAACACGGAGACGGGCTCGCCGAGCGCGGCCCAGACGTTGTTGAAGTTCACGCCGGCGGCCATGACGCGGACGATGACCTCGAACGCGCCCGGCTCGGGGACCTCGATCTCCTCGAGCTGGAAGGCGTCGATGGGCTCGCCGAAGCGCTCCTCGCGGATGACCCACGCGGCCATCGTCCGCGGCAACTCGCCCGGCTCGGTCTCTACGTCTGCAACTCGGCTCAGATCAACGGCCACATCTACCTCTACATGCTCGAATGCTTGCAGCGGAGATCGTACGTGGTTCGAGCGCGTCTGGCGGGCCCGCTAGGGCTCGAGCACCGTGTTCGGGGCGGGCGGCCGCTCGCGCCCGACGTGGAGCTGGGCCGGCTTGATGCCCGGGTCGCTCGCGACGACCGAGTAATCGCCCGGGGCGATGTCGAACTTGACGACGCCCGGGGTGTCGGGGTTGATCGACTGGAGCGCCGCCACCTGCCCGCCGTTCGCATTCTGGACCCTGAGCGAGACCGAGCGGCTGGCGCCGTTCGTCACCTCGAGGTTGATCGGGCCGGCGCCGAAGCTGGCGGGCGAGACGAGCACGCGCGAATTACTGACCGACCCCGTGATCGTGATCGGAACCGGTGGCCTCGGTCGGTTCGCGAACGTCGTCGTCCCCCCACCGCATCCAGCGACGAGGAGGGCGGTCGCGCCCACAATGCCGATCATCGTGACCTGTCGCATCGTCTTCCGTGCTCTCCTCTCACAAACGGCCCGGGCAGGCACGTTGACGCCAGGATACGACCTCGGTTCCGGGACGGACCCTAGCCCACGAGGGGGAGTCGCGCCGTTCTCTTCAGCGCCGGGCGCTGCGCGCCAGCGCACGGCGTCGCTGCTCGAGGCGACGAAGCTCGAGCTGGAGCTCCTCCCAGCTCGCGCTCTCGGCGAGCTCGTACTCCTTGGCGGGTACGTCACGCAGCCGATCGCTGTAAGCCGTCCATGCCTGGCGCGTCTCCTCGTCGAGCTCACGCTGCTGATCTGCGTCGAGGGCGATCGTGGTCATATGCGCCTCCTTCCTGGGTCGTGACTACGTTAATCGTACCCCGCACGGCGGTCGCAACCGGCCCGGGGGCCCGGTCCTGGGTGCAATCGCCCATGCAAGCCGTCCGGCCCGAGGCGTATCACCGGAGGGATGGACCTACTCGCGCACCCGCTCGCGACGGTGGAGCTGCTCGTGGTGGACACCGAGACGAACGGCCTCGGCGGCGATCAGTGCGAGGTCACCGAGGTGGGAGCCGTGCTCGTGGGCGGAGGCGAGCTCCACGACCGCTGGTCCTCGCTCGTGCGAACCGCGGCGCCGCTGCGACGCGGGATCCAGCGCTTCACCGGCATCAGCCAGGCCATGCTCGACGGTGCGCCCGAGCCCGAGCCGGTCATGCGCGAGCTCGACCGGCTGCTCGCGGGCAAGGTCTTGGTCGCCCACAACGCCTCCTTCGACCGCCGCGTCCTGCGCCAGGCCTTCGATCGCTGCGGCCTCGAGTGGCCGAACCCGCCGGTCCTGTGCACGGCCTCGCTGGCGCGGGCGCTCCTGCCCCTCCAGCGCGTGCGGCGGCTCTCGGCCCTCGCCGACGCGCTCGGGATCGAGTTCGATGTCGCCCATCGTGCCCTCCCGGACGCCGAAACCTCCGCCCGCGTGCTCTGCGCCCTCTTCCCGCGCCTGTGCGCGAACGCCGCCACCGTGGCCGACGCCGTCGCCCTGCTGAAGCCGCGCCGGCCGCGGCGCCCGGCGCGACCGCGCGGCCTCGCCGCCGCGCCCCCGCGGCCGCCGGAGGTCGACTTCGCCAAGCTCCCCCGCGACCCAGGCGTCTACCTGTTCAGGGACGGCCGCGGCGCCACTCTCTACGTGGGCAAGTCGGTCTCGATCCGCACGCGCGCTCGCGCGCACTTCGCCCCGGCTGCGGGCGACGCCGAGTGGACCGCGCACGCCGCCATCGTCGACTACCGCGCCACGCAGTCGGAGCTCGGCGCGCTCGTGCTCGAGAACCGCCTGATCAAGGAGCTCGAGCCGCCGGGCAACGTCCGCCTCACCCGGCGCGACGACCGGCTCGTGTACCTGCGCTGCCGTCTCGACATCCCCTTCCCGATCCTCGAGGTCGCGCGCGAGCCGGCCGCCGGGCATGCCGTCACGATCGGCCCGCTGCGCGGGCGGAGGCTTGTGGTCGAACTAGCCGAGCAGCTCGACTCGCTGTTCGGTCTGCGCCACTGCGGGCGGCGCCTGCCGCGCCGCCAGCATCCCTCCGCCTACGGCCAGATGGGCCGCTGCCTCTCGCCCTGCCTCGGCGACCTCGATCCGAACCTGTACCGAAGCCGGCTGGACGCAGCACTCGGGTTGT
>JAXDGF010000070.1:0-8474 GCA_034665165.1 Solirubrobacteraceae bacterium | reverse complement strand
GCGCACCCCCGGCGCCCACATAGCGGCTGATCTTCGCGAGCTGGTCGACGGGGACGAACACGCGGTCTGAGCCCGCGTACTCGAGGTAGAGGTAGTCGCGGGTGACGTCGGCCACCGTCTTGGTGTCAAAGCCGGCGAAGCGCGCGATCCCGTGGTCCTCGTGGACGACGATGTCGCCCGTCCGCAGATCGGCAAAGCTCCGCAGCACGCCCCGGCGCCGCGCCCGGTCGGGCCGATCGGGCGCGCGCCGGCGCCGGAAGAGCCGGTGCTCAGGGATGACGGCGAGGTGGAAGCCCGGCGCGATGAACCCCTCGGACAGGCGCGCCTGGGCGAAGAGAAGATTTTTTATGGGGGCCTTCGGCCCTGTTTTCTCGCTCGGCGCCCCATTCAGCCAGTCCACCCTGAGCCGGTCGAGGTTGTAGGCGGCACGCTCACCCTCGCCGCGGGCCGGATACGCAACCACCGTCCGGTACCCCGAGCGCACCAGCTTCTCGAGCTCGGGCTCGGCCTCGCGCAGGCCCCGGGCGGCGAAGTTCGCGTCCTGCGCCCGGAACGTGAACGGCTGGTCCTGCTCGATGCTCGAGATCCGGATCCGCGCCCGCTCGCGCAGCGCGGCCTCGATCGGCTCGGGCGCGACGTAGAGCTGGTGGGCGTCCTCGTCATGAAAAGCGGCGGTCACGTCCTGCCAGTGGTCGTGGAGCGCGGGGGCGACGTCCTCCTCGCCCGCCACGATCACCGTCGCCCCGGCTGGGACCAGGTCGAGGAAGGGGTGGAAGCGATCGACGGGCAGGAGCTCGGCGATGTCGGGGCGATCCTCGGCCTTCTCGAGCGCGGCGATCTCGGCCAGCTCCCGGTGCTCCTCGGCAAGCTCGGCCGCGGGCGCCACCTCGACCTCCTCCGCCTCGCCCAACGAGCGCTGGGTGAAGGTCGAGAACCAGCGCAGCGACTCGATCTCGTCGCCGAACAGGTCGACGCGCACGGCCCGGTCCTCGGTCGCCGGGAAGAGGTCGAGCAGGCCACCCCGGATCGCGAACTGACCCCGGTCCTCAACCTGATCAACGCGCTCATATCCCGCCGCCACCAGATCGCCCGCGGTCTCCTCGAGGTCGATGAGCTCGCCCTTCTTGAGCGTGAAGGCGTGCGGGCGCAGGGCCGGGTCGGGCACCTTCTCCGACAGCGCCACCGCGCTCACCACAACCACCGGCGCGTTGTCCGTTTTGAGCAGCGCGTCGAGCGCGGCGATCCGCTGGCCCACCAGGTGCGGCGGCGGCGCCAGGTGCGACTCGTAGGTGACGCCGCGGCTCGGGTAGAAGCGCACGGTGCGCGGCGCCAACCAGGCACGCAGCCCGGAGGCCAGCTCGCGCGCCGAGCGGTCATCGCCCGCCACCACGATCGCCGGGGTGGTCGGATCAACGAGGGCGGCGAGCAGGTAGGAGCGCAGCGAGCGCGACACGAACGCCCGTCCGCCCTGGGCGGAGAGCTTCGCTACTTGCGGGTCGGTGTCGGCTTGGGTGAGGAGAGAGGAGAGCATCCCTGCTCTCCTAGTCTAGGTCGCCGGTCAGGACTCGCTCGGCGGCGTCGGCGGCGTCGTCGATGAGCTTCGCCACGTCCTCCTTGGGCTCGCGGAAGCGCCCGAGGACGTAGGCCGCGACGAGATCGGGGTCGGTCGTGGGCGGGCGGCCGACGCCGACCCGGACGCGAGCGAAGTCGGTGCCGCCGAGCCCGGTCTTGAGCGACTTGAGTCCGTTGTGCCCGGCCAGTCCGCCCCCCACCCGCACGCGGATGTCGCCGAACGGCAGGTCGATCTCGTCATGGAGCACGAGCACGCGCTCGAGCGGGACCCGCAGCGCGCCGCGCGCCGGACCGACCGAGTCCCCGGCGTCGTTCATGTACGTCTGGGGCAGGAGCACCGCCACCCGCGGACCGCTCGCGCCGGCGCGGCCCTCGGTAAAGAGGCCGGCGTACTTCGTCTTCAGCTTGGGCAGCCCCCAGCGGGCCGCGAGCGTCTCAGCGATCCGAAAGCCGACGTTGTGGCGCGTGCCGGCGTACTCGGATCCCGGATTCCCGAGGCCCACGATGAGCCAGTCGACGGGCGCGGCCACTCACTCCTCGCCACCCTCATCCGACGCGGCCCGATCCTCGTCGCCCTCGGGCTTGGCGCCCTCACCGACGAGCTCGGTCTCCGTCTCGATCCCCTCTTCCTCGTCGCCCTGCAGGCGCGGGGGACTGAGGGTGGCGACGAGCTGCTCCGGATCGTCGAGCAACTTGACGCCCGGCGGCGGCGTCACCCCCTCGAGGGTCAGCGTGTCGCCGATCTGCATGCTGGAGACGTCGTACTCAATCCTGTCGGGGATGTCGCCCGGGAGCGCCTCGACGGTCAGCTCCCGCGTGACGTGCTCGAGGATGCCGCCCTCCTTGACGCCCGGAGCGCTGTCCTCACCCACAAGCTCGAGCGTCACCGTCGCCTGGATCGCCTGATCCAGGCGCACGCGCAGGAGATCGACATGGACGATGTGGCTGTCGACGGGGTGACGGGTGAGCTCCTTGAGCACAACCGGAGTCGAGGCATCGCCATCGATTGCGAGGTTGACGACCGCCCCGGCGCCCGCGAGCACATGCCGCAGCGTCCGGTCATCGACGGCGAAGGGGACCGGATCCTCGCCCCCGCCATACACCACACCGGGCACGAGCCCGGACCGGCGCAGGCGCCGCGCGGCCCGAGAGCCCTCGGGCTCACGTGTGGCGACGGTCAGTGCGGCGGTCTCTGATGCTGGCATGTCGGTTCGTCTCCGGTCGGCGGATGCGGGCACGCCAACGCGGGCCCGTGGGCGGCGAATGATGCTAGCGGACGGTCCCGCGAGCGCACGCCCCCGGCGGCGCGCCGAGGCCCTACGCGGCCCCCTATCCCCCACGTGACACGCGCGCTAGGCTTCCGATTGTGGTGGGAATCGGTCAGGTCATCGTCCTCGTCATCGGCATGCACCTCCTGGCGCTGGCCTGCGCGGCCGTCCTCATCGTCCACGCCATGAAGGCGGCTCCCACCGTCGGCTGGCGCGCCCCGAAGGGCGGCTCCGACGACGGTCCCGGCAGCGATCGCCGCGGTCCGGCGGCGCCGCCCCGGCTCCCCGGCGGAGGCCTGCCGCTGCCCGACGCCGAGCCGGCGCGGGTCCGGTTGCGCGACCACCGTCGCCTCGCCGACCTCACGCCGCCGCGCGACCGCCGGCCGGCCCGCGAGCCGGTCCGCGAGCCGGTGCACCCGGACTGAGCGGCGGCTTTCGTCGCGCGGGGCGAGCGCGCGGGGCGGGCGGGCGAGCCCGGCCGGCGAGCCCGGCGCCTCAGAACGTGCGCGGGCAGTCCCCGTTGGTCTTGATCCGCACGGAGATCTCGAGCAGCTGCACGTGGAACCCGGTGATCGGGTTGCCGGCGTGACGCACGCGGACGCACTGGGTGACCGGGAGGGTGTTCGGAGCTTGCCAGGCGATGCGCGCGGTTCCGACGTTTCCGCCGAGCGGGAAGCTGCTCGAGACTGTGAGCTCGAGGACCGCGATCCGTCCCGCCCGGTGTAGGCTCGCCGCGTCGGCCGCCACACGCGCCCGGCACGCCGCGCTGGCCCGGCAGCGGTACAGGTCATCGAGCATCGTCGTCGTGTCGCCCCGCGCCTCGGCCTCCACCAGCGCCGTCACGCCCGAACGCTCAGCCGACACGCTGCTGTAGACCCGCGCCAGCCCCGCGCTCACGACCAGAACCACGACCACAACCCCGACGACGACGAGCAGGGAAGGGCGGCGGCGCACGCGCGTGATCATGCCGCAGAGGGGCGCGGGGGAAGCGCCCGGCGGCCCCTACCCCGCCTCGCCGAACTCCTCGCCGCTCAGCTCGAGGAAGCGCTCGACCGATGCCTCCTGGTGCTCGAGGCGCTGCGCGTAGGCCCGGGCGTGGTCGGCCGCGAGCTCGAGGAAGTCCTCCACGCACCGGACCGGATCGTCGGCGAGCGGGTAGACGCGGGTCAGGTCGTGCTGGGCGCAGGCGATGCCCATCGGCGGCCGGCCCTGGGCGAGGGTCCGGGCGCTGCACACGGGAGCCACGAAGAGCTGGAGATCGGGCGCCACGAGCGCGGTGGGGAGCAGGCGCGGAGCGGGCAAGCGGACCGAGAGATCGATCGAGTGCACGACGCTGACGTTGCTCGAGATCATCTCGCACAGCGGCTCGCGCCAGACCTCGAGGACGGTGTCGGCGCCCACGAGAGCGTCCTTGAATGCGGTCGCCTGCTCGACGTAGAGGCGCTCGGCCTCGTCCCGGTCCTCCGCGTCGGCGAGATCGAGATCGCACGGCACGCGCAGCAGCTCGCCGGCGGAGACGGTCGCTCCCGCGCCCCGGCTACCGGCTGCGACGTAGGTCTGAAGGGTGCCCAAGTCGCGCCGGCCGTGAAAGATCACGGTCACCGAGTCGCTCAGCGGGAGTCCGGCGACTCGCAGCGAGACCGCTACCGAGCCGGCGTGGTCCAGCAAGGCGCGACGGAGCAGTTCCTCCGCATCGGCGTCGTCTGAAGGTGGATCCTCGTCGAGCATCGTGCCTCTGCTCCTTAAATCGGCTCCTTGAGCCCAACTATTTACCCACAAGCCCGGTCGGATAGCCAGGGACAACCGGAGCGACAAGGCACATTGGCTATGGCCAGCTGGCGCATCGCAGTTCCCACGGGCCCAAGGCCGGCTCGCGGTCGCGATTCCCGGGTAGGCTCCACGAGCGATGAAGATCCTCTACCAGCCGTTCGGGATCATCGCCAGGATGATCGGCGCGCGGCTCGCACGCAGGGTGTTCAAGGCGGTCTGGGGCACGATCGACAAGCGGGCCCCACCGAGGGCGGGCACCGAGCACACCACCCTGTCCAAAGTCGTCACCGCCGCCGTCATCGAGGCGGCCACCACCGCGGCGACCCGGGCCACCGTCGACCGCGCGAGCCTGAAGTGGTTTCACTTCCTCACCGGCATCTGGGCCGGCGAGAAGGACCCGCCCGCAGAGAAGAAATAGCGGACGCTCGGGGGCGATCCGCCCTATCCGCCGCCCCTATCCGCCGCCCTGAGCACGAACCCTCGCGCGGCAAGCTCCGTCATCGTGTCCTCGAAGGCCGCGAAGTCCCGGGCGACGAGGGCATCGATCGGCCGCCCGGCCGGGCCCGAGGCGCGAACCCAACGGCGCAGCACCTCCGCCCCCGCCCGCTCCTTGGCCTCGGCGAGCAGGTCGAGCAGGATCGGGAGCTCGGCCCGGTGATCGAGCTGCCCGGACAGCAAGGTGAGAGGGTCGACGTCGAGCACACGGCACAGCTCGCTCTCGCTCAGGCCGAGCACGTCCATGAGCTCAACCGCGCGCTGGCTCTGGATCCGGCGCCCGAGCTGGGGATCGTCGCGCTCGCTCAGCGCCATCGCCGCCCGTTCAGAACAGCTGGTTCTCGCCGCCGAAGACGTCGCTCACCGAGCCGTCAGTGAAGATCTGGCGGATCGAGCTCGTGAGGAGGTCGGCGCAGGGGAGCACGCGGACGGTGTCGGGGGCGCCTGGCGGGAGGGGGATGGTGTCGGTGACGACTACCTGCTCGAAGTCGGCCGACGCGAGGTTCTCCCACGCGTTGCCGGAGAAGACGCCGTGGGTGGCGGCGGCGTAGATGCGGCGGGCGCCGGCGTCGCGGACAGCCATCGCGGCCGCCTTGAGGGTGCCGGCGGTGTCGATGATGTCGTCGACGAGGACCGCGGTCTTGCCGGCAACGTCGCCGATCACGTAACCGATCTCGGCCACCTGCTGGGCGGGGCGCTCCTTGTTGAGGATGGCGAGGTCGGCGCCGATCCTCGAGGCGAAACGCTTGTTCAGCTTGACGCGGCCGGCGTCCGGAGCGACGACGACGAGATCCTCGAGGCCGAGGTCGGCGAAGTACTGCGTGAGCATGAACAGAGCCGTCATGTGGTCGCACGGCTTCTGGAAGAACCCCTGGATCTGCCCCGAGTGGAGGTCCATGGTCAGGAGGCGGTCGATGCCCGATGACTCGAGCATGCGCGCGACGAGGCGGGCCGTGATCGGCTCGCGCGGGGCGGATTTCTTGTCCTGGCGCGAGTAGCCGTACCACGGCGTCACGGCGATCACGCGGTGCGCCGAACCGCCCACGGCCGCGTCGATCATGACCAGGAGCTCCATCAGGGCGTCGTTGGCGGTGAGGCCGGTGCGGGCGTTACCGCACGTGGGCTGGACGATGAACACGTCCGCGCCCCGAACCGACTCCTCGAAGCGGCAGTAGACCTCGCCGTTGGAGAAGGTGCGCGGCTGGACGCTGCTGAGCTCCACGCCCAGCTTCGCCGCGATTCTCGCTGCGAGCTCGGGGTTCGCCCGCCCCGAGCACAGCATCAATCTTTTGTTGTAGGCGAGCTGCATCTCGCTTGTGGGCATCGGACTCTGCTCGAGCACGGTCACGGGGGCCGAGAGTGTACGCCCGGCGGCTGACGAACCGATCCTCGCGGCGGTCATTTTCCCCCCGTCCGGCCGGGTGGCGGCTCGTGGCCGGCGTCGGCCGCCGCGCGGTCGGCGCGGCGCTGCGCGTAGCCCACGACGTTGCGCTGGCGCTCGCGCGCGACCCCGAGCGCGCCGTCCGGGACGTCGTCGGTGATCACCGAGCCCGCGGCCGTGTAGGCGTCGTCGCCGACGGTGACGGGCGCGACGAAGGCGGTGTCGACGCTGACCTTGACTCGGGACCCGATCCTCGTGCGGTGCTTGAGGTAGCCGTCGTAGTTGGCGGTGATCGTCCCCGCGCCGATGTTCGAGCGCTCACCGATATCGGTGTCGCCGATGTAGGAGAGGTGCGGGACCTTCGTTCCCGCGCCGATATCCGAGTTCTTGATCTCCACGAACGTCCCCGCCTTCGAGCCCGGGCGCAGGATCGTGCCGGGACGCAGGTAGGCGAACGGACCCACGCTCACGCGCTCGCCGACGTCGGCGCCGGTCAGGTACGAGTGCACCACCTTGGCTTCGTCGCCGAGACGGGAGTCGATCACCGTCGAGAGGGGCCCGACTTCGCAGCGCGAACCGATCACCGTCGCTCCGAGCACGCTCGTGAACGGCGCGATCACGGTGTCCTCGCCGATCTCGACCGCGACATCGATGATCGCCGATTCGGGGTCGACGATCGTGACACCGGCGAGCATGTGCCGCTCGTTGATCTGCCCCTGCGCGATCGCCGTCACCGCAGCGAGGCCGGCGCGGTCGTTGACGCCGAGGGTCACGTTCGGGTCGGCGACCTCGAAGGCGTCGACCGTGCGCCCCAGCTCGCGTAGGACCGGGAGCACGTCGGGGAGGTAGAACTCGCCTTGGGCATTGTTGTCCCGGACCTGCGCGAGCGCCTCGAGCAGCAGCCCACCGTCGAAGGCGAAGATGCCGGTGTTGATCTCGCGGATGTGGAGCTCGCCCTCGGTGGCGTCGCCGGGCGCCTTCGTCTCCACTACTCGCTCGACCGTCCCGTCGGGGCCGCGGACGACGCGACCGTAGCCCCGGGGGTCATCGAGCACCGCCGTGGCGATCGTCCCCCCTGCCCCGGAGCGGGCGTGCGCCTCGGCGAGGGCCCGAAGCGTGTCGGGGCTGATGAGCGGCACGTCTCCGGCGACGATCAGCACCGTATCCGCCGGGCCGATGTGGTCGGCGGCGGCCCTTACCGCGTCCGCCGTGCCCAGCGGGCGCTCCTGGACGGCGATCTCGACCCGCCCGTCGAGGAGGGGGTCGAGCGGCCGCTCCGGCGCATCGACCACGACGATCCTTCCCGCCCCGGCGTCGTGCGCCGCGGCCACCGGCCACTCGATCATCGCCCGGCCGCACACCGGGTGCAGCAGCTTCGGAGTCCTGGAATGCATCCGCGTGCCCCGGCCCGCGGCAAGGATGACGACGACGACCGGTGCGGCCACGGATTGATCGTAGGGGATCACGGTGGCGTACACGGTGCCCCGGTCCGGATTATGCGGCCAGGTCCTCGGGCGTCGAGCACATCTCGCCAGGCTTGCGTATTCACGCCACCACACGTGGGCGTCGCGCCGCGCGATCAGACCAGTGAAACTTCCCAGCATGGATAACCAGAGTGCTTCAACCAAGTCCGACACCGACCGCAATCAAGCCGCGGCACTCGCCAGCTTGCGGCTGGCGGACCCGGTGCTCGCGCGGCTGATCGACGCGCACCCCGGCTTCGAGCCGCGCGCTTGGTTGAAAGAGCTCCCGGAGATGGACGCGCTCGACGAGCTGAGCGACGAGGAGGTCGAGGCTCGGCTGACCACGATCTCGGGCGTAGGTCCGTGGACCGCTCAGGGATTCATGATCATCGCGTTGGGCCGAGAGGACGTGGTGATGCCCGGCGACCTCGCGCTCCGCAACGCGATCAAGCGAGCGTACGGACTCGACCATCTCCCGACGCCGACTGAGGTGTCGGCGATCGCAGAGCCATGGCGCCCGTTCCG
>JAXDGF010000069.1:0-7470 GCA_034665165.1 Solirubrobacteraceae bacterium | reverse complement strand
GGCGACCGCTTCTGCGAACGCTGCGGGGCCCGTCTGGGCGAGGCCGCGCCCGCGGGGATCGGTTGCCATGCGTGCGGAGCGCCGGTCGAGGCGATCGACGGCGACGGCTACTGCTCGATCTGCGGCGTGCGCGCCCGCGACGCGAGCGACCGGATCGAGCTCGATCTCGTGATCGCCGCCGCGGTCAGCGATCAGGGCCTCCACCACCGCCGCAACGAGGACGCGTTCGAGCTCGCCGTGGTCCCTGACCAGGGCGTCGCCGTCGTCGTGTGCGACGGCATCTCGACCGCAAGCTCGAGCGACGTCGCCGCCGGCACGGCGGCCAAGGTCGCCGCCGAGGTGCTGATGGACGCGATCGGCGCTGGGAGCGACGGCAGGCAGGCGATGGTCGCCGCCGTCGGCGCGGCGCAGGAGGCAGTGGGCCAGGTGCCGTGGACGACGCGCGCGGACCGCGCCCTCCCTTCGTGCACGCTCGTCTCGGCGCTGTGGCGGTCCGACGAGGTGATCGTCGCCTGGGTCGGCGACAGCCGGGCGTACTGGCTCGCGCGAGAGGACTCGCGGCAGCTCACGGTCGATGATTCGTGGGCCGAGGAGGAAGTCGCCGAAGGACGGCTGACGGCGGAGGAGGCGGCCCGCGATGCTCGCCTCCACTCGATCACCCATTGGGTAGGCGCCGACGCTCCCGACCGTCCTCCGCGCCTCGTGACCCTCCGCCCCGACCGTCCCGGCCTGTTGATCGTCTGCACCGACGGGCTGTGGAACTACGCGCCGAGCGCCGCCGAGCTGAGCGCGCTCATCGACGAGCTCCCGGCCGGAGCGGCTCCCGCCGCCGTCGCGCGCTCGCTGACCGACACTGCGCTCGCCCGCGGCGGGCACGACAACATCACCGTCGCCGTCGTCGACATCGACCCGGCATGAGGAGCGTTCCATGAGCACATTCACGGCTGAGGCATACCAGAACGAGTACCTGCCGCTCGACGGCACCGAGGTCAACGCGATCGTGACCGTCACCTCGACGGGCGACGGCGTTCCCGCCCCGCAGGGGGGCGGCGCCGAGATCGTGATCCTCGACACGTCGGGCTCGATGGACGTGCCCAGGAACAAGATCGCGGCGGCGCGCGACGCCACCTGCGTGGCGATCGACTGCATCCGAGACGGCGTCGCCTTCGGGGTGATCTCGGGAACCGACAAGGCGTGGCTCGTGTACCCGCGACGGCCGGGCGGGCTCCTCGCCGCCTCGACCGAGACGCGCGAGGAGGCCAAGCGCGCGGTCCGCGAACTCACTGCCGGCGGCGGCACCGCGATCGGTCGCTGGCTCACGCTCGCCGCCGAGCTCTTCGCCTCGGCGCCGGCCGGCATCCACCATGCGATCATGCTCACCGACGGCGAGAACCGGCAGGAGACGGAGGCGGAGCTCGACGCCATCCTCGCCTCAGTGGAGGGCCAGTTCCAGTGCGACTGCCGCGGTGTGGGCACCGACTGGGTCGTGAGCGAGCTCCGCCGCGTCGCTTCGACCCTGCTCGGCACCGTCGACATCATCGCCGACCCGGCCGACATGGCCGATGACTTCCGCTCGATGATGGAGGCGGCGATGGGTAAGGCCACCGCCAACGTGACCTTGCGCCTGTGGACGCCACAGACCGCGACGGTCGCCTTCCTGCGCCAGGTCTCGCCCACGATCGAGGAGCTGACCGACCGCGCTTCGGCGACGGGCGCCCTGATCGCCGATTATCCGACGGGATCGTGGGGCCAGGAATCGCGCGACTATCACCTCTGCATCAAGGTGCCCCCGCGAGCCGTCGGCGAGGAGATGCTGGCCGGACGGGTCAGCATCGTCGAGGGCGACGACGTGCTCGCGCAGGCGTTGATCAAGGCCACGTGGACCGGCGATGAGCAGCTCTCGACCCGGATCAACCGGGAGGTGGCGCACTACACGGGGCAGGCTGAGCTCGCCGAGGTCATCCAGGACGGCCTCGAGGCCCGCAAGAGCGGCGACGAGGCGACGGCGACATTCAAGCTCGGCCGCGCCGTCCAGCTCGCGACCGAGAGCGCGAACGAAGGGACGATGAAGCTCCTGCGTGCAGTCGTGGAGGTCGACGATGCGGCGACCGGGACGGTCCGGCTCCGGCGCGAGGTCGCCGACGCCGACGAGATGGCGCTCGATACCCGCTCGACCCGCACCGTGCGCCTGGGGGCCGGCGGCCCATGACGGCCGTATGCCCGAACGGCCACATCTCCGCAACGCTCGACTGGTGCGACACGTGCGGAGATCCGATCGAGGCGGCCTCGCCGCCGGCGTCCGACCTTGCGTCGATCAGCGACGAGGTCGACACATCGCCGGCGACTCGGCGCGAGCCGTGTCCGTTGTGCCTGGCGCCGCGCTCCGGCGATGATCGCTACTGCGAGGGATGCGGCTACGACTTCCTCGCGCGCGCGGCCCCCGCGGCCGAGCCGAGCGAC
Organism: Solirubrobacteraceae bacterium; assembly: GCA_034665165.1. Lineage (GTDB taxonomy): Bacteria > Actinomycetota > Thermoleophilia > Solirubrobacterales > Solirubrobacteraceae > Palsa-465. The sequence goes on along the minus strand of JAXDGF010000069.1, from coordinate 5,010 downwards.
GAGGGCTCGGGCGCGACCGTCGTCGCGACCTGGGAGGCGATCGTGAGCGCCGACCGCCAGCAGTTCGACGCCCTCGGAAATCAGGGCATCGAGTTCCCGGCCGGCCGCGTCGAGCGGCGCTACCCGCTGACCCTCGAGCTGGTGCGGATCGGTCGCAGCCGCGGGCGGGCAGGCGAGGAGATCCCTGAGATCGACCTGACGGGCGCAGACGCCGATCCCGGCGCCTCGCACCTGCACGCCGCGCTCGAGCGACAGGACGACGGCGCCTACGCGCTGCGCGATCTCGGTTCCACCAACGGCACGACCGTCAACGACGATCCCGCTCCCGTGAGCAAGCAGGTCACGAGGCCGCTCGCGGACGGAGACCGCATCCGGCTCGGTGCGTGGACGACGGTCACGCTGCGCCGGGTCTGAACGGGCGCTGCGCCGGTCTGAACCGGCGGCGGTGTCGGGTCTGAAGCGGCGGCGGTGTCGCCTCAGAAGTCGCGGGGGGCGAGGATGCCCGCGCCGAGGACGATCGAGACGAGGCGGCTGCGCTTCTCGTTCTGCGCGAGCTCACCGACGCCGAACTGGCTGAAGAGGACGCGCAGATGGGATTTGACGGCGTCGACGCTGAGGTACACCTCGTCGGCGATCTGTGGGTTTGTGGCCGGAGTTCGGGAGGTCCCTTGGCTCACCGGGCGGCACAGCGCGATCAGCACCTTGCGCTGCATCTCCGTTAAGCGCACCGACGCCGGAGCGCCGGTAGCGCGTGCCGTCGAGTCACTCGCCTCGGCCGGCTCGCGGTAGATGACACGCGTGCGGCCGAAGCACATGGCGTCACGATCGTGCAGGCGCTTGCGTCCCAGAACCTGGCTGCCGTTGACGAAGGAGCCGTTGCGCGACAGGCCGTCGTCGACGAGCGTCCATTCCTCCCCCACCGACTCGAGGAGCGCGTGGGCGCGTGACACCTGACGGTCCCAGCTCAGCGGCACGTCGGACTGTTCACGGCGGCCTACCGTCGCCCTGCTCACCTGCACGGGGAGCATGAAGATGACCTGCATGCCGGACTCATCGCGCCAGTAGATGAAGGGCGTACCCGTGCGCTCGGCCTCGATCAACGCCTTGAGGTCGCGCGGGCTCGGCGGCGCGGTTCCGTCAGTCTCAGTCATGGCAAGCGCGACCTTACCGCGAACCGCCGCTAGCGCACCGGAAATTTGCACACCAGCGCCCGGTGGGCGGCTGCCCACCGGGCGCTGCCTCCAGCTCGCCTACTGCACGTCGGTGAATCGCACCATCCCCGAGTCGCACGTGTCGGCCTGGCCCGTCGCTGACACCGTCATGACGTGGATCTGCCAGGTCCCCTCGACCTTCTGAGCACTGCGGTTGAGGTGCGCCACCATCGCACCGGCTCCGGCGAAGCTGGAGCCATCTGCCTGCTTGGTCAGGGGCACCGCCCAGTTACCCGTGAATCTTCCGTTCGCGGGAATACGTAGATGGGAGAAGTCGTCCTCGAACACATCCGTCGCGCCCGAGGTGCACTTCAACCGGATTTCAGCACTCCCCGCCACCAGCATCTTCTCGTTCTTCGACACGCGGAAGAACGACGGCAGATGCTGTGATGTGAAACCGCCGAACACCGTGCCGGTAGGCACCGGCGTCGCGCTCGCCACCGGCGTCGCGCTCGCCCCGTGTGCATCGGCAGTGCTGATCGCGGAGATACCCGACGCCATGATTGCGATGAGCGCCAACCATGCCCATGCTGCCGATCTGTGTGTGCGTCCTTCGATTTGCATCGCGGCCCCTCTTTCCTGGCCGGCGCCAGGCCGGCCCTGTTGGAATTGACGGCGCCAGTCTCTGGCTGCCCGCGCCGGCGGACTAGCGGCCCTTGGGGTAGGGGGCCACACCCAGGTGTGCACGCCTCACCCTGGGTGTGGACGGCGCGCAAGACCAGCGCGGTCACGAGGTCGTCACCGATCCTCAGGCCCGCCGCGTTATCTTCTATGTCGTGACCGCTCCGCCGCTCTCGCTGCTCGAGTTCCCCGCCGACGACGCCGAGCGCGCCCGGCGCTTCTGGGCCTCGCTGCTCGACGTCGAGCTCGGTCCTCGCGGAGACAGGGAGGGACAGGGATGGCAGACCCACTCCGAGGGCCCCGCCCTCGGCATCCACGAACGGGGGACGGGACCGGGCGACACCTTCTCGTTGCCCTACTTCGCGGTGAGCGATGTGGCAGCGACACTGGATCGGGTCCGCGCGCTCGGCGGGACCGTCGTCCACCCGGGCGAGCGGTGGGCCATATGCAAGGACTCCGAGGGGACACCATTTGGCCTCGCGCTCCGGGACTGAGCCCGGCCGGCGCAAGGGGCGCAAGCCCGAGGCGGGCACCGCACGACGCGCGCGCGGCGGGGCTGTGAGCATGGCTACCGTGGACGGCGTCGATCCGGGTTCAGAACGCGACTTCACGGCCGACGAGACCCTGCTCACCGAAGTCCTCGACGAGGTGGTGCGGCGCAGCGACGGCGAAGCGGCGCTCGAGCTCCACAACCGAGCCGTCGCGCTCAGCCGCGAGGCCCTGGACGGTGGGGGCACCGCCGACGGCCTCGCCGCGCTCGTGGCCGGCCTCGACCTCGATCGCAGCGAGGTCCTCGTCCGCTCGCTCACGCGCTGGTTCCAACTCGTCAACCTGGCGGAGGACAACGACCGCGTGCGACGCCTGCGCCGGCGCGACGTGGCCGAGGCCCCGGCGCCGCGCCGCGGGTCGCTGCGCGAGGCCATCGCCAGGCTCGCGCGGCGCGGGACCACCGCCGACGAGCTCCGGGTTCTCCTACGGCGCGCCGAGCTCCGCCTGGTCATGACCGCGCACCCCACCGAAGCGCGCCGGCGCACCACCCTCGAGAAGCTCGAGCGCATCTTCCGCGTCTTGCGCGAGCTCGACGAGCGCCCGGATGCCGACCTCGACGACGCGCGGCGCCAGCTCCTCGCCACCGTCCAGGAGCTGTGGGGATCGGACGAGCTCCGGGCAATCACCCTGACCGTCCTCGACGAGGTCCGCGGCGGGCTCGTCCACTTCATCACCACCATCGCCGAGACCGTCCCGCGCGTCTATCGCGACCTCGAGCGAGCGCTGGCCGAGTACTACCCGGACGAGCAGATCGAGGTTCCGCCCCTGCTCAACTTCGGCTCGTGGATTGGCGGCGACCGGGACGGCAACCCCAACGTCACCCCGGACACGACGATGGCGACGCTCGAGCTCATGCGCGTCATGTGCCTGCAGTTCCTCCAGGGACGCATCGAGCTCCTGGCCAGCCGGCTGTCGCTCTCAGACCGCATCAGCGGGCACGCCGCCGGACTCGAGCCCATCCTCGAGGGTGGCGCCGAGCTCTATCCCGAGCTCGCGGCGCAGCTCGCGGCCGTCAATCCCGAGGAGCCCTACCGGCGGTCGCTCGCCTTTATGCGCGAGCGCGTGCGGGCCACGCGGCGACGCGAGCCCGGCCTCTACGCCGAGCCCGCCGAGCTCCTCCGCGACCTGCGTCTGGTCGAGCGCTCGCTGTGCGACGGCGGGGGATCGCTGACCGCGGCCGGCGACCTCCACGACGTCATCCGCCAGGTCGAGGTCTTCGGCTTCCACTTCGCCCGTCTCGACATCCGCGAGCACGCGGGCATCCACCGGCGCTCGCTGCACGAGATCTATGCCTCGCTCGGGATCTGCGAGGACTACTCGAGCCTCTCCGAGCCCGAGCGGATCGCACGCCTGACCGCCGATATCGCCGATCGACGGCCGCTCATCCCGTCCGACATCGACGGCTTCTCCGCCTCCACGCGGGAGACCGTCGATACCTTCCGCATGCTCCGCAACGCGCTCACCGGGGACCACCGGGGCGCGGTAGAGACGTACATCGTCTCCGGCACCGAGGGCCCGGCCGACATCCTCGAGATCCTCCTGCTCATGAAGGAGACGAGCCTGAGCAGCGCCGGCGGCGAGGGCGCGATGCTGCGGATCGTCCCCCTCTTCGAGGCGGGAGCGACGCTCGAGGGGGCTCCCGCCACCATGGACACCCTGCTCGCCGAGCCCGTCTACCGCGCGGCGCTGCGCTCGGTCGGGGACGAGCAAGAGGTGATGATCGGCTACTCGGACTCGAACAAGGACGTCGGTTACGTCGCCTCCGGCTGGGCCGCGTACCGGGCGCAGGTCCGGATGGCCGAGGTCATCGCCCGCCGTGGCGCGACCTGGGTCTTCTTCCACGGCCGCGGAGGGGCCGTTGGGCGCGGAGGCGGACCGACGAACGCCGCCATCTACGCCCTCCCGCCGGGAACCGTGCAGGGGCGCCTGAAGATGACCGAGCAGGGTGAGGTCCTCGCCGCCAAGTACGGCGTTCCCGAGATCGCCCATCGCGAACTCGAGCTCGCCGCCAGCGCGACCCTGACCGCCGGCATCCGGCCCACCTCAGAGCGCCGCGCCCTGTTCGAGCAGGTGATGCAGGACATGGCGGCGAGCTCTGAGGCGACCTACCGCGCGCTCGTGCACGACGACCCCGACTTCGTCCGCTTCTTCACCGCCGTCACGCCGGTCGATGAGATCTCCAGGCTGCGGCTTGGCTCCCGCCCGGCCAAGCGCCGGCCCGACGGGGGAATCGACGATCTGCGAGCGATCCCGTGGGTCTTCGCGTGGACTCAGTCGCGGATCGTCTTGCCCGCGTGGCTCGGGCTCGGCACGGCCCTCGTCGAGGCGCGCGAGCACCACGGGCTCGAGGTGCTCCAGGAGATGGCCACCGAGTGGCCCTTCTTCGCCACCCTGCTCCTCAACGCGGAGATGGCGTGCGCGAAGGCCGACGCCTCGCTGGGCGAGCGCTACACCCGCCTGTTGGACGACGCGCCGGCGCGCGAGCGGATCTGGGGTTCGCTTGTGTCCGAGCTCGAGCGCTCACAGCACGAGCTCGGCCTCGTTCTCCGCTCCGAGCGCCTGCTCGACCGCCAGCCCGTCCTCCAGGCCTCGATCGACCGCCGCGGTCCCTTCGTGGCCCCGCTCTCGT
>JAXDGF010000068.1:0-5079 GCA_034665165.1 Solirubrobacteraceae bacterium | reverse complement strand
GGCGCTGTTCGCCGGCGTCGAGCCGATCGAGGTCTTCGTCGACCTCCTCGCGCGGGTCGAGACCGAGACCACCGCCACCGAGTTCTACGACCGCATCTGCGAGGCCATCTGCCGGCTGACGACGATGCGCCGCGCCGCGATCTTCCTCGCCGACCTCGGGCGCCGGCGCGTGCGCGCGGTCGGCGCCCACGGCACATCGTTCTCGCAGCTCGCGGCCCTGCGTCCCACCTTGGTCGACACCCCGATCGCCCAGCAGGCGCTTCTCGAAGACAACGTGGTCGTGGTCTCGGAGCGGATCGAGGAGGCGGTCCCGCCCGAGTACGCGCGGCTGCTGGGGATCACGACGCTTGTGTGCACGCCCCTGAGCGCCGCCGGTCGCGCCTACGGGGTCATCTGCGCCGATCGCGGCGGGGGCCAGTTCGAGATCTCAGACGGCGAGCGCCACCTGCTGTGGACGCTCGGGAAGATGGCGGCGCTCGTGGCCACGGCGCGCAACGCAACCCGCCAGCAGGAGCGCGCCCGCCGCCTCGGCGAGCGCCTCGACCTCGCGCGCGAGGTGCACGAGCGGGTCATGCAGCGCCTCTTCGGCGTGTCGCTGGCGCTGAGCGCGGGGGAGCCCCTGTCCGACGAGGAGCGAGAGCGCTGCCGGGTCGAGATGGTCGAGGCGCTCGCCGACCTGCGCCGCGCGCTCGAGCGCCCGCTCGCGCCGCTCCCGCGCGAGACGGGGACGACGCTCGCCATCGAGCTCGAGCGCGTGGCCGCGGCGCCGGGACCCCCGGTGCTCGTTTCGTGGCCGCCGGGGCTCGTCGTCCCGCCGGATCTCGAGCCCCTGGCTCAGTCGGTGCTCGCGGAGGCGCTGCGCAACGTGCGCAAGCACGCGCGCGCGTCGAGCGTCGAGGTCGAGCTCGGCCGCGACGACGCCACCTTCACCCTCGAGGTCCGCAACGACGGTCTCGGCCGTGCCGCGGCCCGTCCGGCCGGGGCGGGGGGGATGGGGTTGCGCCTGGCCGCGTTCGAGGCGCTCCAGGCCGGCGGCGTGGTGGAGTTCGGGCCCGCGGGGGACGGGGTGTGGCGCCTGCGCCTGGTCGTGCCGGTGGAGCAGGCGGCGTGAACGACGCGGTCTCACCCACCGACGAGCGCCGCCTGCGCGTGCTCGTGGTCGACGATCACGACGTCGTCCACTGGGGCTTCCGCGTCCTGCTCGGCAAGCAGCCCTGGGTCGACCGCTGCCTGGCGGCCCGCACGGGCGCCGAGGCCATCGAGCTCGCGCGCCGCCACCGGCCCGACGTCGCGCTCGTCGACCTCTTCCTGGCCGGCGAGTCGGGCGCCGACGTGTGCGAGTCGATTCTCGAGACGTGCCCCACGACGCGGGTGCTGCTCATCTCCGGGGCGGGGAAGATCTCGCCGTATGCGGCGCGGGCGGCGGGCGCGTCGGGGTTTGTGTCCAAGGACTGGGACGCGCACGATGTTGCCATGGCCGTGCGCATGGTCGGGCTGGGGATGACGATGTTCCCTCCGCGCGCCGAGCAGCCCTCCTCGCTGCTCACCGAGCGCGAGCAGGAGGTCCTCAATCTCATCGCCGCCGGCTCGACCAACCGCGAGATCGCCGAGCGCCTGTTCCTCTCCCCGCACACGATCAAGGAGCACACGAGCACGCTGTACAAGAAGCTCCGCGCCCGCAACCGCGCCGAGGCCGTGCAGCGGGCCCAGCGGATCGGCCTGCTGGGCTAGGCGCGAATTACACGAGCGCCCGCCCCCGTTTTGCGGTAGGGTGAACTATTACCAGGCGGGGCAAGCGATTTTTCTGGGGGATTACGATGAGGCGAAAGTTGGGACTGGCCGCGGCTATGGTCGCGATCGTGGCAATCGCGGTGACACCGGCGAGTGCCTGGGCAAGTGGATCGCCGCTGGGCCCGCCCGCGGCTCCCATCAGCGCGCCCTTCCAGCAGTGCGCGGCCGTCTACTTGGACCCCAGCTGCGGCTATCTCATCGACATCACCAGTGCGAGCGCCTCCGCGGTCTACGTCGATCCGAGCATCGGCTTCTACGAGGGATCCGACGACGTCCTCGTCGGGGTGCAGAACGACTCGAGCGCTCCGATCAGCTCGATCCACGTCGGCGTCCCCGGCTCTGGGTATGGGTCGTTTGCCTTTGACGGCGATGGTCTCTGTACTCCTGGGGGTGGACCGGTGCCGGCGGACTGCCCGTTCGGCCCACTCGGCGATCCCGGCGACTACTTCGGCCCCGACGCGACGCTGACGCCCGACGCGTCCAGCAGCGACGATGGCACCGTGGCCTTCCCGACGCCGCTCCAGCCCGGGCAGTACACCTACTTCTCGCTCGAGGCGCCGTTCGTCGGAGCGGCGGTGGTAACCGGCACGCAGAACGACGTGATCGGCACGCTGCTGACCGACTCGACGAACAGCTCGAACACGGGCGTCCACCTCGTCGCCGCGAGCCCGGTCAACGTCACCGACAAGGCGACGATCCTCGGGGCCAACGCCGGGAGCGCCGGTGGCACGGTCACCTACACGGTGTTTTCCGACCCGGCGTGCACGGTGCAGGTCGCCAGCGGAGGCGCCGCCAAGACGGTCACGGCCGGGACCGCGGCCGCCTCCGACCCGTTCGGAGCATCGCTACCGACGAACGCCATCTATTACGTGCAGGTGTCGTACACCGGTGACGCCGCCGGAGCGAACCACAACGACGCGACGACGACCAACTGCGGCGACGAGACCGTCGCTTTCGGCACGCCGCCGGTGAAGGCGCAGGCGACGATCGTCACGACCCTGGTGGCGTCGAACGGACAGGCCGGGGGCCAGATCACCGTGCCGACCGGGACGGCCGTCCACGACACGACGTCGGTCACGTCGGGCGGCGCGCCGCAGAGCGGCCGGGTCACCTACTACGTCTACTCGGATGCGGGCTGCAGCACGCAGGTCCCGGGGATCAACCTCGGGAGCGGCGCGGCGGCAGGCGGCGTCTATCCGCCGTCCGCGACCGTGACGCTGCCCAACGGCACCTACTACTTCCAGGCGATCTACTCGGGCAACCGGACCCTCGCCGGGGGCCGGAGCCCGTGTACCGAGGTGCTGACCGTCGCGCCGCCGTGCGCGTGCGGGAAGCTGTTCGGATACCTGAACAGCTTCCACACCTTCGGCGCCGGCAGCACGCGGCTGGAGTTCAACATCCATTCCGCGATTGCCTGCACCGCCGGAGCCGGTGGCTGCGCCGGCGCGCTGACGCTGACGGCGCCGCGGCACGCCAAGTTCATCGACACGACCAAGGCCAAGAACGGCGCGACGGGCCTGAAGCTTCGACGGTCGACGGCAACGCTGACGTTCAACTGCGCGGGTCCGTGCGCGGCGTCGACGGTCCAGCAACCGTTCACGCTGCAATGGGTGGCGTTCAAGCGGATCAAGATCCGACACAGGCACAAGAAGGCGACGTTCCGTACCGTTCCCGATCCGAGCTTCCTCCCGGAGGGCCGGGCTGGCACTACGAAGACGATGAAGCTCGTCGAGACCTGCAACGGCGTCGTGACCACTAAGAAGCTGAAGGTCCACTTCGACAAGCACGGTCAGGTCGACTACAAGGCCTCGGACCTGAACGGCGACGGCGTCCGCGACGGCCGCCGGCTGACGGACGCCACCGGCTTCGTGTGATCTGATCCCCCGCGCTTACTGCCTCCTCCCCCCGAACGGGGGGTAGGGGCAGGCGACCCCGTATCCGTAGCGAAGCCCGTGCGTAGGGTGAATCGACGCATGACGACTACCGCGATTCTCTTCCCCGGGCAGGGCAGCCAGACGCCAACCATGAGGGATGACGTCGAGCGCATCCGTCCCGACCTGTTGGCGCTCGCGCTCGAGTGCGTCGGCGAAGACCCGTTTGCGCGCGTCGGCGACGGGACGCGTTACGCCCAGCCGGCCATCTTCTGCGCCAGCCTGGCCGGCTGGGAGGAGCTCGGGCGCCCGGAGGGCGAGTACATGGCCGGACACTCGCTCGGGGAGCTGGCGGCGCTCGTGGCGGCTGGGGTGATGAGCGAGCGCACGGGACTCGAGCTCGTCGCGCTGCGCGGCCGGCTGATGCAGGAATCGGGCGAGCGCGCCGGCGACGGCGGCATGCTCGCGCTCCTGGGCGCGGGCGCGGCAGACCACGCCGCGGAGATCGCGGGCGCCCACGGGCTCGCGGTCGCCAACGACAATTCGCCCCAGCAGGTCGTGCTTTCCGGCGAGCGGGGCGGATTCGAAGCGGCGAGCGACGCCGCCCGAGAGCTCGGCCTCCGTCCCATGGAACTGCCCGTCGCCGGCGCCTTCCATTCGCCGATGATGGAGGGTGCGGTGCCCGAGTTCGAGGCGGCCCTCGCGCGTGCCGAGCTGACGCCTGACGGTGAGCACGGCGCCACCGTCGTCTCGGCCGTCACGGCGCAGCCGTTCGATGACGTGCGCCGCCGGCTGGCCGAGGCCCTGACCTCGCCCGTGCGGTGGCGTGAGACGGTGCTGGGCATGCATGAGCGCGGGGTGCGGCGGTTCGTTGAGGTCGGACCCGGCAAGGTGCTCACGGGCCTGGTCAAGCGCACCGTGCGCGACGTGGAGCTCGTCAGTGGCTGATCCCGTGCTCGCGACGGCGCTCGCTCCCGTAGAGCTTCGACGCTCGCTGTCGGCGTCCCCGCGCGACGCGGCCCTCCTCTCGGTTGCCGTCGAGCTCCCCGAGGGCGTCCTGACGACGGCCGAGCTCGCCGAGCAGCTCGACGTGAGCGAGGAATGGATCATGTCGCGGACGGGCATCCGCGAGCGACGGCGCGCGGCGCCCGACGAGCGCCTCTCGGACTTCGCGGCGCGGGCCGGCGCCCGAGCCCTCGCGCGCGCGGGCGTCGACGCCGCCGACCTCGATCTCATCCTCGTGGCGACCATGACCCCGGACGAGGTGACGCCCAACACGGCGCCGCTGGTGGCCGAGGCGCTCGGCGCCAGGCGCGCGGGCGCGTGCGACGTCGGCGCCGCGTGCACCGGGTGGCTTTCGGGCCTCGGGCTCGGCGCCGCCCAGATCGAATCCGGCCGGGCCGACCTCGTCCTTCTC
>JAXDGF010000067.1:0-19939 GCA_034665165.1 Solirubrobacteraceae bacterium | reverse complement strand
CAGGCCGAGAGGGTGAGACCTTCGGCCTCGGCATCGGCGCGGGCATCGCGAAGGAGAACGTTATCCATCGACGCGGAGTACTTTTCGGCAGCCATGACCGTCACCTTACTACCTAAGTAGGACGACTGGTCGTCGTCGCGGCAGGACCTCACCGGCCCCGACCGCGAAGAGCAAGAAATCTCGATGCTCGTCCTGCACCTCCTCCGATCAGTGCTCGTCCACATCAACACGATGCTCGTCGAACGGATCCTCACCGAGCCGGCCTGGAGCACTCGCCTGAGCCCGGCGGACCGCCGTGCGCTCACGCCCCTATTCTTGACGCACCTTAACCCCTACGGCAAGTTCACGCTCGACATGGACAACCAGCTCGACCTCAACCCGCCAAGCGCCGCGACCGCAGCAGGCTTGCCCCTGGGTCGGAGGGCAGGTCATCACCGCGCCGGCCGGATCGTTTGTGTACGGCCCCCGGGAGGTCCCGCACACGTTCATCGTCAGCTCCGAGCAGGCGCGGTTCCTGCTGGGGGTCGAGCCGGCGGGCTTTGAGGGCTTCGTCCGTGCGCTCGGGCAGCCCGCGCAGGAGCTCGTGATCCCCGCGCCGGCGACCGAGCCGCCCGACGTCGCGGCGATGGCCAAGCTCGCCGCTGAGTACGGCCTCGAGATTCTCGGCCCCCCCGGCATCCCCGAGTGACGCGAGAGCCCCCGGCTACGGCCGGGCCGCCGCCGCCCGACTCGCGACCGCCGCCGGCAACGGCGCCAGGGTCCGGCGCCTCACCAGCGCGAGCAGGAAGCTCGCCGCAACCCCACAGATCGGCAGCAGCAGCGCCGCGCGGATCCCCGAGCTGTGGATGAGCGCCCCGGCGGCGGCGGCCCCGGCGGCGGCCCCGGTCATGTTCGCGGTGAATATCCACGAGAACGCCTCCGTCGTTGTGCCCGGCGGCGCGACCTCCTCGATCAAGGCAAACACGCACGCGGTCACGGGCGCGAGGGTGAAGCCGGCGAGGCCCATGAGGACGACCATCACCGGGATCGTGCCGGCGAGGAGGAGGGGCGCCATTCCCGCCGCGAAAAGAGCAGCCAGCACGAGGTAGCGCTGGGCGAGCGACCCCGGCCACGTCCGGCTCCCGTACACAAGCCCGCCCATCAGGCTCCCCGCGGCGAGCGCGCCGAGCAGGATGCCCGCGGCGGCCGGGTCGCCGTGCCGAGCAGCGAACGCGGGCATAGCGATCTCGAGGGTCCCGAAGGCAAGCCCCATGGGCACGATCGAGATCACCATCGTCCGCATCCCGGGGCCTGCGAGCGGGCCGGCAAGCGTGTGCGTGGTGCCCTCGGGCGCGCGCCAGCGGCGCGACGGGGGGGAGGTGGTGAAGGCGATGGTGGCGGCGAGGGTCAGGATCACCGAGGCGATGATGGCCGCCGAGGGGCTGGCGACGGCGACGATCAAAGCGGTCAGGAGCGGGCCGACGATGAAGTAGACCTCGGTCAGAACTGCTTCGAGCGCGAAGGCGCTTTCTCGCCGCTTTGGTTCTGAGATCAGGAACGCCCACAGGGATCGCATCGCCGCCGAGATCGGCGGGAGCGTGCCGCCGGCGATGGCGGCGAGCACGGTCAGAAGCGGGATCCCGACGTGGCGATGGACAGAGATATCGAGCGCGATGAGCGCCGCCGAGCTGATGAAGGCCGAGGGGATGAGCACCCGTGGCTGCCCGAGGCGGTCTACCAGCCTGCCCTGTCCGGGCGAGATGAGCACGGCGCCGATGGCCAGGCCGGCGTCGACGATGCCGGCGTCGGCGATCGAGCCCGTGGCGCGGCGGACGAGGAGGACGACGGCGAGGGCGTTCATCGCGGGCGAGAGGCGCGCGAGGAACGCCGTGATCACAAGTCGCGGCGCCCCGGGCTGGAGAAGGACCGAGCGGTATCGACTAAGCAAGAGGGGCCTAGGACGGCGCCGCCCCACTGCTCATCAGCTCGGTGCTCCGGGCAGCGAGGGCAGCGATGACGAGCTCCAGGTGCTCGTCGAATTCGACCCCGAGAACTTCTGCCCCCTGCCTCAGGTCTTCGCGGTCGACCGCGGCCGCGAAGCTGGGCGACTTCATCTTCTTCTTGACCGATTTCGGCGTCATGCCGATTAGACCCTCCGGGCGGACGTACGCGCATGCAAGCACGAATCCCGACAGCTCGTCCACTGCGAACAGGGCCTTCTCCATCCGTGTGTCCCGTGAGACGCCGAGGTACGGGGCGTGCGAGGCGACGGCGCGGACGAGCTCGGGCGGATATCCGCGGACCTCAAGCTCGCGCATCGCGTACCGGGGATGGCCATCCTCGAGGTTCGGATAGCGCTCGTAATCGAGGTCGTGGAGCAGTCCTGTCATGCCCCAGAGCTCCTCGTCCTCGCCGAAGCGGCCGGCGTAGGCCCTCATCGCCGCCTCGACCGCTAGCGCGTGCCGTCGCAGGGATTCTCCCTGCGTCCATTCACAAAGAAGGTCCCAGGCCTCCCGGCGCGAAAATTCAGCCGTCATGGCTGTTACCCTAGCTCAGCGCCTCGGGGCCCCTCGTTCAGGCCGGACCCGTCGCCCAACGCGCCTTATGGAGAAGTTCATCATCAACGGCGGCGTGCCGCTCGCCGGCACGATCGTGCCCGCAGGCAACAAGAACGGCGCCTTGCCGATCCTGGCCGCGTGCCTTCTCACCGAGGAACCGGTGATGCTCGAGAACGTGCCGCGGATCTCCGACGTCGAGACGATGATGGAGCTGATCGAGATGCTCGGGGCGCGGATCGAATGGCGCGGCGCGAACTCGGTCTCGGTCGACGCCTCGACCGTGTCTCACGCCGAGGTCGACCGCGGTCTGTCGGAGCGGATCCGCGCCTCTTTCCTGCTCGCCGGACCGCTGCTGGCCCGCTTTGGGCGCGCACACATGCCTCCGCCCGGCGGCGATGTGATCGGGCGCCGGCGCCTGGACCCGCACCTCGACGCGTTCAAGGAATTCGGCGCGACCGTCGAGCACACGCGCGACCTCATGATCGAGGCGCCCTACGGTCTGCGGCCGTGTGACTTCCTGATGGACGAGCCGTCGGTGATGGCGACGGAGAATGCCTTGATGGTTGCCGCCCTGACGCCCGGCGCCACCGTGATCCGCAACGCCGCCTCCGAGCCGCACGTGCAGGACCTCGCGCGCATGCTCGAGTGCATGGGCGCCCGGATCGACGGCGTCGGGTCGAACGTGATGACGGTCCACGGCGTCAGCCGCCTGGGCGGCTGTGCGCACCGCATCGCGCCCGACCACATCGAGATCGGATCGTTCATGGCCCTGGCCGGCGTCACCGGTGGCGAGCTTGTGGTCAAGGACACATACCCGCAGGACCTGCGCATGATCAGGATCGTCTTCGAGCGGCTGGGCCTCCACAGTGAGCTGCGCGGGAACGACGTGATCGTTCCCGGCGCTCAGAAGCTCGTGATCCGCGACGACGCCGGCGGCCTCCAGCCCAAGGTCGACAGCGGACCGTGGCCGGCGTTCCCGGCCGATCTGACCAGCGTCGCGCTGGCGCTCGCCACCCAGTCGGAGGGCTCGGTCCTGATCCACGAGAAGATGTTCGAAAACCGGCTCTTCTTCGCCGACAAGCTCGAGCGCATGGGCGCCCGGATCCTCGTCTGCGATCCGCACCGCGCCGTCGTGGTCGGGCCTCGCCGCCTGCGCGGCGAGCGCGTCGAGTCGCCCGACATCCGGGCCGGAATGGCGATCCTGATGGCGGCGCTGTGCGCCGACGGAGAGACCGAGATCGGCAACATCGGTCAGATCGACCGGGGCTACGAGCGCATCGACGAGCGCCTGCGCGAGCTGGGAGCCCGCATCAAGCGCGTCGACGACGTTCCCGTACCGGCCTGAGCTGACCACGAGGAGCGCGTCGGTGCACCACCCTCGCGGCCGGCACGCGGCCGGTCGCCCCGGGCGCCCGAGTCCGTAAGCTCAGCGCTTCCCCGGCCCTGTCCAGCACCACCATGATCGATCGCATACCCAGCGGCACGCGCGACGTCCTGCCCGACGAGATGCACGAGCTTCGCAGCATCACCGAGCGCCTGCGCGCCCAGTTCGAGCGCGCCGGGTACGGCGAGGTGTACACGCCGGCGCTCGAATACGAGACGACGCTCGAGCGCGGGGATCTCACGGCCACCATCCCCGCCTACCGGGTCTTCGACGAGCAGGGGCAGGTGCTCGCGCTGCGCTCGGACATGACGGTGCCCATCGCCCGGCTCGTGGCCACGCGCTACACCGCCGCCGAGCCGCCCATGCGCTTCTGCTATTTCGCTCACGCCTACCGGCGCGTGCGCCCCCAGCGGGGCCAGGCCCGTGAGCTCCTCCAGGCCGGGGTCGAGCTCGTCGGCGCTCCCGCCCCCGAGGGAACGGCCGAGGCGCTGACCGTGATGTGCGCGGCGCTCGATGCGGTCGGCTTGAAGACCTACAGCGTCGGGCTCGGAGACTCCTCGCTCTTTCCCGCGCTGCTCGAGCAGGTCGGGGTCGCGCCCGAGCAGCGCGGAGCGCTCGTCGAGGAGCTCGCGGCCGGAGACTTCGTCGGGGTCGAGCGCGAAGTGGCGGCGCTGGGGCTCGACGACGAGTCGGCCGAGCTCCTGCTCCGCGTCCCCCAGATCCGCGGCGGGCGCGAGGTGCTCGATGACGTCCCGGGACCGTTGGACGCCGCCGTGCAGGGGATGCGCTCCGTGCATGCCCTGCTCCCGCCCGACGCCGCCGCCCGGGTGATCTTCGACCTCGGCCTCGTGCGCAGTCTCGGCTACTACACGGGCGCGGTATTCCAGGTCTACGATCCGGCCCTCGGGGTCCCGATCGGAAGCGGCGGGCGCTACGACGACCTGCTCGGCAAGTTCGGCCGCCCGCTCCCCGCGGTGGGCTTCGCCCTCGGCGTCGAGAAGCTCCACATCGCCCTGACCGGCGAGGAGGGGAGATGAACGGTCTGCGCATCGCCGTTCCCCGCGGCGCCCTGTTCGGCGACACGCTCGACCTGCTCGACCGGCTCGGGGTCGACACGCGCGAGGTACGCGAGAACGACCGCAAGCTCCTGTTCGAGGACGCCGGGATCGTGACGATGCGACCCTCTGATGTCCCCACTTACGTCGAGGCGGGAGCCGCCGATCTTGGGATCACGGGCAAGGACGTGCTCATGGAGCAGTCCGAGCGCGAGCTCTACGAGCTCGTCGACCTCGGCTACGGCTACTGCCGCATGGTTCTGGCCAGCGAGGCGGGTGAGGACCGGGGCGCGGAAGCGCTGCGACGCCTCGGGGTCGTGCGCATCGCGACCAAGTACCCCCGGATCGCCGCCCGGCACTTCCTCAACACCGGGCGCCAGGCGGAGATCGTCGAGGTCAAGGGCTCGGTCGAGCTCGCCCCCCTGACAGGTCTGGCCGAAGCGATCGTCGACCTGACCGCGACGGGGACGACGCTCGTCGAGAACGGCCTCGTCGTGCGCGAAGAGATCGCCGAGTGCAGCGCGAGGCTGATCGCCAACCCGGTCGCCCACAAGCTCAAGGCGCGCGCCATCGACGCTGTGCTGGAGAAGGTCCGTGGCGCCTGAGACGGAGCTGCTGAGCGGGGATCCCGTCGCGCTCGCAGCCGAGCTGCGCGCCCTCGTGCCCGATCCCGGGTCGGTCCGCGAAGCCGTCGCCGAGATCATCGCCGGCGTGCGCGCGGGCGGCGACGCCGCGCTCACCGCGTACACGCGGCGCTTCGACACGGGCGGCGCGGAGCCGCTCGCGCTCGTGGTCGGGGTGTCAGAGCTCGACGGCGCCCTGGAAGACCTCGCCCCCGACGTCCGCCGCGGGCTCGAGCGCGCGATCGAGAATGTCGGCCGCGTCGCCGCGGCCGGACTCGCCGACGATCGCGTCGTCGCGCTCGACGGTGGCGCGCTCGACGGCGCGGGGCTCGACGGCGGCGCGCACGCGCGCTGGGAGGTCGCGCTCCGCGGCGTCCCCGTCGAGCGCGCGGCCGTATACGTGCCCGGGGGAAGGGCCCCGTACCCAAGCACCGTGATCATGGGCGTGGTCACCGCTCGCGTGGCCGAGGTCGCCACGATCGCCGTATGTGCGCCCCCAGGCCGCGACGGCGACATCCACCCCGTCATCCTCGCCGCCTGCCGCCTCGCCGGCGCCTCCGTCGTGTACCGCATGGGTGGGGCGCAGGCGATCGCCGCGCTCGCGTACGGGACCGAGTCGGTGGCCCCCGTCGACGTCATCGTCGGGCCCGGCAACCTCTACGTCCAAGAGGCCAAGCTCCAGGTTCTCGGCCAGGTCGGCATCGATGGCTTCGCCGGGCCGAGTGACCTCGTGGTCATCGCCGATGCCACCGCCGATCCGAAGCTCGTCGCTCTCGACCTGCTCGCCCAGGGCGAGCACGGACCGGGGACGCTCGTGGTCGGGGTGTCAGACGACGCCGACCTGCTGACGGCGGTCGCGGGGGAGATGGCGAGCTCGCCCGACACGGGCGCCATCCGACGGCTCGTGGCCGTAGACAGCCTGGATCATGCCCTGGCCTTGGCGGAGGCCTTCGCGCCCGAGCACCTCGAGCTCCTGGGTCCTGACGCCGAGGCACTCGCGCCGCGCGTCTCGCGGACCGGCTGCCTGTTCGTCGGCGCCGCCGGGGGCTCCGCGTTCGGCGACTACATCGCCGGCTCGAATCACGTGCTGCCGACCGGGGGGGCGGCGCGCTTCGCCTCCGCGCTCGCGCCCGCGCACTTCCGCCGGCGCTTCACCGAGGTGAGGATCGGCGACGCCGCCGAGGCGCTCGCACGCGAGGCGGCGCCCGTCGCCCGAGCCGAGGGCTTCGAGCTCCACGCCCGATCAATGGAGGCCCGCGTTCGCCAGAATGGTTCGTCATGAGCCGCGCCGGCGTGATCGACCGCAAGACGGGCGAAACCAATGTCCACGTCTCCCTCGCCCTCGATGGCGCCGCCGCCGGCGCGCGCGAGACCGGCGTCGGATTCCTCGATCACATGCTCGATCTCCTCGCCCGTCACGGCCGCCTCGACCTCGACGTGCGGGCGAGCGGCGACCTCGATACCGGTGCTCATCACACGGTCGAGGATGTCGGCATCTGCATCGGCCAGGCCCTCGATCGGGCCCTCGGCGAGCGCGCGGGGATAACTCGCTACGGTGAGGCGACCGTGCCCATGGACGAATCACGCGCGTCGTGCGCGATCGACGTGTCCGGTCGCGGCTACTGCTCCTTCGAGGCGACCCTGCCGCCGGGCGCGATCGGCAACTTCGACCACGAGCTCGCCGAGGAGTTCTTCCGGGCCCTGGCCCTCAACTCGAGGATGACGCTCCACCTCGTGATCGAGACGGGCACCAACGCCCACCACATGATCGAGGCCGCCTTCAAATCCTTCGCCCGCGCGCTTCGGGGCGCCGTCGCCATCGACCCGACCGAGCAGGGTGTGCCGAGCACGAAGGGCACACTGACGGCATGAGCGCCGGGCCCGTGATCGCCGTCGTCGACTACGGGATGGGAAACCGCCGCTCGGTGGAGAAGGCGCTCGAGCACGTCGGCGCACGGGCCACGATCACGCGCGACCGCGGCGTCCTCGCCACCGCGGACGGCCTCGTCGTGCCCGGGGTCGGCGCCTTCCCACGGGCCATGAGCAACCTGCACGACTTCGGCCTGGCGGAGCTCATCGCTGAGCGCGCGAACGCCGGGGCCCCCGTGCTCGGGATCTGCCTGGGGATGCAGGTGCTGTTCGAGCGCTCAGCCGAGTTCGAGCCCACGCCCGGCCTCGGGTTGATCGCCGGTGAGGTCACGCCGCTGCGCACCAACGGGCTCCGCTCGCCGCACATCGGCTGGAACCGGGTCGAGTTCACGCGGCCCTCGCCGCTGACGGGCGCCCTGCCGGCCGCTGCCCACTTCTACCACGTGCACTCCCTCGTCGCGCGACCTGCCGACGAGGAGGACGTGTTCGCCATCTCCGACTACGGAGAGCCGTTCGTCACCGGGGTGCAGCGCGGCGCCGTGTTCGGCGTCCAGTTCCACCCCGAGAAGTCCTCCACGCACGGCCTCGCGCTGCTGCGTAACTTCGCGTCGGTCTGCGCGGGGCACGCACAGGGCGTGGCGGCGTGATCCTCTACCCGGCGATCGACATTCTCGACGGGAAGGCGGTGCGTCTCGCCCGCGGTGACTTCGAGGCACGGACCGTGTACGACGCCGACCCGCTCGACGCGGCGCGGCGGTGGGTCGATGCCGGTGCTCGCGTGCTCCACATCGTCGACCTCGACGGCGCGCGCCACGGAAGCCCGGTCAACCTCGAGGCGATCGAACGCATCGCCGGCGAGGTCGAGGTTCCGATCCAGCTGGGCGGCGGCCTGCGCTCGGTCACGGCGGTGCGCGACGCCGTGACCGCGGGCGTGACGCGGGTCGTGCTCGGGACCGCGGCGTACGCCGACGTGGACTTCCTCGACGACGTTGTCGCCGAACACGGCGACCGCGTCGTGGTATCCGTCGACACCCGTGACGGGCGCCTGGCGGCTTCGGGCTGGCGCGAGCAGACCGAGATCCCGGCCGCGGAGGTATTCGAACGGCTCGGTGGGCGGGGCGTGCGCAGCTTCGTGTATTCGAACATCGATCGCGACGGCATGCTCGCCGGGCCCGACCTCGACGAGGTACGCCGGATCGCCGAAGCGGTGCGGGGCCGCTTCCTCTATTCGGGCGGAGTGGCCTCGACCGACGACCTGCGCGCGCTCGCGAGCTTGCGCCAGGTGAACCTGGCCGGGGTCATCGTCGGCAAGGCCCTGTACGAGGGACTTTTCACGATCGAGGAGGCGCAGATCGCGCTCGACGGCTCGAACCGCCGCCCGCGCGGTCCCCTCAGCCGGGAGCGCCATGCATTGTAAGCGCGTGATTCCGTGCCTCGACGTCGATCGCGGCCGGGTCGTCAAGGGCGTCGGCTTCCTCGACCTCCGTGACGCCGGGGACCCGGTCGAGCTCGCGTGCCGGTATGACGCTGCCGGGGCGGATGAGCTTGTGTTCCTGGACATCACCGCGACCTCGGACAAGCGCGAGACCGTCGTCGAGCTCGCGCGCCGGACCGCCGACGACGTCTTCATCCCCTTCACCATCGGGGGCGGGATCCGCTCGGTGGCCGACGCGCAGGCCGTGCTCGACGCCGGGGCCGACAAGATCTCAGTCAACTCGGCCGCGCTCGCGCGCCCGGAGCTCATCGACGAGCTCGCGGAGACCCTCGGCGCCCAGTGCGTCGTGCTCGCCATCGACGCCAAGTCGCGCGGCGACGGGACGTGGGAGGCCTATCTCGCCGGTGGGCGGACCCCCACCGGGCGCGACGCCGTGGCTTGGGCCCGCGAAGGCGTCGAGCGGGGAGCGGGGGAGATCCTGCTCACGAGCATGGACCGCGACGGCACGAGCTCCGGGTACGACCTCCTCCTGACCCGCGCGGTGGCCGATACGGTCAGCGTCCCCGTCATCGCGTCGGGCGGCGCGGGCGGCCTCGAGGACCTCGTGGACGCCATCGAGTCGGGGGCCGACGCGGTCCTGTGTGCGTCAATCTTGCATTACGGCCAGCACACCGTCGCCGAGGTCAAGGACCATTTGGCCCGCGCCGGGGTGGCGGTGCGCCCGGTGGCGTAGCGGCCGCCCCGGCGCTGGCTCCACTTCGCCCGCCTCGGCCCACGCACACACGCGCCGGGCTTCCCCGGCCATCTTCATGAGTGCTTTGCCGGTCTCCACCGGCGGCGTCGGTGCTACGCGGCTTCTTCGACGTATCCCGCGGCCGAGCACTGGTCACAGTACGCAGCGGGCGGGACACGCGGCTCGTAGCACCCAGGTCGGCAACAGGTCGAGGAACGCTTGGGGCGACCTCGACCGATGCGCGCGGCGGCAGCGTCCTTGAGCTCTTCGCGCATGCGATCTAGCTCTGCGGCGTGCTCCGCGCAGAACCGACGGCCCGGCTCGGCCGAATGGGGGCAATGACTTCCACTACGACAACGCATAGACCAGGCATTCTAACGCATTACCCAAGCACATGCATTGAGGCATAAGACCCTCGACCCGGCGAGCTCGTGCAGCTGGCCAGGGGGTTCCTGGAGCGCGTGCCCTTGCGAACGCGGTACGCCCGAAGGCGTCAGGCCGTGCCTCCCGCGAGCAATCGGCTGGTGTAGAGCGGGAGCCTAGCGCAGCCGGCAGCGGCGCGCGCAGGCACCCCCTACGCTGAGGATGTGCGATGGCTCATCGACGGCATGAACGTGATCGGCGCGCGTCCCGACCGCTGGTGGCGCGACCGTGACGCCGCCATGTCCCGCCTCGTCGACCTCCTCGAGCGCTGGGTGGCCGAGGATGGCGACGACGTCACCGTGGTGTTCGAGCGCGCGCCGTCGCCACCCATCCGCTCGACGGTGATCGAGGTCGCGCACGCCCCCCGGCCAAAGGCCAACGCCGCCGACGACGAGATCATCCGGCGCCTCAGCGCCGACGTGCGCCCCGAGGAGGTCTGGGTCGTCACGTCCGACCGCCTGCTCGCGGACCGGGCCCGCGCCCGCGGCGCCGTCGTCGAGGGCGCGGACTCGTTCCGCCACCGCCTCGAGTCGCGCTGAGCTCGGCGTCAGCCGCCGGCGCTCCCGGCGTGCTTAGGCAGCAGCTGATGCAGGTCCGCGTAGCCCGTCAGATAGACCGCCGTCCGGTCAGCGATGACCGGGTTGAAGGAGCCCTCGGGGAAGGTGAAGACGGTATGGCCGGTACGGACGTTGACGCCGGTGGTCGTCTTCGAGGCAAGGTTTGAGTAATAGACGACGTTGCCCACGATGGTCGGGGAGCCGGAGATCCGGCCGCCCGCATCGTGGGTCCAGCGCACCGCGCCCGACTGGGCGTTGAACGCGTACAGGTTGCCGTCGTAGGACCCGATGTAGACGGTCGGGCCGAGGCCGGGGATGTCGGCCACGGCGGGGGAGGAGTAGACGTACGCTCCCGTCCCCGTGGCCCAGGCGAGCTCGCCCGTGTCGGCGGCGAACGAGTACACGCGCCCGTCCGTGTTGCCGATGTACACGCGCCCGAAGGCGACCGCCGGCGTCGAGTAGAAGTTTCCCGAGCCGAACCCGAAGGCGGCGCCATTGGTGGTAACGGCCCACACCTGGTGCCCGTCTCTCGCACGCACGGCGTAGGCGCGACCGTCGTAATCGGCGAAGTAAATGATCCCGTTCTGGTACGCGATGCCGCCCTTGACGGCGCCGGCGGCCTTGTAGGTCCAGCGCAGCCTTCCCGTGCTCGCTTGGACCGCGCGCACGGTTCCGTTCTGATCGCCGAAGTAGAGCATCTGTCCCCACACGAGCGGCGAGGACTCGCTGCCGGGCGGAACGCTCATCGACCAGACGACGCGCCCGGTCTGCTGAGAGAGCGCGACGAACCGGCCCTGGTTCGCCACCTTGGCGCCGGGGACGGTCGAGAGGAGGGGAGCGAAGACGAGGCCGTCGCCGAGGGCCGGCGAAGCTGCCGAGAGGGTTCCCACCGTGCGTCGCCAGAGGACGTGGCCGTTAACCTTGTTGATGGCGAGCGCCTGGCCCGAGTCGTTGAGGATGTAGAGACTCGAGTTGTTGATCACAGGGGGGAACTCGAGCAGGGCCGAGCCGTAATACGCCCACCCGCGCCGGAAGGGGGGTTCGAGGTTGCCCGAGTTCGGGAACAAGCGCGTGCGGCCGGCATCGTAGCCATACCTGGGCCACAGGAAGTCGCGCACGACGACCTTGGGCTTGGCCGCCTTGGCCGGGGGGGTGAACTCGACCTTGGGATGGGACACGTTGCCTGGCTGGTGCAGCACCGCGACCAAGATGGCGGCGACCGCGAGCGCCAGGACAACCATGGCGAGGAGCGGCCCGCGCCGCCCCCGGCGCCGCGAACCGGGACTCATGGGAGGCCATGGTAGTAGGCGGGCCCCCGGAACGACGCGGCCGATCCGCTCGCCGGCAAGCAATGATGCGCACATGTACACACCCCCGCGCGAGGAGCTGATGAGGCGGGTGCGGGCGCTGCCGTCGGCCGCCCCGCTGCTCGCCGCGGTCGGGGACGAGCCGGGTCTGTACCTCGTCGGCGGCGCCGTCCGCGACCTCCTCCTCGAGCTCGACGGAGATCGCTCGCCCCGCGCCGTGGACATCGACCTCGTGGCCGAGGGTGACGTCGCCGCCCTCGCCGCCCGCCTCGGCGGTCCCTACGTGCTCCACGAGCGCTTCGGGACTGCCACCGTGACCCTGGACGGGAACAGCTACGACCTTGCCGCCGCGCGGCGCGAGACCTACGCGGAGCCCGGAGCGCTCCCCGACGTCTCGCCCGCAACGCTGCGCGAGGACCTGCTCCGGCGTGACTTCACCGTGAACGCGATGGCCATCGCCCTCGGCGGCTCGCGGTCGGGTGAGCTGACGGCGGCCCCGAACGCGCTCGAGGACCTGTCGGCTCGCCGCCTGCGCGTGCTCCACGACCGCAGCTTCATCGACGATCCCACCCGGCTCCTACGCCTCGTCCGCTACGCGAGCCGGCTCGGATTCGATGTCGATTCCGCCACTCTCGCGCTCGCCCGCGCCGCCGTGGCCGCGGGGGCGCTCGGCACCGTCTCGGGCTCGCGGATCGGCTCCGAGCTCAGGCTCCTCGCGCGCGAGGACGATCCCGTGGCCGCCCTCGCGGCCCTGACGCCCCTCGGGCTCGATCACGCCTTGCATCCGCGCTTCGGCCTCACCGATGCCGGGCTCGCTCGGCGCGCGCTCGCGCTGCTCCCGCGCGATGGCCGCCGCGACGTGCTCACGCTCGCGCTCGCGCTCGCCGACGTCCCGCGCGCGGAGCTCGGGCCGCTCCTGGACGAGCTCGCCTTCGACGCGGAATCGCGGGATGCCATCATCGCCGCCGCGAGCGGCGCGGAACGGACGGCCGCCGCTCTCGCCGCCACTCGCCGGCCGTCGAAGATCGCCGCCGCCGTCGCCGGTGCTCGCCCCGAGCTCGTCGCGCTCGCCGGCGCGCTCGGACCGGAGGAAGAGGCACGCGAGTGGCTCGAGCGCCTGCGCCACGTGCGCCTGGAGATCGACGGCACGGATCTGATCGCGGCCGGGGTCCCCGAGGGCCCGGCGGTGGGACGCGGACTGCGAGCGGCGCTGGCGGCCAAGCTCGACGGCCGCGCGGCCGGGCACGAGCGTGAGCTGGCCGAAGCCGTGCGCGCCGCTCGCGAGTAAGGGCCCGCCGGGCCCACGGGAAGTCCTGACCCCCGTTGGCGTCCTATAAGGACAAGCGCACGCTGCGCACAAACAACGCCGGGTATGCCCGCACGGGACGCGGGCCAGCCGCGAATAGGAGCAACAGATGACAGCAATGCTCAGACAACACCGAACCCCGTTTCTTTCCCTCCTCAGCCTGGCCGCGGTCGCGGTGACCGTCGCCGGCTGTGGCAGTAGCTCGTCTACCACCTCGACGCACAGCCCCGCGTCCTCGTCGAGCTCCAGCGCCGCCGGCCCCTATGGCTCCGCGCCGGCCACGCCGACGCCGGCGGCGGCAAGCGGCGGCACCGCCGTCAGCCTCGCCACCTCGAAGCTCGGAAAGATCCTCGCCGACAGCAAGGGCCGGACCCTGTACCTGTTCGTGGCCGACGCCGGGACCTCGAGCACGTGTAGCGGAGCCTGCGCGGCCGCCTGGCCGCCCCTGACCACGAAGGGCAACCCCGTCGGGGGGTCGGGCGTGAAGGCGTCGCTGCTCGGGACGACGAAGCGCGGCGACGGCACCTCGGAGGTGACCTACGCCGGTCACCCGCTCTATTACTACGCGGGCGACACGGGACCGGGCCAGACCACGGGCCAGGCCCTGCCTCAGTTCGGAGCGCCGTGGTACGTGGTGGGCGCGGACGGGAAGGCGATCAAGTAGCAGTGACGGGCACGCACGCGGCGGGCCACCGGCTCGCCGCGTGCTCAGGGCTCGCGTCTGACGCGAGCCCTCAGTCGCTGAGGTGCTCGCTGTCCGCCTCGCCGTACACGGAGTCGGCCTCCTCCTCGTCGGCTCCGGCGTCCATCATGATCTTGGAGGGCGTGTGCTCGTCGCCATGTGAGGCGTGTTCGATGAGATCCTGCTCGGCGAGCTCGAAGCCCTCGGACTCACCGCCACCCGCCTCCTCTACGGCGCGGCGCTCCTCGCGGTGGCGCGCGTCACGGTCCATGATCGGGTCGGCAGGATCCTCTTCAGCCATGGTCCCACTCTACTACCTGAAATAGACTCGCGAGGCCCACATGACCCCCTCAGGCGAACCGAGCTTCCCGTACCCGCTCGGGGTGAGCATCACCCGCGGTGGAGTTAATGTGGCGCTTCACTCGAGCGTGGCCGACGGCGTCGACTTCTCGACCTTCGACGCCACCGGCACCGAAACGCGTCACCCGCTCTCGCTGGCCGACAGCGACATCTGGCATGGCTTCATCCCCGGCGTCGGCCGCGCCCAGGAGTACGGATTCCGCGTCTCCGGCCCCTACTCGCCCGCCCGTAACGGCGCGCGCTGTAACCCGCGCAAGCTGCTGCTCGATCCGTACGGCCGCTCGGTAACCGGCAACCTGGCGTGGAAGCCATCGTGGAACGGCGCGCTCACCGACGGATCGGACGCCGCCGACCCCGCGGAATCGGCGCTAGCCGATTCCACCGACTCCGCCCCGGACGCCCCGCGGTCGGTCGTGGTCGAGAGCACTTTCGACTGGGGGAGTGACGCACGCCCAGGTCACGCGCTCGCCGACAGCGTCATCTACGAGCTCCACGTCAAGGGCTTCACGGTCGCGCGCCCCGCGGTGCCCGCCGCCGATCGCGGTACCTACGCCGGGTTGTCCCATCCGGCCGTCATCGCCTATCTCCAGAGCCTCGGCGTCACCGCGGTGGAGCTGCTCCCCGTTCATCAGTCCCTCACCAACGGCGTGCTCGCCGGTCACGGGCTGACCAACTACTGGGGTTACGACACGATCGGCTTCTTCGCCCTCCACAGCGCCTACTCGTCGGCGCGCCGCGCGGGTGCGCCGCCCGGAAGCGAGGTCGACGAGTTCAAGGCTATGGTCAAGGCGCTCCACGACGCGGGCATCGAGGTAATCCTCGACGTCGTCTTCAACCACACCGCCGAGGGCGACGAGCGGGGTCCGACGCTGTGCTTCCGCGGCATCGACAATGCCTCTTACTACCAGCTCGTCCCCGGCCGCCCGCAGTCCTACGACAACCTCACCGGCTGCGGCAACACCATCAACGCAGCCAGCCCCACGGTGCGGCGACTGATCGTCGACTCGCTCCGCTACTGGGTCGCCGAGATGCACGTCGACGGGTTCCGCTTCGACCTCGGGGCCGTGCTCGGCAGCGACGAGCCGGGGACGGCCACCGACGCCGACCCCGGCTACGACGAGAACGCCGCCTTCTTCGAGGTCGTCCTCCAGGAGCCGACCCTGGCCCGCACCAAGCTGATCGCCGAGCCGTGGACGGCCGCCGGAAACGAGCAGGGGCGTTTCCCGCCTCGCTGGTCGGAGTGGAACGGTCAGTACCGCGACACAATGCGGGACTTCTGGCGCGACCAGGCGTCGAGCCCGCGCTGGGTTGGTGCCCGTCTCGCCGGCAGCCCCGACATGTACGCGGCGGGCGCTCCCCGCTACAGCCTCCGCCGCCAGCCCTCGGCCACGATCAACTTCGTCACCTGCCACGACGGGTTCACCTTGAACGACCTCGTGTCCTACGACGTCAAGCGCAACGCCGCCAACCAGGAGAACAACCAGGACGGCACCAACGACAACCGCTCCTGGAACTGCGGCCCGGGACCGGCGGATGACGGGCCGGGCGCCGCTGCGGACATCCTCGCCCTGCGCCGGCGCCAGCAACGCAACTTCCTCACCACCCTGCTCGTCTCGCGCGGCGTACCGATGCTCATGGCCGGCGACGAGCGCCGTCGCACCCAGGAAGGCAATAACAACGCCTACTGCCAGGACGATGCGCTGAGCTGGGTGGACTGGACCGCAGGCCCGGAGGCGGACAACCTGACGAAGGTCGTCCAGCGGCTCACCGCCCTCCGCGCCGCCGCGCCCTCACTGCGGGCGCCCCGTTTCCCTGACCCGGGGACGGGCGACCCGAGCGAACCGGTGGCCCAGACCGGCATGCGCTGGTTCAACCCCGATGGCTCGCCCGTGACCGGCGAGGACTGGGATAACCCCCAGGGCCACAGCTTTGCCGTTCTCTTCCCCGATGAGCAACCGGCGGCGTCGGTCCTCGCGCTCTTCAACGCCTATTGGGCATCGCTCGCCTTCAGCGTGCCGAGCCCCCCCGCGGGCGCGTGGGCGCTCGCAGTCGACACCACGCAGGAAGACGGGGCGCCCATGGTTACGAGCACGCTGGCAGCGGGCGAAGCGCTCACCCTCGGCCCGCGGTCGGTGATCATCGCCACCGGCTGGCTTGGCTAACACGACCCATGCTCGTAGACCTCCACGCCCACTATCCGATCCACCTGCTCCCCGACGAACAGCAGCGGGCGCACGAGCACGCGCGGACGTGGTGGCGCCGGCGCTGGCAGGGTGCCTTCGTCGATCTCATCTCGCGCCTCGCTAACTACCAGGGCCCGGGCGACTCCCCGAGCGTGACCGAGGCGCTGATGACCGAGGGCGATGTCGGGGTAACCCTCTCGGTCCTCTACCAGCCCCTCGACGAGATGGACCTGACCCAGACCTACGGCGCCCCGCCACGCCAGTCGTACTTCGACGACATCGTGGCGCAGAGGCAGACGGTGGAGGATCACGTCATCGACCACCCCGGGAGCGTCGCGATCGCCCACTCGCCGAGCGAGCTCGACACGCTCCTCACGGGTGAAGTGCCCATCCTCATTCACGCCATCGAGGGCGGCTTCCAGCTCGGCCGCACCGCTGAGGAGGTCAGGCGCAACGTACGCAAGCTCGCCGGCCTGGGCGTGGCGTACGTGACCATCGCCCACCTCTTCTTTCGCGACGTCGCGACGAACGCCCCCGCCCTCCCGTTTCTCCCCGACTGGCTCTACAACTGGGTCTTCCCCCAGCGCCGCGGACAGGGTCTCACCCCGCTCGGGCACGAGGTCGTCGAGGCGATGGTGGACGAGGGGATCCTGATCGACATCACCCATATGCGCGCGGAGTCGATCCGGGATGTCCTCGGCTTACTCGACGACCGCGATCCCGCCAAGGAGATCCCCGTGATCGCGACGCACATGGCGTACCGCTTCGGGGGCCTCGGTTACTGCTTCGACGACGACACGATCACGCGCGTAGCCGAGCGGGGCGGGGTCCTCGGCTGCATCCTGTGCGAGCACTACATCACGAGCGGGCTTCGGGGGAAGACGAAAATGTTCGAGGACTCGTTCGCGGCGCTGTGCCGTCACATCGACAAGATCCACGACCTGACGGACTCGTACGAGAACATCGGCATCGGCTCCGACCTCGACGGCTACATCAAGCCCGCCCTCCCCGGGCTCGAGCACATGGGGCGGATGGCCGACCTCCAGCACGCGCTCCGCGAGCGCTACGGGGAACTCGACGCGAACAAGATCTGCAGCGAGAACGCGCTGCGCGTGCTCCGAGCCGAATGGGGCAAGAAGCGAGCGCGGCCACCGGCGACGACCTAGAAGCTCACGGCATCTGCCGGCGGCGGTTCTCGAGTACCGCCAGTGTCTCATCGACGGCGGAGCGACCGATGCCCTGCCGCCGCAGCAACGCCCCGAGCGCGTCCGACCCCATCGAGGCATAGAGGAGGTCGAGCTTCTGCCAGCTCATCTCGGCCGAGGCGCCACCATCCTCGCCGGGCGCCTCGAGCACCTGCCCGAGCTGGCGCAGAAGACGGTCGAGGCGTTCAAACTCATCGCTCACGGCTGGGGGGATTATCTCGCCTCGCCGGATATTTCGGTTGACGATAGATCGTGAGCCGATATATACTGCCGCTCGTGCCCGAGGCGAGATCCAGCACCCCCGACGAGCTCGAAGCGCTGGCCACGTTCGGTCGCTATGCCGGTCCCGCGACGCTGATCCTCTCGAGCCTGGCCGAGGGGGCGAAGCACGGCTACGCCCTCACGAAGGACATCGAGGGCTTCGCCGGGGTTCGCCTCGCGCCCGGCACGCTCTACGAGGCCCTCTCGCGCCTCGAGCGCCAGGGGCTGATCGAGCCGCTCGAGAGTCACGACCGCCGCCGTCCTTACCAGCTCACGGCGACCGGCGCCACGGTCCTGCGCGCCCACCTCGACGCTCAGCGCCGAGTGGCCGACGTCGGACTGCGCCGCCTCGCCGGTCGCTCGGAGCTCGCATGAGCGACGCCGGTCCAGCCGCCGCCCGGCGCGCCGAGCGCCTCCTGCGCTGCTATCCGGCCGGGTGGCGGGAACGCTACGGCGAGGAGTTCGCGGAGCTCCTGATGGACGACATCGGCGAGCGTCCACGGTCCTGGGTTCGGACCGCCGACGTGGTCCGGAGCGGCACCCTCGCGCGCCTCGCCGCCACCGGGCTCGCCGGGCAGACGCTCGAGCCCGAGCGGCAGCTCCGAGCCGGCTTGGCATGGCTCGGCGCGGCCACGACCGCCTTCCTCGCGCTCGGCGTCGCCATCTGGTCGGAGCTCACGATCGGCTGGCAATGGTCACCGCCGGCGACACCCGCCACCAGGGTGGCAATGCTCTTGATGTCGGCCGCCATCCTTATCTTCGCCATCCTCGCCTTGCTGGCCGCGATCCCGATCGCGTGGTCGCTGGGCACGGCCGTCGCACGGGGGAGGGAACGGCGGCTACTGGCCCCGCTGGCCCTCGCCATGGCTGCGGCGGCAGCCTTCACGCTCGGCAGCATCCACTTCGGGCACGGGTGGCCGGGCACGGGCGGGCATCAATGGGTTGAGCGTGGCCTGGTGCCCGGAGACGTGGCCCGGTTCTGCTGGGCGGCGACGCTGTGGGTCACCTCGTACTGGGCCCATCCCGGCGCGCTGTCGTCCTTCCCGGCGACCGAGATCGGGTGGATGGTCGTGAGCCCGCTCACCCTCGCGGCCATGGCCGTGGGCGCGACCATGATCCTGCGCCGGACGCCGCTGTCACCGCGGGTTCTGCGCTACGAGTCTCGGCTCGGCGCGGCCGCCGTGCTGGCCATGGCCGTGTTCCTCGCCGGCGCGGGTAGCTGGGTCATTTCCGGCGGTCCGGCGCCGCGCGGCCTGTTCCGGGTGGGGGCCATCGACAGCGTCGGCGTGGTCGCGCTGGCGGCCGAGCTGATGCTCGCCGTCCGAGCCCTGCAGCGCGCGCTGCCGGCGGCTGCCCGCCATCGGCCCTGAGTGGGGCGCTAAGCCCGCGATGCCGACGAGCGAGCGCAGATGGACGCGACGGCGCATGCTCGCCTCAGGACTCGGCCTCGCCGCGGGCGCCACCGTCGCGGGCGTCGAGCTCGTCGCGCACGGGGTCCTGCCCGGCCGCGCGGTTCTCGACGAGCTAGACGGCGCGTGCTCGGTCGCGTCGCCGCCCGAGACCTTCGCTGTGGCCGGGCCCTCGCGAGCTCGTCGTTTCTATTCCCGGGCCCGGAACCGGAGCGTCGGGTACACGATCGCCTACCCGCCCGGCCACGGGCCTGGGAGCGAGCTGCCCCTCGCAGTCGCCCTGCACGGTTTCGGGGGAGACCACACCTCCGGCTTCGGAGGCCTGGCCCTGGCGCGAGCGCTCGCGATGAGGCCGGGCCGGCGCCCGCTGGCGCCCTTCGCGCTCGTGGCCCCCGACGGAGGCGGCCTGTACTGGAACCGGCACCCGGGCGATGATCCGATGGCGATGATCGTCGACGAGCTCATCCCCATGTGCCGGCGGCTCGGGCTCGGCCGCGCGCCCGGAAGCATCGGCGCCACCGGCATCTCGATGGGCGGCTACGGCGCCCTTCTCCTCGCCGAGAAGCATCCCGACCTGATCGCCGCCGTGGCCGCCATCAGCCCGGCGGTG
>JAXDGF010000066.1:0-18813 GCA_034665165.1 Solirubrobacteraceae bacterium | reverse complement strand
TCCTACCCGAGCAGGCGGCGACGCGGACGCGCGACGGCGGCGACGGATCCCTCGAGACGATCGCCTACAAGGTCGCGGCCGGGGATCTGACGCCGCGCCAGGGCGCGGTTCGCAGCCTCTCGAGCCGTTAGGCCGGGCGCCCGCCCCCGATTAGCCTCCCCAACGAGGGGGTAGCACCACCGTGAAGGCCAACGGCGTCAACGAGGAGAAGACCCATGGCAGCCACCGATCCGGAGCAGTCCACCGTCCCCCCGATCGAGACGAGCGGCGGCACCTCGCCCGATGCGGACGAGGTCGCGAGGAAGGGTCAGTGGGCCGGCCGCGCCGCGGAGGGCATCGTTCCGCGCCCCGAGGGCTCGGTCTTCGGGCAGACCACCGGTTCCGATGAGCCCGCCACCGAGACGGGCGTCGACCTCAGCGCCGGCGACAACGCGGACGCCACTTCGCACGGCGGCCCGGACCTGCCCGACGACCCTAACGTCGAGCCCGACGTGAAGGACGGCGCGGCCAACTAGCTCCACCAGCCGGCTCATCTGGCGCGGCCCGCCGCCGCGCCGGGGCCGGTCCGCAGCACCGGCCACAGCCACGACCGAGGCCCGCAGGGAACGCCGTATAGTCCGCCCGGCATGGCGGCGACGATCGCGGTCCTCTCCCAGAAGGGCGGCACCGGAAAGACGACGGCGGTGCGGACGCTGACCGACTTGCTGCGCCGGCTCGATCTGCGGGTGCTCGCCGTCGATCTCGATCCGCAGGGAAATCTGTCGGATTACCTCGACATCGACCCCGACGCGTCCCCGACCATCGCCGACGTACTCGCCGGACAGGCTACGCCGGCCGACGCCGTCCATAACGGGGTGATCCCGGCCAACCTGGGCCTGGCCGAAGCCGAGCTCATGCTGGGTGGGAAGATGGGCCGGGAGCTCACGCTGCGCAAGGCCCTGCAGAAGATCGCCGTCGATTACGACGTCATCCTCATCGACTGCCCACCGGCCCTCGGTCTACTCACAGTGAACGCGCTCGTGGCCGCCGACTACGCCCTCCTCTCGGCCGAAGCGCAGTATTTCGCCCTCCAGGGCGTGGAGCAGGCGCTCCAGGTCATCGAGCTCGCGCACGACACCCTGAACCCGAAGCTCGAGTGGCTCGGCGTCGTCCTCAACATCGCCGACATGCGCACCCGTCATTCCCGGGAGGCCTACGACTCGTTGCGCGAGCACTTCGGCGAGAAGCTCTTCGAGCCGACCGTCCGCGCCTCGATCGCTTACGCCGAGTCGGCCGAGCGCGCGCTCTCGATTCTCGACTACCGCCCCGATCTCGGACTGGACTATCTGCTCGTGGGCGACGAGCTGCTCAAGCGCCTCGGTCTGGACGCGGCGAGAAGGAAGCTCAAACCGATGCTGCGCGCCGCACAGGCCGAGAAGACCGGGTAGGAGCCTCCCAGCCCTGGCGTAGCAGGCCGAGCAGCGCCTCGGGTGGGTGAGCCCCAGACGCGGCGAGCTTACGGTCGACGACGAACGTCGGCACGGCACTGATCCCGAACTGTTGGGCGGTCCGCTCATCGTCGCGCACGGCGTCGGCATAGCGGTCTCCGGCCAGCATCTCGCGCACCTCGGCGTCCGGCAGCCCGACCTCGGCGGCGAGCGCCACCAGCGTCTCGTGGTCGCTGATGAGCCGGCCCTCGGAGTGGTAGGCGAGCAGCAGCCGCTCTTTCATCGCGTCCTGGAGGCCGTGGGTCTGCGCCAGATGGATGAGCCGGTGGGCGTCGAAGGTCGAGGCCCTGCGCGCGATGTCGTGACGCATGGTGATGCCCTCGGCGGCCGCGAGCTCGGCCATGCTCTTCTGCCGCTCGCGCGCCTCCTCGACGGTCATGCCGTACTTGTCGGCGAGCAGGGTGGCGAGGTCGCCTTCGTACTCGTGCGGCGCGCTGGGGTCGAGCTCGAAGCTCCGCCACGTCACCTCGACGTCGTCGCGATGCTCGAACGCGGCCAGGGCGGCCTCGAACCGGCGCTTGCCGACGAAGCACCACGGACACGCGACGTCCGACCAAATCTCGACTTGCATATCGAAAACTGTAGCGTTCCCCTGTGGCGCGTTTCAGTAAGGACACCAAGGTCGACGCGCTCAAGCGGGCACCGCTGTTCGAGGGTCTGTCGCGCAAGCAGCTGGGCCATCTGGCGCCGCTCACCGACGACCTCGACGTACCCGCCGGAACCCGGCTGTGCCGGGAGGGCACCCGCGCGAAGGAGTTCTTCGTCATCGTCGAAGGCGAGGCCACCGTCACGCGCGGCGGCAAGCTGGTGGCGACGATCGGCGCGGGCGGCTTCTTCGGCGAGATCGCCCTCCTCGAGCGCGTGGTGCGCACGGCGACGGTTACCGCTGCCACGCCCCTGCGCTGCTTCGTCGTCTCAGATCAGGCCTTCAACGCCTTGCTCGAGACCGATCCGAGCATCGAACGCAAGCTCCTGCTCACGCTCGCGCGCCGCCTGACCTCGGAGTTCGGCGATCCGACGATGCCGTAGCCGGCGGGCGAAGTTCCCCGTGCACTAGTCCAGTTGTCTGCTCGCCGCTCCGCGGGCCAAGGAGTCGCCGCGCCCACCCGAAGCCAGGGGTGTGACCACCGACTTCGATCGCGGGGGAACGATGATGACTGCAATAAGTGGCGGCCTGCTTCGGCGCGCCACGGTCACGGTGGCCCTTGCGGCCGCCTTTGCCTTGGCCGGCAGCGCTGCCGCCCTCGCCGACGGCGGCCAGACGATCGCCACCGCGACGCCGGTCTTGTTCGGAGCACTCGAGCTTGGCGACACCGCCAACGGCAGCCTGACCACCGATGGCGCCGGCGGCTACAACTCCTACTGGGCGCTGAACGTGAGCAACGGAGACGACGTCAGCATCGACTGGCAGGCGGCCCTCGACAGCGACGGAAACGGTCCCCAGCTCTCCGCCTTCGACGTGGGGATGGCCGATTCGAGCGTCCAGAACGCAAACCCCCTCACCTGGGCCATCCTCCCCCCTGGCGGCCAGAGCACGATGACTTTCACCGCGGTCGCGACCGGTGTCATGCCCCTCCAGTTCCAGTCCGGTGAGTGCTGCGACGAGGCCGACCCGGGCCCGTACTCCTTCACGACGACGGTGACGCACGCAGTCGCCCTCACCCTCCCCACCGTCTCGAGCATGCCGGCGAGCGGAACCATGGACGTCAGCGTCGCGAACCCCGACGGGGTCGGGCTCTCGGACCCGTCCCTCGCGGTCGATCTCCAGCTTCGCGCCGCCGGCCAAGGTTGGAGCAAGATCGGCACCGCCTCGGCCTCGGGCGGGGTGGCGGGGATCACCTATTCGGTTCCCTCGGGCCTCAAGGGACAGTCGGTGAAGCTTCAAGCGGTCGCGCACGGCGCCGGGTATCAGACCCAGACGAGCGAGCCTCAGTCCGTGACCATCGGCGGGGCAGGTCAGGCACCGGGAAGTGGGACGGGTTCGAGTCGCGCCTGCGTCGTCCCCCGGGTCGTGGGGCGGACCCTGGCCCGCGCGCGGCACGCCCTCCGCGGCGCCGGTTGCCGTCCCGGGCATGTCCGTCGGGCGCCCGCCAAAGGTGGCGGCCACGGCCGCGTGCGCTGGCAGAGCCGCGTGGCGGGCACGCGCCTGCCCTTGGGCTCCACGGTGAACCTCGTCGTCGACCGCTAGGCGGCGCCGCTACAGGCTCCGCACGTCGGCGCCCTGGGACTCGAACGGCACCCGCATCACGCGCGCCCACTCCGCCGCCTCGCGGCGCAGGCGCTCGACGAGGCCGCCAGTCTGGTCGAAGTGCGACCACACGAGCACCGTCGGCCCCGCCCCGGACATCGTCGCGCCGAGGGCCCCGAGCCCCATCGCACGCTCGAGCAGCTCCGCCGACTGGGGGTACAGGTGGGCGCGGTAGGGCTGGTGCAGCCGATCATGGAGCGCGCCCGAGACCGCCTCCCAGTTGCCTGTGGCCAGGCCCAGGGTGAGGAGTGACGCCGCGCCGACGTTGAACACGGCGTCGGCGCGCGGGACGAGCTCGGGCAGCGCCGCGCGCGCCTCCGCCGTCCCGACCGCCGACGAAGGCACCACGAGCACGGCCTCGAGGCCCATGGGCACGTCGATTCGCCAGGTGCGCCCGGCGGCGGAGATGACGAACCCGCCCTCGATTGCGGCGGCGACGTTGTCGGGGTGGCCGTCGAGCTCGGTGGCGAGTGTGAGGAGGTCGGCGTCGAGCTCGAACATGTGGTCGGCGGCCATCAGCCCGGCGACGATGGCCGCCGCGCTCGATCCCAGCCCGCCACTGGTCGGAATGGTGGACTCGATCCTGAAGGTGATCCCGTCGGCCGGGTGCAGGCGCTCGAAGGCGCGGACCACGAGGTTGGTGCGATCGCGCGGCACGTCGAGCGGGGTCTCGACCGCGAAGGTGCCTGTCTCGACGACCTCGAGGTCGAGATGCAGGGTGAGCGCCGCCGCCATGACGTCGAAGCCGGGGCCCAGGTTCGCCGTCGAGGCGGGGACGCGAACGAGCCGGCGGCGCCCCAGCGTCATCCGAGGACGGCCCGCTCGATGGCGGACAGCTCGGGATCGCACGGGACGACGGCACCGGCCTGTTCGAGCGCCGTCTGGGGATCCTTGAGGCCGTGCCCCGTCAGCACACAAACCACCCGTTCCGCATCCCCCGCCCCGTGCGCAAGCAGCCCGGCCACGCTCGCCGCCGAGGCAGGCTCGCAGAAGACACCCTCGCGCTCGGCCAGGAAGCGGTAGGCCTCGAGGATCTGCGCGTCGGTCACGGCCTGGATCGCGCCCTCCGAGGAGGTCATCGCGTTCATCGCGTCCTCCCACCGGGCCGGGTTGCCGATTCGGATCGCGCTCGCGACCGTCTCTGGGTGCTCGACGGGCGCGCCGAAGACGAGCGGGGCGGCCCCGGCGGCCTGGAACCCGAGCATCCGCGGGCTGTGGCCGATCTCCCTGAAGCCCTTCCAGTACGAGGTGATGTTGCCGGCGTTCCCGACCGGGATGCACAGCGCGTCGAGCTCGCCGAGCTCGTCGATGAGCTCGAAGGCCGCCGTCTTCTGCCCCTCGATCCGGAAGTCGTTGACCGAGTTCACGAGCGCCACCGGGTGGCGGCTCGCGAGCTCGCGCACGAGGGCGAGAGCGACGTCGAAGTTGCCGCGCAGAGCGACGACCCGGGCGCCGTGCATCAGCGCCTGCGCCAGCTTCCCGGTGGCGATCTTGCCCTCGGGGACGATCACCGCGCCCCGCAGGCCGGCCCGGGCCGCGTACGCCGCGGCGCTGGCGGCCGTGTTCCCGGTCGAGGCGCAGATGACCACGTCGGCCCCCTCTCGCACGGCCGCCGAGACGGCGCAAGTCATGCCCCGGTCCTTGAACGAGCCCGTCGGATTGGCCCCTTCGAGCTTGAGCCACACCTCGACGCCCGCCCGCTCGGACACGCGCGGGGCGGACACGAGCGGCGTCGAGCCCTCGTTCAGCGAGACGATGGGGTCATCCGGCGCAAAGGGCAGGTGGTCGCGGAAGCGCTCGATCAGTCCGGGCATCGGAAACCTCTA
The DNA here is from genome assembly GCA_034665165.1 of Solirubrobacteraceae bacterium. Taxonomy (GTDB): domain Bacteria; phylum Actinomycetota; class Thermoleophilia; order Solirubrobacterales; family Solirubrobacteraceae; genus Palsa-465. The sequence continues at coordinate 13,252 of JAXDGF010000066.1, read as the reverse complement.
TCCGAACTCCTGCTCGAGGACCCGGATCGCGCGGGGGGGAGCCCGCAGGGCGTCGAGGCCCGAGATGAGCTCCATGGCCGCGAAGAAGCGCGACTCGGGCACCGCGTGCACGACCATCACGAGCCGGGCCTGGTCGCGCAGCCCCTTTTGGACGACCGACTTGACCGACACATTCTGGAGCGCGAGGAGCTGTGCCACCTGGGCGAGCACGCCGGGCTCGTCGGCGACCTCGAGGTGGAGGTAGAACGCCGACACGACGTCCTCGACGATCTCGAGGCGCTGAATCGCCGCCGGCGTCGACGCGGGCGGGATCATGGCGCTGATGATGTCGCCGAGCACCGCGGTCGCGGTCTGCGGGCCGCCCGCGCCCGGTCCCGACATCGTGATCTCGGTGATCGTCTCGGACTCAACCGTGACCGCGTTGAAGGGCCCTCCCACCGACGCCAGCGGATGCCCGGGGTACAGGAAGGCGGGATGGACGCGAACCGAGATTCCGCCCTCAAGGCGCTCGGCGGTGCCGATGAGCTTCAGCCCGAGCCCGAGCTCGCGCGCGTACTCGAGGTCGTCGGGCTGGATGTGCTCGATCCCCTCGTAGGTGACCTGATCGATGTGGACGGGCGTATCGAAGGCGAGCCGGGCCAAGATCGCCATCTTGGCGGCGGCATCCCGGCCGTCGACGTCCTCGGAGGGATCGGCCTCCGCGTAGCCGAGGCGCTGCGCGTCGGCCAGGGCCTCACCGAACGTCGCGCCTGTCCTCGCCATCTCGGTGAGGATGAAGTTCGTCGTCCCGTTGACGATTCCGTGCACGCGGTCGATCGAGGCGCCCGCGAGCGATTCCTGGAGCACGCGGATGATGGGGACGACGCCGGCCACCGCGCCCTCGAAGCGGAGCTGGACCCCGTGCTCGCGGGCCGCGTCCCACAGCTCCTCGCCGTAGTGGGAGAGGAGCTGCTTGTTGGCGGTGACGACGTGCCGCCCGGCGCGCATGGCGCGCATCACGTAGTCGTACGCGGGGTCGAGTCCGCCGATGAGCTCGACGATCAGATCCGAGCGCTCGAGGATGTCCTCGAAGTCACCGTCGCCGCGCGAGAGCACGCCCGAGATCTCCGGGCGCAGGCCGGTCACCGCCTCGATCCGGTCCGTCTGCCCGGGCAGGAGCTTCGCGAGGGCCAACCCGACCGTGCCCTTGCCGAGGATCCCGATCCGGAAGCGCCCCCCCGCGCCGGGTTCAGGGCCCGACGTCACGTCGCATCAGATCCTCGTAGGTCTCGCGGCGCACGACGACGCGAGCGGAGCCCCCGCGGCAGAAGATGACCGGTGGTCGCGGCACGCCGTTGTAGTTGTTGGCCAGGGCGTGGCCGTAGGCGCCCGTGGCCGGGGTGACGAGGATGTCGCCGGGCCGGGGGTCGGGGAGCGAGACGTCACGGACGATGACGTCACCGGACTCGCAGTGCTTGCCCGCGACGTGGAAGCGCTCTGTAGGCGTCGCCGTGGGGCGATCGGCGATGAGCGCTTCGTAGACCGAGCGGTAGAGCATGGGCCTCAGGTTGTCTGACATCCCGCCGTCGACGGCGACCCAGCTCGAGACGTTGCGCTTGACGCCCTCCACCGTGTACAGGGTCACCGTGCTGTTGGCGACGAGCGCCCGCCCAGGCTCGAGCAGGAGCCGTTTGTCCTCGCCCAGCTCCTCGTGCGCCGCGCTCACGATCGCGTCGACGTAGTCAGCTACCGGTGGCGGGTGCTGGTCCTGGGTGTAGGGGACGCCGAGGCCGCCACCGAGGTTGTAGACCGGGAATTCCCCTAGGCCCGCGATGGCCTTGACCGCGGCGCGGAACGGATCGAGCTCGAAGAGCTGGGAGCCGATGTGGAAGTGCAGCCCGACGAGGTTCAGGTGCGGGCTCGCTTGCGCGCGCTCGATCGCGTCGGGGGCCTGGTCGAGGGCGAAGCCGAACTTGGAGTCCGCCTGTCCGGTCGAGATCGCGTCGTGGGTGTCTCCGGCCACGCCGGGGGTGATCCGGATCAGCACCTCCTGGCGGCGGCCCTGCGCCGCGGCCACGCGCTCGAGCCGGTCCGCGTCGTCGAGCGAGTCGAGCACGATGTGCCCGACGCCGGCAGCCAGCGCCTCGTGGAGCTCTGTCTCCGACTTGGCGTTTCCGTGCAGGTAGATGCGGGCGGGGTCAAAGCCACCCGCGAGCGCGAGCGCGAGCTCGCCGCCCGAGGCCACGTCGCACGCCAAGCCCTCGTCGGCCAGCGTCCGGTACACAGCCGTGCAGGGGAACGCCTTGGAGGCGAAGAGCACGTCGAAGTCGTCGTGCCGCCTCGCCATCGCATCGACGAACGACCGAGCCCGCGCGCGCAGGTCCTCCTCGGCCACAGCGTAGGCAGGGGTCCCGAACTCCCGCGCCAGCTCGACAACGTCGCAGCCGCCGACCTCGAGGTGGCCGCGCTCATTCACCCGCGCGCCGAGGGGGTACACCTGCGACAGGTGTGAGCTGGTGAGGACCACGAGGGGGTCGATCATGCCATGCGCGCGGCAGCCTGGCATGATCGACCCGTGCCTCGTCTGCGGACGGTCACCGTCGCCCTCCCCGCCCAGACCGGGCGCCACGACGGGCTCGCCTACTGCCTCTGGCTCCCGGAGGGCCCTCCTCGCGGCGGCATCGTGATCCTCCACGGCGCCGGCTCGGGCAAGGAGAACCATCACGACTTCGCGCGTGTGGTCCTCGCCGCCGGCTTCGCCGCCGTCACCTTCGACCAGCGCGGCCACGGCGAGAGCGACGGTCCGATGGACGCTCGCGTCATCGATGACGTCGTGGGGATGGCGTCGCTCTTGCGCTCGGCGACCGGCGAACCGGAGCTACCGATCGCCCTGCGCGGGTCGAGCATGGGCGGCTACTTCGCCATCGTCGCGGCCGCGGGCGCCGGGGCCCGCGCCGTGGTGGCGATCTGCCCGGCTCCGCCCGAGAGCCTCGTCCGCGGCCTGCGGGCTGGGAAGTTCGGCTTCGCCGCCGACGTCGAGGCGGTTTCGAAGCTCCTGACCGCAAACGATCTGTTCGCCGCGATGAGGGAGCTGAAGGCGCCAGTGCTCTTGATGCACGCCGAGGGCGACGAGCAGGTGCCGGTCGAACACTCGCGCGAGCTCATCGCCCGGGCCCGGCTACCCGCGAGCCGGCTCATCGCCCCACCCGGCGGCCATCACCGCTCGGTCCAGCACGACGACGACCTTCAGGCGGCCAGCGTGAGGTTCATCAAGCGGGCTTTCATGGCAACTGGATGAGCCCGGGCGGGGCGAGGCCGGGGTGAGGGCCAGCCGCGGCCGGGACAGGGCTGGGCGGGCCAGGGCGCGGCCGGGGCGAGGGCCAGCCGCGGGCGCGACCATCGGGGCGTGAGCGTTGAAGGTGCGATCCCGTCCGGTATCCGGACAGAATCGTGCCTACAACGCCTGGCCGACTGGTAATCCCACTAACCCGCGACGACCGCGCCGCCGGTCAGCCGAGTGACCGCGCGCCCGGCGACCGCGGCCCTACTGCCCGCCGAGCCCGCCGAGAATGCCGCTCAGCAGCTGACCGGTGCCCGAGACCGCGCCGCCGGCCGTGCTGGTCGCCCCGGTGACGGCCTGCCCAAGCGCCTGGCCGACGCCGGTTACGAGGCCGCCCACCTGCGGACTCGCCTGTGAGAGCTGGCTGCCGAGCGCGCTCGTGAGGCCGCCGACGGTGTTTCCGAGCTGCTGTCCAGTCGATGTCACGCCCGAGCCGAGCGACCCGGTGGCCCCGGCCGCGACGCCTCCGATCGCCGCGACCGGCAGGAGCGGGGCAGCGCAAGTGGCGCACGTGGCCGTCGGGGTCGTGGGCGGACCCGTGGGCGTGGTCGTGGTGAGCGTGGGGGTATGCCCCTTAGTGCCGCGGGTGCCAGCGACGAGCTTGGTCGCAGCCGACGTGTGGACCGAAGACGCAACCACGGTTCCGCTGCGGGTAGCGGGCGCCACGCGTGACGCGGTCCGCGGCGCGGCGGCGGGGGCGGCAGCGCCGCGACGCCTCAGGATGGTTGTAGAAGCCGGCACGCCGTACGAGGCTGTCTGCGCGAGCACGAGCGCGGGCCGGGGACCGGCATCCGCGACCGTGGGGAAGCCGCGATAGGCGACGAGGGCGGTGGCCACGACGAAAAGCAGCGAAGCGCCGGCCAGAAGTGAGCCCGCCGTTCCAAACCCGGCGAGGTAGGCGCGAGTGACCCGCATACTCTGCACGCTCACGTATCGGCAGCTCCTGCCCGCGACTTTAGCCCCTTTGCACGAATTTTTTCACGGACGTTTTGGCGAGGCGGCTTCGCGCGGTTTCGCCCGCGCTGTTGAGGGTCGCGAGGAGGGGCCGCCGACCCGCCACCCGAGCGCGCCGATAGCCTCGCCACCCCATGGCCGAGGTCGCGATCGCCGTCGTCTCCTGGAACACCCGCGATCTCCTCGATGCCTGCCTGCGCTCGCTGGCGCCCGAGGCCGAGGGCGGCCGGGCCGAGGTGTGGGTGGTCGACAACGGCTCGGGCGACGGCTCCGCCGCCCTCGTCCGCGATCGCCATCCCTGGGCCCACCTTCTCGAGGGCAGCAACGTCGGCTTTGGCGCGGCCGTCAACCGCGTCGCGGAGCGGACGGCAACGCCATGGGTGGCGGCCGCCAATGCCGACGTCGAGCTCACCGCGGGGGCGCTGGACGCGATCTTGCACGCCGGAGCGGCGCACCCGCAAGCAGCCGTCATCGCTCCGCAGCTCGTGCTCGGCGACGGTCAGGTCCAGCATTCGGTGCATCCGTTCCCAACTCTGCCCTTGACGCTCATCTTCAACCTGGGCCTGGCCGAAGCCATCCCCGCCCTCGGCGACCGCCTCGCGATCGAGGGCCGCTGGGACCCGACCCGGCCGAGATACGTGGATTGGGCCCTCGGCGCCTTCGTGCTCGTGCGCCGCCAGGCGTGGGATGAGGTGGGCGGGTTCGACCCGCAGCAGTGGATGTACGCCGAGGACCTCGACTTGGCCTGGCGCCTGCGCCAGGTCGGATGGCGCACGTGGTACGAGCCCTCCGCCGTCGTCCGCCACGCCGGCGCCGCCGCGACCTCGCAGGCGTGGGGGCCCGAGCGCACCGAGCAGTGGATCTGGAGCACCTACGCGTGGATGCTCCGGCGCCGCGGGCCGGCGTTCGTGCGCGCCACGGCGATCGCGAACCTGCTCGGAGCGGCGGTGCGAGCGGCGCTCCTGAGCGCCCGTGCCGTCAAGGATCCGGGGCGTTTTTCCGAGCGGCGCGACGGGATGATCGCGTGGGTCCGGCTCCATCGAATCGGGCTCTCTCGAAGAACTCGGTTAGAACAACACCAGTAACATCGCCCAGCCTCCTAGAATCACGCGTATGGCGCAAAAGAACAATTTCGGACGCGATCCCGGCCTGCAGGCCCGGATGGTCCTCACCCTCTTCCTCCTCGGCCTCGTCTACGCGGTCCTCGTCGGGGTGCTGTTCGCCGCTGGGGCGGGCGCGGTGACGATCGCCGTCATCGCCGGAGCCCTGTTCCTGGTCCAGTTCTTCACCTCCGACAAGATCGCTCTCGCCTCGATGGGGGCGCGCCAAGTGACGCCGCAGCAGGCGCCGCAGCTCCACGCCATGATCGACCGCCTGTGCGTGACCGCGAACCTGCCCAAGCCGCACGTCGCCATCGCCGACACGCCGATGCCCAACGCCTTCGCCGTCGGCCGCTCGCCCAAGAACTCGACCGTGTGCGTCACGACCGGGCTCCTCAAAACGCTCGAGCCCGCCGAGCTCGAGGCCGTGCTCGGGCACGAGCTCACCCACATCCAGAACCGCGACGTCATGGTCATGACCCTGGCCAGCTTCTTCGCCTCGATCGCCTCCTTCATCGTGCAGATCGGGTTCTGGTTCGGCGGCGCCTTCGGCGAGGGCGACAACAACAACCCCGGCATCTTCGTCGTCATCCTCGTCTCGGCCGCCGTCTATGCCGTCTCCTTCATCCTCCTGCGGGCGCTCTCGCGCTACCGCGAGTACGCCGCCGATCGCGGCTCGGCCGTCATCACCGGGCGGCCCAGCGCGCTCGTCTCGGCGCTGATGAAGATCAGCGGGAACATGCAGCAGATCCCGCAGCGTGACCTGCGCGCCAGTGAGCCGCTCGCCGCCTTTTACATCTTCCCGCCCAGGGCCAAGTCCGCCATCGGCTCCGTATTCGCCACCCACCCGCCGATCGAGAAGCGGATCGCCGCCCTCGAGCGCCTGGAGTCACAGCTGCAGGGAACTGCCGCCTAGGCCTCGCGTCAGCCGCGACCAGCCATGGGCTTCTTCGACGTCATCACGGGCAGGCGCAAGCTCGCCGGCCCCGCGCCGGATCGCCTCTTCGCCATGGCGACGGCCTACGTCACCCTCGAGACCGGGCTGAGCATCACCACGCGCGGCGCCGCCGCGATCGTCTTCCAGGCCCTCCCCACCGCCGACTTCGACGCCATCGTCAAGGAGATGGAAGAGGTCGTGCGGGGCACGGCGGCCGACAGCGGGACCACGGTCACCACGACCGACGACGCGTACGGGTACCGCTGGCTCGTCCTGCGCGGCAAGGACTTCGACGACCTCGTGGTCGGGATCAACGCCGTCAGCAGCGCGCTCGAGTCCGGCGGCTACGGCGACCGCGTCCTCTGCGCCGTGTTCGCCTTCCAGGACGACAAGGGCCGCCCGCTGTACTGGATCTACAACTACAAGCGCGGGACCTTCTACCCCTTTGTGCCCGCCCCAGGGGACCAGCAACGCAACAACGAGCGCGAGCTCCAGCTCAAAGCCCAGATCGGAAAGGAACTGCCGGTCGAGGCCGAGCTCGAGCGCTGGTTCCCGCTGTGGGGGATCCCTGTCTAGCGCCGGGAGGCGCTTGGCGCTGCTGTACGATCTCGCAGCAGAGATGATCAGGCCACTGCGAGCAGGGCTGATCGCCGCGACGCTGGGAGCGATGCTCGTCGCGGGCGTGGGCGGCGCGAGTGCCGCGCAGCAGCCAGGAGGGAGCTGCGGTAGCACCTCCAGCGCGATCGACCAGTACTGCGAGAACATCCCGGCTGCCAACGGTCGGGGCACGCCCCCGCCGGGGACGCCGGACACTGCGCCCAGACTGAGCACCTCGCCTGCCGCCGTGCATGCCATCGACCGCCTTCCGGCCAAGGCGCGCAAGCACGCCCAGAAGCTCCTCTCCCTGCCCGCGCCCATCCCCGTGAGGGCCTCTGTCACGCCAAGCGGGGGCGGCTGGTCGCTCCCGCTCGGCGTCATCATCGCCCTGATCGCGGTCGCCGCGACAGGTGCCGCCGCTGCGCTCGCCCGTCGTCGCCGCGGTCGCCTTAGCGAATAACCGTCCGCGGCGGCGGGGGCTGGAATGCGATCGAGTCGGGCCGCAACTGCTGCGCCCGCGCGTAGTCGGTCAGCGCCACGGCAACTTGGCCGAGCTCGGTTTCCACGCGCGCGAGATGGAGCCAGTGCACGTAGTTAGTCGGCTCGTCCGAAGCTGCGCGCCGGAGGGCTGCCGCTGCCGCGCGATAACGGCCGGCGGCCTCGAGCACTAGCCCGCGCTGCTCGTACGCACTCGCTGACCAGGGCTCGGCGTCGACCGCATCGTTAGCAAGGCTCAGCGCCAGGTTGCCGTTCCGGGCCTGCTCGGCGGCCTGGCTGCCCCGGATGTCGCGGGTGCTCACGAGCCCCGGGAGCTGAAGAGCCCCGGCGCCCAGGGCGAGACTCACGAAACCTGCCCGCATCCACGCTTTCAACGGGGGCGCCCGCTCCGCCAGCCGCGCTCCGAGGACCGCGACCCCGGCGAGTGCGAGCACTGTCACGGCGGTGGACTGCCACATCCAGTCGACGCTGGCGTCGAACAGAAACACAACAAACGCTCCCAGCAACGCCGTGCTCACGCCCACGCTGGTCGGGCGGCTGGCTTTTCGGCGCACGGCGGCGGCTACCGCTACCGCAGCCGATGCGACCGCGACGATGAGGAGCAGCCCGGGCAAGCCCAGCTCGGCCATGTTCCCTAGCCACACGTTGTGAGCGTTACGGAAGAAACCGGGGACGCCACCCGAATGGCTGTTCCACCAGAACTCGAAGGTACCCGCTCCGGTTCCGTCGAGAGGATGGGCCTGGAAGGCATGGAAGGCGCCCTTCCACACGGCATAACGCGTCCCGCTCAGGCTGAGGAGCCGCGCCGCGGGATCGCTTGTATTGGTGGCTGCCACCGGAGTCGAAAATGAATGCCAGACGTGTCGTTCCACCCTCGGGCCCACCACTGCAGCCGCGATGACGACGGCAAGCGCCCCCACCGCGAAAACAGTCCGGGCCTGGCGCCGCGGCAAGCGCCGGCCGTCGAGGCCGTAAGCGTCGGTCATCCATGCCGCGAGGAAGCAGAGCACCATCGCGCACAGGAGAACCGCGGCCACAGTCAGGCCCCCGCGATCGCCCGTGCCACGGGCAATCTGCGGCGCAGCGCGCGCCGCGAGGATCGCGGCCAACGACCCCGCCGCCGCGATCGTCCCGTGGACGAGTGCGGTGAGCCGGTTGCGACTAGTCGCGAACACGAAGGCCACCCCGACGGCAGTCCCGAGGACCCCGGCCCGTGAGTAACTCAGGTAGATCGCCAAGACGGCCGCGGGGACGAGACCAAGCGCGAGGGCACGGCGCACGCGCGAGGTGTCGTGGGCGCTCCACGCCAGGCCGATCGTGGCCGACATCGCGCCCCAAGCGGCGACCGCATTCCAGTATCCGAACGGGTAGCTGAGCCGGTCTGTTCTGAACAAGATCCCGACCACATTGGCGGGAAAGGCCGCGGGCGCGAGGCGACTGGCGACCGCGATCACGCTTACCGCGAGCGCACCGAAGGCGAGGCCCGTGGACGCTGCTCTCCAGGTGTCCCGACCGAGGACGGTGCCGAGCAGGAGCAGCAGTCCGAGGTAGTCGAGGGAACGTGCGATCTCCTCCATGGTCAGCTCGCCACTCTGCGTCCAGACCATGCTCAGCGCAGTCCAACCCGCGTAGGCGAGCAGCGCTCCACACAGGAGCAAAACAACGGGCGCGGGCCGGCGCCGGGGCAAGGCCCCTACCGCAATCCCGATCGCGAGCAGCCACCAGATCAGGAGCCCGTACTCCTCGAAGGCCACAAGGTCGTACGCCCCACCCCTCAGCGCGTACACGAGCACGAGCCCGAAGGTTGCCCCGAAGGCGAGCACGTTCCCGGTCGGCGTCGTGCGCCCGGCGCGGCGGCGGGCGCGCTCGCCCGTTGGACCCGGCGTCTCGCGTGCGACCGGCACAGTCGTTTGATTGCTGAGCATTGCTAGCACCATCGCTGCCTCGAAGGCCCCCGTCTCGGTCGGATCCGCACCGGTTGACCGGTCGGCCGAGGCATGGATCGCCAGGTTAGGGCATGCTCCGGCTGACGCGCGACGCGAACGCGTCGCGGCCAGACCGTTGGTTACCATCCCCGTCGGTGCGGCTACGAATCATGCTCACGCTTATTGCGTGTCTGATACCCGCCGCCGCACTTCCCGCCTTCTCGCGGGCTGGCACCGGTCCGGGACCGGGTTACTTGGACGTCGGGTTCTCGGACCAGTTTGCGTTCCAGTACGCCTCCGGGCCGATCGCGTCCACCTGGTACGCGCGGGCGCAGAGCCTCGGATCGAGCTATGTCCGCCTCGTCGCTTCCTGGAGATCACTCGCACCGGCCAAGCTCAGGCCCGGGTTCCAAGCCGCCAGCGCCGCCGATCCCAGATACAGCTGGTCCTCCCTCGACAGCCAGGTCGAGGGGGCGGTGGCCCACGGCCAGCACGTCGTGCTGATGATCTTCGGGGCGCCGAGGTGGGCGCAGGGCGGGGGCGCTCCGAGCTCGGCGATCCTCGGCACCTGGCGTCCGAGTCCGAGCGCTCTCGGCGCGTTCGCGCGCGCACTGGCCCAGCGGTATTCGGGGAGCTTTCCCGACCCGCTGCACGGCGGTCAGAGCCTTCCGCGCGTGACCTACTTCCAGGCGTGGAATGAACCCAACCTGCCGATCGACCTCGGGCCGCAGTGGACGCGGGGTACCAGCGGTCAATGGATCCCGGCCAGCCCTGGCCTGTACCGGCGCATGCTCAACGCCGTCTACTTCAACATCAAAGCTGTCCAGCCCAGCGACTATGTGCTCGCTGCCGGCACGGCGCCTTACGGCGACGCCCCGGGCGTCAACCGGATGGCGCCCGTGGTTTTCCTGCGCGAGCTCCTGTGCCTGAGCGGGCCGCGCCTACGACCGGAGTCCTGCCCGAACCCAGCCCACTTCGACGCGCTCGACCATCATCCCTACTCGCTCACCCCCACCCTCCACGCCTACAGTTCCGAGAACGTCAGCGTCCCCGATCTCGGCAGGCTGACGGCCATCCTCCGCGTCGCGGAGCGCACCGGCCGAGCGCTTCCGGCGGGCCCAAAGCCGCTCTGGGTCACCGAGATCGCCTGGAGCTCCAACCCCCCGGACCCGCTGGCGATTCCGGACGCGCTCCAGGCGCGCTACCTGGCGTTGACCTTCTATCAGTTCTGGCGCCAGGGCGTGACCCACGCGTTCTGGCTCCTGATTCGCGACTACCCATACAAGAGCCTGACCGGGAGCGGCCTCTACTTCCAGAACGGAACCGCCGAGCTCTCCGCCCAGGCCTTCCGTTTCCCCTTCGTCGCGCTGCACACCCGTCGGGGCATCCTCACCTTGTGGGGCCACGCGCCCGGTCCCGGCACGGTCGAGATCGAACGGGGGAACCGGAACGGGTGGCAACCGGTGACGAGCCTCACCGCCAACCCAGGCGGCATCTTCTACGCCCAGCTCCGGCTTGGATCGCACCAGGTGCTGCGCGCGCGGCTCGGCAGCGTCGCCAGCCTCGGCTGGGCGACAAACTGAGCCTCGGTGGCAGCCGCAAACTGCTCTATCCTTGCCCGCGGTGGCGCACTTCACGCCTAAGCAGGCCCGAGGGCCCGTGGCGCAGAGTTCGGGCAGCTCAAGCCCGGCGATGGTCCCTCGAGGTGCCGAGAGCCGACCTTCGGAGCGGCGCATCGAGGCGGCCGCGCGAGCCTATTGGCGCGAGCTGAGCGACGCCGAGAGCTCAGAGGACGCGATCGCGGTGAGCGTCGCGGCTCTCGAGCGCACCGCCCGGTCGCCCGGGGCGAGCGAGGGTGACTTGGTCCGCGTCGCGCATATGACCGCTGCCGAGTCTGCCTCGGCCGTGGCGTCCCCCCCGGCCGCGCACGGCCGGCTGTCCTCGAGGCATCGGGACGAGTGCACCGCGACCCCGACCCGGCTGGCAGCGCTTTTCAGCGGCGAGCTCTTGCCCGATGTACGCGACGACCTGCTCGAGCATCTCGAGATCTGCATGACATGCCGCGCGATGGAGATGCGAATGCGGCGCGCCGAGCGCGCCTTCGCAACGACCGTCGCTGGCGCCCTGACCGCCGACGACATGTCCGACCTCGTCGGGCCCAGCGAGTCAACCGCCCTCGATCCGACCCCGTCCCCGGCGCCCGATGAAGCTGTCGGAGACCCCGGATCGACCCCCCTGCGCGAGGGCGACCTCCGCTGGATCACCCGCTTGATCGAGGCCGAACACGCCTCGGCCTATACCAACCAACCGCAGTCGCGCCGCGGACCGACGGACACCGCCTGCGGCGCCACTCCTTCCCGCCTCGCCGCCCGCGCCATCGGCCGGCTCCGGGACGATCAGCGGCGAGAACTCGACGCCCATCTGGACGGCTGTCTGCCGTGCCAGGCCACCGAGCTGAGAATGCTCCGCGCCGAGCGCGCTTTCGCCACCTTTGTCGCCAGCGGGGTCGCCGTCGAACCGCCAACGGATGCGGTGGATGGCGCGACTTCTGTAGTGGATGAGCGTGAAGCAGAGGATGAATACGAGCAGGACGCGCGCCCCGAGGGGGACGAGGTCCCAGACGATGCTCCTGTCCTCGCGGCGACCGCCATCCTCGACGACGTAGCCAGCGCTGAGGAGGCCCCCACGCCCGAGGAAGCCCTCGCCCCAGAGCAGGCCCCCACCACCGAGGAAACCGCCACCCCAGAGCAGGCCCCCACCACCGAGGAAACCGCCACCCCGGAGCAGGCCCCGACCTTCGAGGCAGGACACCACGCCACGGGAGCGGCGGCCGCCGCCGCGATGGCCGCCTTCGCGGCGACAGAGAGGCCCCGGGAAAACGATGTCGCGGAGGCAGAGCAGCTCACCGCCACCGCTGGCATCCCGCCCGAGCACATGACCCAGCCCGCCGACAGCCTGGCGGCGGCAGCCGGCGCGGAAGCGATCGTTGCTTTCCAGGCCACGCGGTCGGCCGCCCCACGCGTCGGCCGCGCTGAGCGCAGGTCCGCTACTCGCTTCCCAGGGCGCGGGAGACGGCGTGGCCACGGCGTCGTCGGCCGGGACCTGGTCCTCCCCGTGGCCGTGGGTCTGGTTGCCATTGTGGTCGCGGCGGTACTGCTACTCGGCAAGAGCTCGGGCGGCAACACGCCGGCGCCGAGCAAGCCCCGCCCCGCGGTCTCAGCAGCCCGAACAGCTGCCCCAACCCCGAAGCCGACGACCTCGAAAGCGGGGGCTCAGGCGACCAAGCACCGCGTCGGGGCGCCGGCGACTCACCGAGCGACTCATCGCGCGACCGCTTCCACCCCCTCGTCCACGAGCGCGCCCGCCGCCTCCGTCGCTCCCCCTGCGCCGGTGAGCACCGGGAGCGCACCGGTCACCCCCAGCCCAGCACCCACACCGAGCAAGCCAACGGCAGGGTCGCACGGCAGCTCCGTTTCCGTTACGCCCCAGGGAGGCAGCCTCCCCCCCGCTACCGCGCCGACGCAGGGAATCAGTACGGGCGGTTAGGGCCAGATTGGCACACAACACGCTGCGGCGCCGATCTACCGGAAACGGAAGCATTTCGGAGGATTTGCCGGAACCGTCCAGGGCTGACCGTACACTACGCTCCGCTCTCGACTGTTCAACTCATCCGAAGCCGAGTCGCATACTTTGACGTCCGCCGCCGATTCCTCCACTTTCTTCCGTCCTCTCCTTAGCGTTCTCCGAGCGCGTAAATGGGTCATCATCATCGCGGCGGTTCTCCTTCCGGTGATGGCGGTCGCTGTGTCGCTGTCCGAGAAGCCGATGTACCAGGCCTCCTCACAGATCCTGGTGACGCGAACCAATCTGGCCGACATCCTCACGAACACGCCGAACCCGACATCGACGGAATTCGACTTCA
>JAXDGF010000065.1:0-7540 GCA_034665165.1 Solirubrobacteraceae bacterium | reverse complement strand
CCGCGAGCGCCGCCTCCGTCACGCCGGCGTCGCTGAGGCTCCCGGCGCGCGCGAGGGTCGCGAGCCGTGACGCGAACTTCGTCGGTTCCTCCCCCAGCGCCTCGCCCAGGAGGGCGATCCGGTCCGGGGAGCGACGTGCCAGCGCCGCCAGCGTGTGGGGGAGCATGATCGCGTTGGCCTGACCGTGGCCGAGCCCGGCGAAGCGCACGAGGGTCTGGGCGATCACGTGATGGAGCCCGTAGCCCGTCGAGCCGATGACGTAACCCGCCAGCAGGGCGCCGAGCGCCAGCGCATCGCGATCGGGCCTGCCGGGATCGGTGAGCGCGCGAGCGAGTAGGCGGGCGGACTCGAGCGCGGCGAGCGCCGGGAGCGGGCTCGTGAGCGGGGTCAGCGGTCCCTCAGCGGCGTGGCCGAGCGCGTTCGCCGCGCTGGCGGCGAGGTCCGCGGGCGGCTGCGAGGCCGAGAGGGCGGGATCGTTGATGACGATCGCCGGTCGGGTGCGCGGAGCGTCGAGCGGGATCCCGTTGGCGTGCCGGTGGATGGCGGTCATCTCGGCGCCCGACAGGGTGGTGGGCACCGCGGCCACCCGGCGCGGTGGATCGGCGGCGGCGAGGGCCTTGGCCACGTCGATGACCCGGCCGCCGCCGAGCGCGACCAGGAGCTCGGAGTCGACCTGCGGCAAGAGCTCGGCCGCGAGCTCGTCGACGCGGCCGGGTCCGACCTCGTGCACGCTGCCCGCCGCCTCGGTCAGCGCCGGCGCCGCGGCCGCCGCTCGCGAAGTGGTCAGGAGCGCGTATCCGCTTCCCAGCTCGGCGCCCGCCTGGGCGAGGATGCCGCGTCCGAAGAGGACGAGCCGGTCGCCGTCCTGCCAGCGAAAGGGCCTCGCCGGATCGACCGCGCTCACGCGCGCGGTCCCACCGGCACGCCCGCGGCGCTCACGACGAGCTCTGGCCGCCGAGGCGATCGACGAGCCGCAGGAGGTCGAGCGGGCTGAAGGGCTTGGTGAGGAAGAGGTCGGCCCCCGCCTCCTCGGCCTCGCGCTCGACGCCCTCGCCGTGAGCGGCCGTGAGCATGACGATGGTGGCGCCGCTGGTGGCGTCGTCGGAGCGCAGGAGCCGGCACGCCTCGAAGCCGTTCATGCGCGGCATGTCGATGTCGAGGAAGACGAGGGCGGGCAGCTCGCGCCGCGCGACCTCGACGGCCTCGACGCCGTCGGCCGCCTCGTGGAGGTGAAACCTCGAGACATCCTCGAGCGTCGTCGTGATCAGCTTGCGGATGAAGGGATCGTCGTCGACGACAAGGACACCCCGCGTCATCTGATCTCTCGGGCGATGTGCTCGAAGGCGTCATCGGGGATCTTGATGAACGCGGCCACCACGTGGGGATCGAACTGGCTTCCCGACCCACCGATGATCATCTCGCGCGCGACCGACAGCGTCGAGGCGGGACGGTAGGGGCGGTCGCTGGTGAGCGCGTCGAGCACGTCGGCGACGGCGAACACGCGTGCCGAGAGGGGGATCTCGTCCCCGGCGAGACCGTCGGGGTAGCCGGTTCCGTCCCAGCGCTCGTGGTGAGAGCGGACGATCTTGGTCGCGTCGCCGAGGAATTCGATGCCGCGGACGATCTCCGCCCCGATGACCGGGTGCTGGGCCATCACGGCCCGCTCCTTCTCGTTGAGTGTCTCCGGCTTGAAGAGGATCGCGTCGGGAATCGCGACCTTGCCGATGTCGTGCAGGAGGAAGCCGAACTCGAGCGCATGCCCGTCGCTGACCTCGAGGCCGACGGCGCGACAGATCAGGATCCCGTACGCCGTCACCCGCTCGGCGTGCTTGCTCGTGTAGGCGTCGCGCGCCTCGACCGCGTTCGAGAGCGCACGCACCGTCGCCATATAGGAGCCGGCGAGCTGTTGCGAGCGGGAACGCTCCTCCTTGAACGTCTCGCGCAGGTCGGCGGCGTAGCGCTCGAGCTGGCGCTCCTTGTCCTCCGACTCCTGTCGCTGACGGGCCAGTTCGGCGCGCACGCGGGCTATCTCCTCCCGCAGCTCCGTCTCCCTCGTCACCGTCATGAACCGGTAAGCCTATCCCTACCCATCGCTGCGCAGCGCAGCGAGCAGTGCCGCGGCCGCGTGCTCGACGGGCACGAGCTCGATGCCGAGCCGCTCGACCCCCGGCTGCGTCGGGGCAACGCCGTCGGAGAAGAGGATCACGGCCTGGCGCAAGCGGCGGCCGCGCAGGTCCAGGGCCTGGAGGACGGCCCGGGGGCTGCGCATCCCCGCGTCCACGAGCGCGACCTCGAAGCGACGCTCATTGCACAGCCGTGCCGCCGCGGGCCCGTTCGTCTCCCAGTCGTGCTCGATCGCGAGCTCACGGAGGGCGGGCTCGAGGGCCGCGCGGAGCTCCTCGCGACCGACCACGAGCACCCGTGAGCGACCGGCGAGGACGGCGGCGCCGAGCACGTCACGCAGCTCGTCAGCGTCGATCGGCTTGCCGATGGAGAACTCGCCCTCGAGCTCGTGCCCCACCGAGAAGACCGACACGAAGACGATGGGCGTGGCGCGCAGGCGCGGATCGCCGCGGATCTCGCGCAGGACGTCGAAGCCGCTCATGCCGGGCATGAGGATGTCGAGGGTGACCGCATCGAACTGGCTCTCGCGCAGCCGCGACATGGCGAGTGCGCCGCTGGTGACGATCTCGGTCTCCACCTCGAGGGCGGCGAGCTGGCCGGCGATCAGGTTGGCGACGTCGGGCTCGTCGTCGACCACGAGGATGCGGCGCCCGCGCATCAGCGTCACCGAGCGCGCCCGATCGAAGGCTCGATCCGCGGCCGGAAGGCGGACGCGGAACTTGGTCCCCTGCCCCGGCTCGCTCTCGACCTCGACCTCGCCGTCGTGGAGGTCGACGAGCGACTTCACGATCGAGAGTCCAAGGCCGGTACCGGGGGCCCGCCCGCCGCCGCCGCCACCGCGGAAGAAACGCTCGAAGGCATGGTCGACCTCCTCGGCGCTCATGCCCGGGCCGTTGTCGGCGACGACGATCTCAACCCACTCTCCGTGGGGGTGCACGCTGAGGTCGATCGTGCCACCCTCGCCGGTGTAGAGGTGAGCGTTGGTCACGAGGTTGGCCAAGATCTGGCGTATTCGGCCGGCATCGGCCAGGGCCGGCGCGAGCGCCGGGGCCACGTGGACGTGGAGGTGCTGGTTCTTGGCCGCGATCCGCGGGCCCATGAGCTGGGCGACGTCGCGGACCTCCTCGCCGACGTCGATCGGCCGCCGGTTCAACTCGATGCCCTCGGCCTCGATCTGGGCCACGTCGAGGAGGTCGTTGACGAGATCGACGAGGCGGTCGGTCGAGCGCAGGATGATGTCGACGAACTCCCGCTGGCGGTCGGTCATCTCCGGGGAGCCCGCGAGAAGCTCCACGAACCCCTTGATCGAGGTCAGCGGGCTGCGAAGCTCGTGCGAGGCCGTGGCCACGAACTCGCTCTTCGCGCGCTCGAGCCGGGCGCGCTCGCTGATGTCACGAACCGTCCACACCACAGCCTCGCTCCCCGCGCCCATCCTCGCCGCCGTGACCGCGAGGGTGCGTCCCCCGTGCTCGACCGAGGTCTCGCCCGCCAGCGCGGTCGACAGGGGCGGCAAGGGGCTGAGGCCGCCGTCGACGCGGCCCCCCGCGATGAGCCCTGGCAGGAGCTCGCGGACCCGGGGGTTGACGGTGGAGATGGTCCGCGCGTCGGCCTCGGTCACGATCAGCGCGTCCCCCAGGCTCTCGATCGTTGCCGCCAGCCGACCGCGCTCGTCCTCGAGCCGGCGCTGGGCGGTGGCGAGATCGGCGCTCATGGAGTTGAACGCCGCTCCGAGATCCCTGAGCTCTCGGGGCCCCTCCGGGGCCACCGGCTCACCGAGCTCGCCCGCGGCCAGACGGCGCGTCGCGCTCACGAGGGCGTCGAGGGGCCGGCGCATGGAGCCGACGAGGAGGGCGATGACGCCGATGGCGGCGAGGAGCGCCAGCGCCGCCGCGATGGCGACGAGAAGAACGTCGTGACGCGTGGCAGAGCGCGCGGCGGCGCGTGCCCTCCGTTGACGGGCCTGCTGGCGGGCCTGGAGCGCGGCCGCCAGCACCCGCGCCCGGACCAGCGGCCCGTGCGGTGCGGCCGCGGCCGCGAGCCCTCCCCGGATGGCGAGCCGGCGGGCGCGGTTCTCGGCCGCGACCTGGGCCGCCACAAGCCGCGCGCTGGCCGGATCGGCGGCGGCGAGGCCGGCCGCGGTCCGGGCCGCGAGGGCGTAGTCGGCGGCGGCCTCGTGCCGGGCGGCGTCGCCGGCCCGGCCGCGGGGAGCGCGCAGTGCCTCCTCGTCGACCGCTCCGGTGGCGAGCAGGTTCGCGCCCGCGGTGGCGAGCGTCGAGGTGCCGGCCAGCATGTCCTCGTAGTGCTGGCGGGCGCGATACAGGCTCGAGACCCCGACGGCGGCGAGCACGGCCAGCGCCAGGGTGAGGGCAATCAGCGTCAGCCGCAGCGAGCGGGATATCGAAAAGCGCTGCATGCAGGCGCGAGCCTACCGGCGCCCGTACCCGCCATACCGGGGCGCTACGCCTCAGTCGCGGGCTAACATGCGAACATGACCCTCGCGCGAGCGTGGACGCATCAGCTCTACGGAGCCTGGGGAGTGGCGCTGCTGGCGCCGGTGACGATGATCGCGGCGCTCGTCGTGCTGGCGATCGGAGGCGGGTTCGGCGGCCTGGGCGCGCTGGGGCAGCTTGTTTCGGGGCCCGCCGTGCCGGTGGGCTCGAGCGCCGCTGGCGGCGCATCGATCGGTCAAGCCAAGCACCGCACCACACCCCTCGTGCTGGCGGTCGTCCCCGCCCCGTCCGCGACCGCGCGCACCCGCGCGCCCGCGACGTCCCCCGCCGGCGCGGTGCGCCCCGGTGCCGGCGGCTCGCCGGGCGGGGGCGGCACCGTCCAGCGGGTGACCCCTCGCGGCGGGCACGGCGCCCCGGGGCCGACACGGATAGCGCCTCCAGGCAAGCTGCCCACACCGACGCCGACACCCGCGCCCACTCCGAGCCCGACTCCCGCGCCGCCCGTAGCGCCGCTGCCGGCGCTCGTCAACCAGGTCGTCGCCGTGGGCGAGTCGGTGACGAGCAAGCTCCCCGGTCCCGTCGGCGCCCTCGGTAGCGGTGTGCTCCAGTCGCTCGGTCAGACCCTCGACCAGCTCCTCACGCCTCCCGCGTGAGCAGGGGACCGCGACGTCGCGCGCGGTCGTGAGGACGGCGGCGTGCCGCGCGGCGACGGCGCGCCTTGCGACCACGGCCGCCTTCGCCGCTATCGCCCTCGCCGCCGCCGGGTGCGGCAGCATGGCGGCGCCGAGCCGGACGACCGCCGTCGCCGGATCCGCCCACACGAAGGCGGCCGGGCCGGCACGGGCGCGGCCGCGCGCGGTCGAGGCGGCAGTGCCCGAAGGGAACTGGCCCGAGTTCGGCTACAACCCCCAGCGGTCAGACGCCGGCCCCGCCAACACCGGGATCACGGCCAACAACCTCGCCGCCCTCCAGGCGCGGGTTGTCCATCTGCCCGGGACGGTGGACTCCTCGGCGATCGAGCTCGCGGGGGTGCGCGTCGGCGGGCGCCGCCGTGACGTCATCGTCGTCACCACCACCTACGGCCGCACGCTCGCGCTCGACGCCTCGACCGGGACGGCGCTGTGGCAGTACGCGCCTGCCGACCTCGCGGCCTACCAGGGCTCACCCCAGATCACGACCGCCTCGCCGATCGCCGACCCCGACCGGCGGTACGTGTACTCGTCGACTCCCGACGGCCTCATCCACAAGCTCTCGCTCCGCACGGGCCACGAGGTCCGCTCGCCGCACTGGCCCCTCAGGGTCACCTTCGACCCCGCGCACGAGAAGATCGCCTCCGCCCTCAACCTCAGCGGCAGGGACGTGATCGTCGTCACCGGTGGTTACTACGGCGACGCACCTCCCTACGACGGCCACGTGCTCCTCATCGACCGGGCCAGCGGCCGAATCAGGTATGTGTGGAACTCGCTGTGCTCGGATCGCCACCGGCTCATTCCCGCCGCCAGCTGCTCCTCCGCCACCGTCCGCGGCGACAACGCGATCTGGGCCCGCGCGGGCGCCGTCGTCGAACCGGGGAGCGGGCGGATCCTCGTCGCGACGGGTAACGGCGCCTTCAACGGCGCCACGAACTGGGGCGACAGCGTCCTCGAGCTCAGCCCGACCCTCAGGCTCCTCCACAGTTGGACCCCGACCGATCAAGCGCGACTGCAGGCGACGGACGGCGACGTCGGCAGCACCGCGCCCGCGCTCCTGGGCCGGCGCCTCGTCCTCCAGGGCGGCAAGGCGGGCACGCTCTCCTTACTCAGTCTCGCCGCCCTCGACGGCACGGCCGGCGGCGCCTCCGCCCGCCTCGGCGGCGAGCTCCAGAACCTGCCCACGCCGGGTGGGACGGAGCTGTTTACCGCACCCGCCGTCGCGAACGAGGGGGGGCGGACGTGGGTGTTCGTGGCCGACGATTCGAG
The DNA here is from genome assembly GCA_034665165.1 of Solirubrobacteraceae bacterium. Taxonomy (GTDB): domain Bacteria; phylum Actinomycetota; class Thermoleophilia; order Solirubrobacterales; family Solirubrobacteraceae; genus Palsa-465. The sequence goes on along the minus strand of JAXDGF010000065.1, from coordinate 1,008 downwards.
CACCGCCGCCTACATCGTCGGCGGCGGAAGCCGGCCTCGGCTGACCGTCGCGTGGCAGAACTCCACGGCGGGCACGAGCCCGATCCTGGCCGGCGGCCTGCTCTACGTCTATGACCAGAGCGGCGGCAAGCTCGTGGTCTACCGCCCGACGACAGGAAAGGTCCTCGACGCGCTCGCGGCGGCCCCCGGCCACTGGAACTCCCCGATCGTCGTCGGCGGCCGGATCGTGTTGCCCGAAGGCAACGCCAACGACCACGCGAGCACGGGGACGCTCGTCATCTATCACCTCCCGGGGCGGTGACGGGCCGCCCACGGCGGCCGTGTGATCACGCCAGCTGCTGGCGGTGCGCCACGGCCGCGGCCTGGGTCCGGGTCTGGACTCCCAGCTTGCCGAGGATCCTCGACACGTGCACGCTGGCCGTCTTCTCGGCCATGAACAGCTGCGCACCGATCTGACGATTCGTCGCTCCCTTGGCGACGAGGGCCAGCACTTGCCGCTCGCGGGCGGTGAGGCCGAAGGGATCCTCCTCGGCGGCCGGCGCCTGATCGGCATGGCTGTGCTCCCTGATGTCGAGGCGCCCTCGATGGGACAGACCCGCGAGCTCGTCGACGAGCCAGCGGGCGCCCAGGCTCCGCGCCGTCTGCATCCCCGCCCGGGCCACCGCGGCCGCGGCCTCGCGGTCGCCTGCTTCGATCAGCGCCTCGACCTCGCGCCACCGCGAGATCGAGGCGGGATAGGGGCGGGCGAGCTCGTCCCACGCCTCGGCGGCGCGATGCCAGAGAGCGCCGTCGTTGCGTCCCCGGGCCCGTGCCAGCTGCGCTTTTCCCACCGCTCGCCATGCGGCCTCGACCGGGCCGCCTTCCTGGGCTGCCGCGTCGAGGCGCTGCATGTGGATGCGCGCTCGCGTAAGCGCGTCCTTGGCCTCGGCGCGCTCGCCCAGGTCCCGGGCCCGGAGGGCACGGTCGGCCTCGACGCCGAGCCCGACCGCGGTGACGCGGGCGATGCGC
>JAXDGF010000064.1:0-7514 GCA_034665165.1 Solirubrobacteraceae bacterium | reverse complement strand
AGCTCCTGTCGGCAGTCGGATTCGTCGTCTTCTTCAAGCTCGTCTTCGCCGCCCGCGTGAGCTGGCGGCACGGCGCTCCGGCCGGATTGCGGGCCCTGGCAGCGACCACGATTCTCCCCGCCGGGGGGCTGATCGGGCCGGGCGTGGGGGCGTGGTCGGCCGGCGCCGAGAAGCCCTCGCTCGGGCAGCTCGCCCGCTCCACGGTCACGTTCGCCCTGCTCAGCAGCGCGCCGGCCGTGGTCGCGCTCGCAACCCTGGGCACTCTGCTCTGGCTCGGCATGCCGGGCGGACCCCACCAGGCGGCACTGACGATCCTTCCCGCCTCCCTGGCCGCAGTCGTCATCGGGGCGATCTGGCTCGCGGGGCGCGCCTCCCCCCTCGCGGGGCGCGCCTCCCCGCTCGCGGGGCGCGCCTCGCGGCGACGGCGCTTGCGCCGCCCTCATGGCCGTCTGGCGAGCGCGGTGGGCAGCGGCGCCGACGGGGTCGCCGACGCCGAGGCACTACTGCGCGCCGGTGACTGGAAGCTCCTCGGCTCGCTCGCCTACTTCGCCTTCGACGGCGCGGTGCTGTGGGCCGCTTTTCACGCCTACGGCCACACGCCTCCGATCGGGGTCATCGGAATGGGCTACCTCGTCGGCTCGCTTGCGGGGGCCCTCCCGTTGCCCGCCGGCCTGGGCGCGGTCGACGGCGGTCTCATCGGCGCCTTGGCGCTTTACGGCGCGCCCCTGGCCCCGGCAGCCGCGGCGGTCCTCCTCTACCGCGGGATCTCGCTCTCCCTGCCCATCGCCCTGGGCGCCGCGGCATGGATGTGGAGCCCGGCAACGCGCACGACCGAGGGACGCCGCGTCCGTCCCGGGCAGCGGGCTCGCGCCCGGCGCCGCGCCGCAGCCGCCGAGCTCGCGACCGCGCGGGCGCAAGCATGAGTCCGAGGATCCTCCTCACGGGCGCGACCGGCTACGTGGGCGGCTGCCTCCTGCGCCGCTTCGAGCGCGAGGGCCTCGGGGTCCGGTGCCTCACCCGGCGACCCGACGTGCTCCGGAAGCAGGCCGGACCGGGAACCGAGGTCGTGGTCGGTGACGTGCTCGAGCCCGAATCGCTCGCGCCCGCCATGGAGGGAGTGAAGATCGCCTACTACCTCGTGCACTCGATGGACGCTCCCGGTAGCTTCGCCGATCTCGACCGTCGCGCGGCCAGTAACTTCGCCCGCGCCGCCCGCACGGCGGGGGTCCGTCACATCGTCTACCTGAGCGGTCTCGGGTCAGGCGGAGATCTATCCACCCATCTCGCGAGCCGGCACGAGGTGGGCCACATCCTGCGCGGTTCGGGGATCGTGACGACCGAGCTGCGCGCCTCGATCGTGATCGGGGTCGGGAGCGCCTCATTTGAGACCGTGCGCGCGGTCGTCGAGCGACTCCCCGCCATCCCGGCGCCGAACTGGGTCGATACCGCCGCCCAACCGATCGCCATTCACGACGTCATCGATTACCTGTTTGCCGCCCAAGCCTGCGAGCCCGCTCGGAGTGCGATCTTCGAGATCGGCGGTGACGATCGCGTCACCTACGCGGAGGTGATGCGCGAGTATGCGCGCCAGCGCAGGCTGCACAGGCGCGTCTATTCGCTGCCGGTCATCAGCGGCCGCGCGTGGCGCCTGTTCCTGGGCATCCTCATCCCCGATCACGGACGGGTCGCGGGGGCCATGGTCGACAGCTTGCGCAACGAGACCGTCGTGAGCAACCCCGCGGCCCGCGACGCCTTCGCCGTCACGCCGAGCGGACTGCCCGAGGCGATCGAGCGGGCGCTGGCCGATGAGGATCACGACTTCGCCGACACGGCGTGGGGCGACGTGCTCCCGGGCGCCGCGCCGCCGCCTTGGGGCGGGAGCCCCGTGCGGGGACGCCTGGTGAGCTCGCGGGTCGAGTACGTGCAGGCCAGTCCTCACGATGCCTTTGCCCCGATCGAGCGCATCGGCGGCCCCACCGGGTGGTATGGCATCGACTGGTTCTGGCATCTGCGCGGGCTGCTGGACGAGCTCCGGGGCGGCGAGGGCATGCGGCGCGGGCGCCCGGATCCGGACCGGCTCCACGTCGGCGACACCGTCGACTTCTGGCGCGTCGAGCGCATCGAGTCGGACCGGCGGCTTCTCCTCGCCGCCGAGATGAGGCTTCCGGGGCGGCTCTGGCTCCAGTTCGAGGTAGAGGCAAACGGGCCTCGCACCGAGATCCGCCAGACCACGGTGTTCGACCCGGCGGGGTACGTGGGTCTCGCCTACTGGTACATGCTCTACCCGGTGCACCGGACCATCTTCGGGGCGATGCTCCGTGGGCTGCACCGGGTCACGCAGCCACGTTAGGCCGATGCTAAGACGGCCCTGTGCGGGAAGGTTGGCCTGGGGAGAGCGTCCTCTCTATTAACACCGCCAATACTCCCAGGAGATTCTCATGAAGATGAAGCAACTCGTATCCCTCTCCCTCACCCTTGCCGTCGCGGCCGTCGTCGCGGTGGTACTCGCGAGTGGGGGAAGCGCCAAGAGCCGCGTAGCTCAGGTCGCGGGTGGTAGTGCGATCAGCATAAGGCACACTTCGCTTGGCGCTACCCTCGTCGATGCCAACGGCCGCACCCTGTATCTGTTCGAAGCGGATAAGCGCAACGTCAGCAAGCTCTCCGTCGCCGGTCGTGCCGTCTGGCCCCTGTTCACGTCCTCCGGGACGGTCAGGGCCCAAGGTGGCGCCCAGGCTGGAAAGATCGGCAGGACGGCCGCGCATCAGGTGACCTACAACGGCCACCCGCTCTATCGCTTCGTCGGCGACCACGCGGCCGGCAGCGTCCGCGGCCAGCACCTGCGTGAGTTCGGCGCCCTGTGGTTCGTCCTCTCGCCGAGCGGGAACGCCGTCACCAGCGCCGTGCACAGCACGACCACGCCCAGTGCCCCGTCGTCCGGTTACGCGGCGCCCGCTCCGGCGGCGCCGACCACGCCCGCCCCCACGGCCCCAACCTATAACTACGGCTACTGATACAGCATGGTTCCTCCTCGACGGCCCTCGCCGTCGAGGAGGAACTGCGTAACCCCTCACCCCGCGGCCACCTGAGCAACGGCGTCCTGGTAAGCCCGCGCTGCCTCCTCTTCACCGTGCAGAGCCGCTGAGTACTCGCAGTAGGCGAGCTCGCGATCGAGAGACTCGGCCGCGAGCCACCGCTCATACGTCACCGCAACGGCGCCGCATGCCTCACGCCAGGTGACGTACTCGTCGATCAGGGTATCGGCGTAGCGCTTGCGCCGGGCCCGCCCAAAGGGTGAGACCAGGCCGTGGCTGCTCTGTGTGCTACTGGTCCATGGTGTAGATGGATTCATGGGCGTCAACCTTTCGGTATCTCTACGACGTAATGTCGTACTAGTTCCGTAGACGCACCGAGACCGCCTTACATTCCCGCTCGTGGGAAAGATCTACTATGCAACGTAGTAGTATGTGGTCATGGACACCGCCTCTCCTGCGAACACCCCCAACCGGTGGCTCCCTCACCGGAATCGCGGCGTCCTCATCTTCGTGGCGCTCTTCGTCGCGCTCAACGTCGCTTTCGCGCGCCTGTTCGCGCCCGGGGCGCCGCCCCGCGTGCCGATCGCCTTCGCCCCGTCCTTCCTGACGCAGGTGCAGGCCGGCCACGTCAGCTCGATCGCCACCCGAGGCGACACGATCGTGGGCACGTTCAAGGCGGCGCAGCGCTACCCCGCCACCGGTGTGAGCACCACGCTCTTCAGCACCGAGGTCCCAGTGTTCTGGAACACAGACCAACTCTCGGCCCTCCTCCAGGCCAAGGGCGTGAGGATCAACGCTCAGTCGACGACGCAGACCGCGTCGGTGCCGGCTCGGCTCCTGCTCGGGTTCGGGCCGACGCTCCTCATCGTGGGGCTATTCGTCCTCGTCGCCCGCCGTGCCGCGCGCAGCGGCGGGCTCGGCGGCCTGGGTGGGTTTGGGCGCTCGAAGGCGCGCCGCGTCGACCCCGAGCGCATCCCGGTGACATTTGCCGACGTGGCGGGGATCGACGAGGCCAAGGCCGAGCTCACGGAGATCGTCGACTTCCTCCGGCGGCCGGAGCGCTACGGGCGCCTGGGCGGTCGCATGCCTCACGGCGTGCTCCTCTCCGGAGCGCCCGGGACGGGGAAGACGCTGCTGGCGCGCGCGGTGGCTGGCGAGGCTCGCGCGGCGTTCTTCTCGATCTCGGCGTCGGAGTTCATCGAGGCAATTGTCGGGGTCGGCGCCTCGCGCGTGCGCGACCTGTTCGAGAAGGCGAGAGAGGCCAAGCCGTCGATCGTCTTCATCGACGAGCTCGACGCCGTCGGGCGCTCGCGCCAGGGGCAGATCTCGGGAGGAGCCAACGACGAGCGCGAGCAGACGCTGAATCAGATTCTCACCGAGATGGACGGCTTCGAGAGCGCCGAAGCCGTCGTCGTCCTCGCCGCCACCAACCGCCCCGAGATCCTCGACTCGGCGCTCCTCCGCCCCGGGCGCTTCGATCGCCGCGTCGCCGTACACGCCCCCGATCGCCACGGCCGCCGGCAGATCCTCGACGTCCACACGCGCTCGATCCCGCTCGCCCCCAGCGTCGACCTCGATGCCCTCGCCGCCTCCATGCCGGGCATGGTGGGAGCCGACCTCGCCAATCTCGCTAACGAGGCCGCGCTGCTGGCCACCCGCCGCGACCACGACCGGGTCGAGATGATCGATTTCACGGATTCGCTGGAGAAGATCATGCTCGGCGCCCCACGCGGGATCGTCCTCCTACCCGCCGACCGCGAACGCACCGCGTACCACGAGGCGGGCCATGCGCTGGTGGGGATGCTCACCCCCGGCGCCGATCCCGTGCGCAAAGTCTCGATCATCCCGCGCGGCCGAGCGCTCGGCGTCACTATCTCGACCCCCGACGTCGACCGCGTCTCTCTCTCGCGCCAGGAGCTTGACGCCATGATCAGCGTGGCCCTCGGCGGCCGGGCCGCGGAAGAGGTCGTGTACGGCCAGATCAGCACGGGGGCCGAGGCCGACATCCAGCAGCTGACCCAGATCGCGCGTCAGATGGTGGGCCGGTGGGGTATGAGCGCCGCGATTGGACCCGTGGCCGTTCTGGCGAGCGACGGGTATGGGCCGTTACTGCCGGGGGCCAGTGAGACATCGGAGGCGACCCAGGAGCTCGTCGACACCGAGGTTCGGCGCATCATCGAGAACGCCCACGTCGAGGTGACGACCCTGCTGATCGAGCACCGCGATCAGCTTGACTCACTGGCCAACGCCCTGCTGATGGCTGAGACGCTCGACGGCATCGACGCCTACACAGCGGCCCAACTCCCAGCGCGTCTCCCCGATCCGTGTGACAGCCCCGCGTTGGTTACGTAGTAATGAAGGTATTCGTAAGTTGGCCACGGCGGCAGGAAGGTTGGCGGACCCGCGGCGTCATAGGTACGTAGAAGCAACCTACTACGCACCTTACCGACCCAGGAGCCTGTACCCCATGAGGACAAAGTCCACCCTACTTGCCATCGCACCCGTCGCCGCCGCGGTCATCATCGCCGGCTGCGGCGGGACTGGTTACGGCAGTGCTCCCGCCTCTGGCAGCTCCGCCGCGCCTGCCCCGACCAAGACCGCGAGCGCGGCCGGCACGGTCGACCTGGCTTCGACGAAGTTCGGCAAGATCCTCGTCGATAACCACGGCCGCACGCTGTACCTGTTTGCGGCCGACAAGAGCACCACGAGCACCTGCTCGGGCGCATGCGCGAGCCTGTGGCCACCGCTCACCTCGTCTGCGACCCCGAAGGCCGGTACCGGCGTCACCTCCTCTCTCCTTGGCACCACCAAGCGGGGTGACGGCAGCACCGAGGTCACCTACGCCGGCCATCCTCTCTACTACTACGCCGCCGACACCGCAGCGGGGCAGACCACCGGGCAGGACATCAGCCAGTTCGGCGCCAAGTGGTACGTCCTCACCGCCGGAGGCATGGAGATCACTCATGGCTGAGCGCACCCGCACCCCGTCACTTACCGCGGTCCGTACGCTTGGGGCGATCGCCCTGCTCGTCATCGGCGGCGTTCACTACCAGCAGTACCAGTACGACTTCTACTCGGCCGTTCCCACCATCGGCCCGCTCTTCCTGCTGAACTTCATCTCCGCCGCGGCGCTCGGGCTCTTCCTCATCGTGCCCGTGCGACCGAAGCAGGGCGGCCGCGGGCGGCGGCTCGACCTGTTCGCCGCGCTCTCGGGCATCGGCGTGGCGGCGGGAGGTCTCGCCGGTCTCCTGATCAGTGAGCAGACACCCCTGTTCGGCTTCATGGAGCACGGCTACCGCTTCGCGATCGTGCTCGCCATCGCCGCCGACGCCGCCGCCATCGCGCTGCTGACGCTGTACCTGGTCCTCGCACGAGGACACCGACCCGCGCCCGTCGAAGAACGCGGTCACCCCTTCAACCCTCGACCCGGAATGCCGGCCGCGGAGCGCTAGACATGGGAAAGCTCTACGAGATCACCATCCCCGGCCTCTCGATGAGGACGGACTTCCCCGCCGTCCGCCACCGCCTCCTCGCCGACTTCCCCGATGTCGACGAGGTGCTGGCTACGACCACCCCCGCCACCGTCCTCGTCGCCTACCGGGGCGAGGACGAGGTCGACGCCTGGCTCGACGCGCTGAGCGATTCGGTGGCGACGCGGAGGATCGGCCTAGGCCTCGGCCGCCCCGCGGGCCTCGCCTCCCCGGGATCGACGGGCTTGCCAAGATATCGCCATGCGGAAGTTCAATCTCCTGGCGCCCGAGCTCGACCTCTCCTCCGAGCTCGCCGGGTATGAATGGCGCGGCGCGGCCGTAGCCAAGGCGGTCGGGGCCGAGCAGATCGGCGCGCGCCTCTATGAGCTCGAGGCCGGCCAGCGCCGGGGCCCGTACCACTTCCATCACGGGATCGAGGAGTGGCTGCTCGTAGTGTCGGGCTCGCCCCTGGTCCGGACTCCCGACGGCGAGCGCGAGCTCCGCGCCGGTGACGTCCTCTGCTTTCCCGCCGGGCCTGAGGGCGCGCACCAGATAAGCGGCCCGGGAACGGTGCTCATCCTCAGCGAGCGACGCGTGCCCGACGCCATCGAGTATCCGGACGCCGGGAAGATCGCCGTGTACCCGCCGGGGAAGATCTTCCGCGCCGCCGATGCCGTCGACAGCTGGGAAGTCGAGTGACCGAGCCGGTCAACTTCTACGACGTCGCCGTCGCGGCCAACCCGACCGACCCCGCCGGTTACCAGAGCCGGAAGGCCGAGCTCGGGCCGCACCTCGGAGCGGCGAGGCTGGGCGGCACGGTGTACGAGATCGACCCGGGCGACAGCGGCAGCCCGTACCACTTCGAGGGGGTCGAGGAGGAGTGGCTCATCGTCCTCACCGGGACGCCCACGCTGCGCGATCCGGAGGGCGAGCACGAGCTCGAGCCGGGCGACGTCGTGTGCTTCGGCACCGGCCCGGCCGGCGCCCACAAGGTCACGAACCGCTCGGGCAC
>JAXDGF010000063.1:0-4111 GCA_034665165.1 Solirubrobacteraceae bacterium | reverse complement strand
GGTCAGCCAGGGCCCGCTTGTAGCGGTCCTCGATCCGCGCCAGCTCCGCGGTCAGATCGGGCGCCTGCTCGGCGGGCTCGTAGCCAGCGTCACTCCCGCGTGAATTCGGCATCTACGACCTCCTCGTCACTCTCGGCGCCGTCGTCGCTCGCGCCATCGCCGCCCGAGCGGCCTGAGCCGTTGCCCGCTGCCGCGGAGGCGCTGGCGGGCAGGCTGTGGGCCACGTGCTGGAGGTCGGCGGTGAGGGGGCGGACCCGGTCGAGGCCGGCCTGCTCGGATATCGCCTGACGGGCCTCGGCGACGAGCTGCTCCGCGCGCGCCTTCTCGTTGACGGGGACCCCGTCGGCGAGATCGGCGAGCAGCTGCTCGACCCTGTAGGCGACGCCATCGAGCTCGTTGCGGGCGTCGATCTCCTCGCGCCGCCGATGATCCTCACCGGCGTGCGCTTCGGCATCGCGAACCATGCGCTCGACCTCGCTCTTGTCGAGATTGGTGCTCTCGGAGATCGTCACCTTCTGCTCGGTGCCGGTGGCCTGGTCCCGCGCCGAGACGTTGAGGATGCCGTTGGCATCGAGGTCGAAGGTCACTTCGATCTGGGGTGTCCCGCGGGGAGCGGGCCTGATTCCCTCCAGGCGGAAGCGCGCGAGCTGGCGGTTGTCGGCGGCGAGCTCGCGCTCGCCCTGGAGGACGACGATGTCGACCGCGGTCTGATTGTCCTCGGCGGTCGAGAACGTCTCCGTCCGGCGCGCCGGGATGGTGGTGTTGCGCTCGATCACCTTCGTCATCACCCCGCCCAGGGTCTCGAGCCCGAGCGAAAGCGGGGTGACATCGAGGAGGACCACGTCTTCGACCTCGCCCTTGAGCACGCCGGCCTGGAGCGCGGCCCCCAGGGCCACGACCTCGTCTGGGTTGACGGTCATGTTCGGGTCCTTGCCGCCCGAGAGACGGCGCACAAGCTCCTGCACGGCCGGGATGCGCGTCGACCCCCCGACGAGGATGACCTCGTCGATGTCGTCGGCCGTCATCTTCGCGTCGGCCAGCGCCTGCTCGACCGGCCCCCGCGTACGCTCGATCAGATCCTTGCTGAGTTGCTCGAACTTCGCCCGCGTGAGCGACGTGTTGAGATGCTTGGGCCCAGACGCGTCCGCAGTGACGAAGGGGAGGTTGATCTGGGTCTGAGTGGTCGAAGAGAGCTCGACCTTGGCCCGCTCCGCGGCCTCGTACAGGCGCTGGAGGGCCTGGGGATCCTGGCGCAGGTCGATGCCCTGGTCGCGCTTGAACTCGTCGGCGAGCCAGTCGACGATGCGCTTGTCGAAGTCGTCGCCGCCGAGGTGGCCGTCGCCGTTCGTAGACCGGACCTCGATCACGCCGTCGCCCACCTCGAGCAGGGAGACGTCGAAGGTTCCGCCGCCGAGATCGAAGACGAGCACCGTCTCCTGGCCTTTCTTGTCGATCCCGTAGGCCAGGGCGGCCGCCGTGGGCTCGTTGATGATCCGCAGCACCTCGAGTCCGGCGATCCGGCCCGCGTCCTTGGTGGCCTGGCGCTGGGCGTCATTGAAATAGGCGGGCACCGTGATGACTGCTTCGGTGACGCGCTCGCCGAGGAACTTGGCCGCGTCCTCGGACAGCTTCCTCAGCACCAGCGCGGAGATCTCCTCGGGCGCGGACAGCCTGCCCCGGATCTCGAAGCGAACCGCGTCGTTGGGCCCGGGGACTACCTTGTAGGAGACGATCTTGGCCTCCTCCTGGACCTCTTCCCAGCGCCGACCGATGAAGCGCTTGGCCGAGTAGATCGTCGCCTCCGGGTTGAGGATCGCCTGGCGCCTGGCGACCTGGCCCACGAGCCGCTGCCCATCCTCGGTGAACGCGACCACCGACGGGGTGACCCTACCGCCCTCGGCGTTGGGGATCACCTCGACCAGACCCCCCTCCATCGTGGCGGCGACCACCGAGTTGGTAGTACCGAGATCGATCCCAACCGCCTTGGCCATGCCGGACTCCTCTCAGATCAAGCGTCTAACTCTCGGGAACAGCTCCAGTAGTTGTGTCCGTAGGGCGAAATGGGGCGGCGTCAAGGGTGGGGGGTGGCCGCCGCCCGTCTCGTAGGCGCCCCGCTAGAGCTCCGGCGGCGGCGGCGGGTAGCGGTCTGGGGGGACGCGCTGCCAGGGCGGGCGGTCGGAGAAGAGCATCGCCAGTCCGATGAGGAGGCCGACTACACCGACGATGATCAGGATCACCCCGGCGACGTGGAGGTCGATTCCGGCGACGGTCCAGGTGACGGCCCATTTGAGGATCGCGCCCACGGCGATGAGGAAGAGGCTCGTGCCGATGGTCATTTTTTCGTCCGCTTGGCTGTCGTCGTGGCGTTGTCGGGTGACACTCGAGGTCCTTAGGTAGGCCGACACGGAGACCAACCAAACTTGGCTTGCCGTTCCCGCGGCCTACGTTGACAAAGTGTTTGTTCCCCAAAAGTAGTGCGCTCGAACCTTTGTTCTGGCCTTCTCTCAGCCAACTCTCAGCGTAAGGACCGGACATGGCGACGCCCCACCCCGGCTGGCGCCGGGTCGGAGACACGCTCGTGCGCGAGCTCGCATTCCGCGACTTCGACCAGGCGTTGGCCTTCCTCGAGCTCGTCGCGGCCGCCGCCGCGGACCACTTTCGGCGCCCCGACATGTGCATCCTCGAGTTCAACCACGTCCGCTTGACGATCACCAACCCCCATCGCGCCGGCATCACCGAGGCCGAGCGACGTCTGGCCGCCAAGGTCGACGCCGTCATCGAGGCGGCGCCTTCCGGCTGAGAGACGCGGCCGCGGGCTCGCGGTGACGTGATGCGAGTTGACTACCGTATAGGTGCTTAACTCGCATCACCCCCAAGGCCGCTAGCCTGGGCCGAGGCCGCGCCGCCTTGTATGACGCCCCCGCCGACCTACAGCGAGAGTTAACGCGATGGAGTCGATCTCTGCCGACAACGCGGCGGCCGCCCAGCCGCCGTTCCCTCAGGCGCCGCCCGGCGATCCCGACGGTGCGCTGTCACAGGATCGGATCGACCGCATTACCCGCTTCGACGCCGGCGACCTTCGGGTCGTATCGATGTACCTGGGCCTCGATCCGGGAGATCGCAGGGCTACCGACACCGAGGTGGACAGCCTCCTCCACGAGGTGCGGTCCCAGGCCAAGGATCCAGAACTCGACCATCAGGTTCGGGTCTCGCTCCGGGGCGACATCGAGCGCATCGACGAGCTGATCAAGAATGACCCCCCGCAGGAGAAGGCGGCGGCGATCTTCGCCTGTGGCGGGGCCGGGCTGTTCGAGTTCGTGCCCCTCCCGCGCCCGGTGCGCACACGGGTGGTGGTGGACTCCACGCCTTACGCGCGACCCATGCTCGCGGTGCTCGAGGAGTTCGAGCGGCTGCTCGCGGTCGTCGCCGACCGCCAGGGCGCCCACCTGTGGGAGGTGTACCTCGGCGCGCACCGGGACGCGGGACGGGTGGAGGGACCTGATCTGCGCCGGTTCGGGGCCGCGGGCCGGCGGGCCAATTCCCCTGATCGCCATGAGGACAAGGGCGAGCGCCTGGAGCGGACATTCTTCAAGGACCTCGCCAACACCCTCCAGCACATGTCCTACGACGTGCTCGTCTTCGGCGGCCACGAGGACGAGTTGCCCCACCTGATGCAGCTGCTCCCGAAAGAGGTGCGCGAGCGCACGATCGGGACGTTTGCCATCGACCCGAGCACGGCCACTGGGGCCGAGGTGCGCGACCACGCTCAGGCGATCCTCGACGACCACGAGCGCGAGCGCCAGCGCCAGCTCGTCGACGAGGTGGCCGAGTCCGAGGCGGCGGGCGGCTTGGCGACGATGGGCGTCGAGCACTGTCTGTGGGGCGCCTCGATGAAGGCGGTGCAGCTGCTGCTCGTCGAAGAGGCTGCGACGGTACCCGGTGTGGTGTGCGACGAGTCGGGCTGGTTCGCCGGCAGCGGCGACGTCTGCCCGCTGTGCGGGCGCAAGACGCGACCGACGCAGGACATCATCGAGGAGGTCGTGGAGGCCGTCATCGACGACAGCGGCTCCGTCCGCCACATCCGCGAAGAGACTCAGCTTCGCGAGGTGTT
>JAXDGF010000062.1:0-4971 GCA_034665165.1 Solirubrobacteraceae bacterium | reverse complement strand
GCGGGGTGTGCTGCGAATGCATCGTCCTGGCGATCAAAACGCAGCACGGGGTCGGCCCCCCGCCCCCGGGGGGCCGAAACCGCGCGCGACTCCAGGCGGGGCGTGGTCAGAAAGCTGTCAGGTGGCGTAAATGTGACCTCGGGTGCCCAAACCGCGGGACGACCCACGCCCCGGAACCCACGCGACCGCTGCCCCAATCAACGCGGGGCCCTCCGCAGCCACTCACCGAGGATGCCAGAGACCCTGTACCCGGCCTCGCGCCAGGCGTGCCCGGACCGGCCGAGCCAGGCCGGATCCCATCCCCGCAGCCGCGCCAGCCCGAGCGCGCCGCCGCCGATCACGGCCACCGCGGCGAGGATCGCGAGGATGGCGAGGGGGGCGGGCAGTCCGGAGTCGGTAGGCGCTGTCGCCGAGCCGACGCGGAGCGGCGTGTTCTGCCCCAGCGGGGGAACGGACGGCGGCACGGGAGTACCGACGGGCACGGTCGCGCCCGCGGCTCCGTGCTTCTGCGCGGTGCACGCACCGCTCGCCCGAGCCTGCTGGGCCTGCTCGATCGCCGCGATCAGGCTCTGGTCGTATTGCTGGGCATCGTTGGGGACGGAGCTCCTGGCCTGGGCGAGCAAACTCGGCGAAAACTCGCAGGGCGGGATCGTCTGGCTCGGACTCGTCGCGTAGGCCTGCTCGACCTCCGTGAAAGGGCTCGCGCTCGCGCTCGCGACGGGGAGTAAGACGCCGGCCAGCAGCGCCGCCAGAAGCAGTCGGCATAACCGCCGGCCCAGGCGATCAACGGGGTGGCACGGCATCGGTCACGCCCCATGCTAGCGTCGCCGCGAATGACCACGGTTCAGCTCTCACGCCCCGGCGCTGCCGAGGCCGGGCGCGACGTGGACAGTCCCGCCGGCGGCTGGCCGCCCGCCTCCGAGAGCGCCCTCAGTCGCGCGCCCGGCGCGCTCATCGTCGGGCTGCTCCTGCTCGTGCTCTACGCGGCGTTCGCCCACGGCGCCAACACCGATCCGGCCGAGGCGCGGGTCCAGATCGGGCTGTCGGCGCTTGCCGCCTTCGCCGCGGCCGCATGGCTCTGGAATGGGACGATCCGCGTGGGCGCGCGGTCGCGGGCGGTGACGGGGACGGCGCTGCTCGTGGGCTTTGCCCTCTGGAACGGGATCACCTTGCTCTGGAGCGTCGCGCCCAACCAGACGTGGCTCGAGCTCAACCGCGAGATCAGCTATGTGCTCGTGCTCGTACTCGCGATCGCCGCCGGCGCCTCACACCGGCGGCCGCTGCAGACGATCGCGACCGGCTATCTGCTTGTCGCCTTGCTCGTGTCGATATATGCACTGGGGCAGAAGATCGCCCCGGGGCTTCACATCGCGGGGCTCATCGACCTAAATCAGACGGCTACCTTCGCCCGGCTCCAGGCCCCGCTCGATTACTGGAACGCACTGGCCCTGTTCGTCGCCTTCGCCGTGCCCATCGCGCTGGTCATCGCGCGCGACCCCGAGCAGCCGCGCCGGATGCGGATGGCGGCGCTGCTCGCGGTCGAGCTGACGTTGCTCGTCGTCGGACTCACGTATTCGCGTGGGGGTTTGGTGGCGCTCATCGTTGTGGTCGTGGTGACGCTCGCGTTCGGAGGAGCGTGGCTGAAGACGCTCATGCTGCTGGCCGCGGCGGCGGTGGCGACGGTCCCGCCGTTGTGGGTGGCGCTGTCGCTCCACTCGTTGAGCGGTGCCAACGTCCCCTTGAGCGATCGCGAGACGGCCGGGGTTAAGTTCGCGATCGTGCTGGTGGCGTCCCTGGCGCTTCTCTACGCCGCGGGACGCAGGCTCCTCGACCGTGACGTGAGCATCGAGCTCAGCCCGGAGCGGAGGCGCCGCGCCCTGCGCCGGCTCGCCGCCGGCGCCGCCTTCGTGGTCGCGATCGGCCTGATCGTGTTGGTGGTGTCCGGCGGGATCAGCCACGCTTGGCACAGCTTCACGACGCCGCATGCGACGGCGAACGTCAACGTGCCCAACATCTCGGTGAGCTCCGGGAACCGCTGGGTGTGGTGGAAGGACGCGGTCGGGGCCTGGAGCGACAAGCCCGTCGCGGGCTGGGGCGCCGGGTCCTTCCAGGTCGTCGACCTCCTGTACAGCACGGCCGGCAATCTGAGCGTCCACGACGCGCACAACGTCCCCGTGCAGTGGCTGGCCGAGACGGGCTTCGTCGGCGCGGTGCTCGCGATCGGGGCCTACGTGCTGCTGCTCGTCGCCGGCCTCGACGCGGCGCGGCGCAAGACCGGAACCGAGCGGGCGTTCGCAGTCGCGCTCCTCGCCGCGGGAGTCGCGTACGCGATCCATGCTTTGTACGACTGGGACTGGGAGCTGCCCGGGGTGACCTTTCCCGTCCTCCTCTTCTTGGGCGCGCTCGCAGGCTCGGGCATGAGCCGCCGGGCGTGGCGCAGTCGGCGGCGCCCCGACGCAGTGCGGGCGCTCACGCTCGGCGCCACCACGTTCGTACTGTGCGTCTACGCGGTCTCCGCCCTGCTCCCTACCCTGGCCGCGACGAAGGCGAGCGCAGCGCTCACGCAAGCGGGCGCGACCTCATCGCGCGTCGAGCTCCTGCACGCCGTCGGGACGGCGCAGCTCGCATCGCGCCTCGATCCGCTGTCCGACGACGGCCTCAAGGCCGCGGCCTCGATCTCGGTCTCCCTCGGCCATCCAGTCCAGGCGCGGACCTACCTCCTCGAGGCGGTCGGACGCGACCCGAGCGACGAGCTCGCATGGGAGCAGCTCGCGAACCTCGAGCGTGGCCTGCGCGATGTCCGCGCCGCCCGCCAGGCCGTGGCGCGCGTGCTCGCGCTCGATCCGCGGGGAACGGTCGGACGCCGGCTGGCGCTCAACCTGCAGGAGCTGCGCACGCCGCCGAACGACTCTGCGACGGCCACCAGCACGCCGCTCCCCGTTCACTGAGACCCACGCCGGGGAAGCCTACGGAGCGACGCCGAGCTTGATCGCGCCCGTGAGAACGAGGAGCGCGAGCAGCGTTCCAAGTCCGAGCAGGAGCATGGCCACGATCGACTCGGATGGGAGCCAGCGAGACTTCGCGCGCCGGCGCGCCGGGCGCTGCCTCGGGATCGCCGTGACGCGCACTCCGGCGGGTCGGCTGGCGCGGGTGCGAACGAGCGCCGCCTCTCGCTCCCGCGCCGGCCGGGAAGCCCCGGGCGCATCCGCCGGCTCAGCCTCGGTTGACCCCTGCGGTTCCGGCGCCGTTTCGGGCGGCGCCGTTTCGGGCGGCGCCGTTTCGGGCGGCGGCGTCCGGCCCGCGCGCGCCCGTCGCTCGGCCTCGCCCCCGGGGCGCCGAGCCTCGCGCGCGGCCCGCCGCTCGGCCTCGCGCTGAGCCCGGGCCTCGCGCTCGGCACTCGCGCGGGCTTCCTCCGCCCACACCTCCGCGGCGGCGGCGGCTTGTGCCTGCGCGGCGTCGTTCGCCTCCTGCGCTTCGCGCATCGAGGCCTCGGCCGCAGCTTTCGCCCGCCCGGCTTCCGCGAGAGCGGTCTGGGCGCGCGACTCGGTCGCGGCCATCTCCTCGGCCGCCGTGGCCGCGAGCGCTTCGGCCCGCTCACGCGCCGCCCGCTCGGCGGCAAGTCGCTCCTGCGCCTGCTCGAGCTCTCCCTGCGCCCGCTCGAGCTCTGCCCGCGCCTGCTCGAGCTCCGCTTGGGCAGGCCCGTGTACTTGGTGGGCGGCGCTCGGCTCGTCCGCGACCGCGGCGGCGTCGCGGCGGACCTCGCCGAGCTCCTCCTCGGAGCGCGCGAGCGCGTCACGAAGGCGATCGACCTCATCGGCGGTCTTCGACGACAACGCTTGCATGCTCTCTGCCTCGGCCATCGCGGTCGAGACCGCCTCCCACGCTTTCGTGAGCTCGGCCGCCGCCTCGGCCCGAGCGGATTCGTGCTCTCGCTCGGCGTGGTCCAGGCGCGCCTGCCACTCGTCGGCCACGGCTGCGAGCTGGTCACGCTCACGCTCGCGGGCGATCGCTGACGCGTCGGCGTGTTCACGCGCCTCGGCTTCGCTCTGATAGAGGTCGTCGGCCGACTTGACCTCGGCCTGCGCCGCGACGAGCTCGGTCCGCACCCGCTCGAGGGCCTGCTCGGCGTCGCCTCGCGCCGCGGCAAGGGAGGCGAGATCGGACACGAGCTCCTCGACGCGCTCGGAGAGCTCGAAGCGCTCGGAGGTCAGCGTCTCGACCTCCCCGCCCACTTCGAGGGCACTGTCGGCGAGGGCCTTGATGCGTCGCTCGGCGTCGGCGAGCTTGCTGTGGGCGGCGTCGCGGGCGGTTTCGGTCGCTTCGAGCCGTTCGGCTGCCTGGGCCGCTTCGGAGCGCAGCGCCTCGAGGTCGGCATCCCGGCCCCGAACCTGAGCGACCAGGACCGAGGCCTGGCCGGTGGCGTCCGCGAGCTCGGTCCGCGCTTCGGCGAGCTCGCCTCGGGCCTGCTCCAGCTCGGCGCGGAGTCCGTCGCGCGCCCCGATGAGATCTGTCACCTCGGCCGAGCGGCTGTCGGCCGTGGCCGTCATCTCCGTCAGGGCGACGGTGCGCGCTTCGAGCTCGCCGCGCGCTGCGGCGAGGTCCGCCGTGAGCTGTTCGGCGCGCGCGGCGGCTGCTTCAGACCTGGCGGCCGACGTAGCGAGGTCCGTTTGGAGCGGGGCCAGGGACTTCTCGGCGTCGATCCTGGCCGCCGTCGTCGAGCCGAGCTCGGCGATCGTGCCGGCGAGTCTTTGCGCAAGCTTGTCGCGCTCGGCGGCGAGCGCGGCCCGCGCATCCGAGTCGCGGGCGGCTGCTGCCTCGCGCGCGTCCGCGTCGCGGGCCGCGGCCGCCTCGAGGGCCTCGACCTGGCTTCGCGCCTGCTCGATCTCCGCGATCGACTCCAGGGCTTCGGTGGCGAGCCGGTCCCTGGTCGCGGTCATCTCGACGAACTCAGCGCGGGCCTGATCGCGCTCG